>JAZDGN010000070.1:0-20619 GCA_043806875.1 Pseudomonadota bacterium
CTCAGATGCAAGTGATGAGGATGAGGAGACCTATGAAGAATGGGGCCCGGTAACTCTGGAGGGCTGGAAATGAATGCACCCATCACAGGTTCTCCTTGAACCACCTGTAGGTTGAGACGACCCCCTCCTTCAGGGGAACGGACGCCTCCCAGCCCAGGGACCGCATCCTTGAGACATCCAGGAGTTTTCTCGGGGTGCCGTCCGGCGGGGACGGGTCAAACCGCAGTTCGCCTTCAAACCCGGTAACCTCAACTCTAACTGACAAAAGATATTCACATGGGAAACAAAAACAGTGGTATGGATTGCAGCGGACACGATGAGTCGTTCTATGATGATTATGTGGAAAGCCTGCTGTCCTCTGAAAAAGAATCGGAACCCGCGTCAGTTATACCTTGACAAAAATACTATTTCAGTATTTTATGCGGATATTCAGAAACAATATCTGCATAAATTATTTCTTGATCCCGCCTGCCAAAGGGAGGAGAAGGAGGAAAAATGAAAAAAAGCCTTATGCTGTCCCTTGTTTTTTTCGCAGCAGCCTTTCTCCCGTGCACCGGGACGGCCGCCACCTGGGATATCCTTTACAGTTTCAACGCAACTGGCGAAGGTGGTCAAGCCGGCATTGAGACCAACGGCACACATATATACACGGCTGAGTGGAGAGCAAATGTCTCTCCGGCCTTTTACGAATACAATATGGACGGCACCTTTGATCATTCATTCGATATCGCAGGTGTCTCTCAATTAAGAGATATGGCCTATGACGGGACCTACTTTTATGGAAGCCCTGCGAATCTGACCATATATATCATGGATCTTGAGAACGAATCACTTGCTGGTACAATCACAGTCAACTGCACCGGAATCACGGGTGTCCGCCATATCGCCTATGACCCTGAGCTCGACGGCGGGAGCGGTGGCTTCTGGATCGGCAACTGGAATGAACTCGGTGCAATTGATATGAACGGGAATCAGATATATGCCAATATCTCCCCGACAGTAAGCAGCATATATGGAAGCGCCTATGATGATTCGACCCCAGGCGGACCTTATCTTTGGCTGTTCTCACAATCGGTTAACGCGGTATTTCATCAATTCGACATTGCTACCCGAACTTTTACAGGTACCACCCATGATTGTTCTGCTGTCCCTGGATTCAATAACGGTCTTGCAGGAGGCGCTGCGACTTATATAAGTGGCGGCAATCTAATCCTGCTCGCCGATATTCAACAGGCCCCAAACCTGATCGTAGCCTACGAACTGGCACCTGAACAAGGCAATTCAACCTGGACCGTGACCTATGACGGCAACGGCGCCCTGGCAGGAACCGTCCCGGTGGATGCAAGCAGCCCCTACCTGGCTGGTGCTACGGTTACTGTTCTGGGAAACACCGGAAACCTGACCCGGACCGGATATGTCTTTGGCGGCTGGAACACTGCTTCGGACGGGAATGGAACAGACTATGCAGCCGATGACACCTTTGTGATGCCGGCACAGGATATCGTCCTATATGCCCAGTGGGAAGAAGAACAGGAAATACCCACGGTATCCCAGTGGGGAATGATGATTCTATCCCTTATCCTGGCAGGAATTACTTTAGGGCAGATCCTCAGACAAAGGAACTGATCACAGGTTCTCCGTGAACCACCTGTAGGTTGAGACGAGCCCATCCTTCAGGGGAACGGACGCCTCCCAGCCCAGGGACCGCATCCTTGAGACATCCAGGAGTTTTCTGGGGGTGCCGTCCGGCCGGGACGGGTCAAACCGCAGTTCGCCTTCAAACCCGGTAATCTCTTTCACAATCCCTGCCAGCTCCCGGATGGTCACGTCCACCCCGGTGCCGATGTTGACAAGGAGCCTGTCGCCCCCCATGCCGTCAACCGTGTCCCGGTTCATGAGGAAAACGCACGCATCGGCCAGGTCATCCACGTGCAGGAACTCCCGCATGGGCGATCCTGTGCCCCACACCGTCACCGCCTTGTCACCGTTCTGCTTTGCCTCGTGGAACCGCCGGATCAGGGCCGGCAGCACATGGGAGTTTTCCAGGTCAAAGTTGTCAAAGGGGCCGTACAGGTTGGTGGGCATCACCGGGATAAAGCTGGTCCCGTACTGGCGGTTGTAGGCCCAGCACATCTCGATGCCTGCGATCTTGGCCACGGCATAGGGGGAGTTGGTCGGCTCCAGGGCCCCGGTCATGAGGTACTCTTCCCGGATGGGCTGGCAAGCCATCTTGGGATAGATGCACGACGACCCCAGAAACAGCACCCGCTTGACACCGGTCACCCAGCTCTGGTGCAGGATATTGGACTGGATCATCAGGTTCTGGTAGATGAATTCCGCCGGATACGTGGCATTGGCGTGTATCCCTCCGACCCTGGCCGCGGCCAAAAACACATAGTCCGGCTGTTCCGCCTTGAAAAAGGCAGCAACACAGGCCTGGTCCTTCAGGTCCAGGCCCCGGGAACTCCTGCCGATCACACGGGTGTACCCCAGACTCTCCAGCTTCCTGACCAGGGCCGAACCCACCAGGCCCCGGTGGCCTGCCACGTAAATCTTGTCCGTCGGATTCATGATCTATTCCCTGTGATCAAATGTCTGAAAACCTTCATCCCTGCAGAACCTGTCCCTGCGTGCAGCCACAAGATCGGCTTCCACCATCTCCGCCACCAGTTCCCGGAACGATATCCTGGGAACCCAGCCAAGCCGCTCCCTGGCCCTGGCGGGATTGCCCAGCAGCGTCTCCACTTCCGTGGGCCTGTAGTACTTGGGATCCACCCGCACCACCACATCCCCGGCCTTGACATCATTGGCGAACTCTTTTGGCGCCGAGACCACCACCCCCATTTCATCCTTGCCCTGGTTCTCCCACTTGAGCACCAGCCCCAGGTGACCTGCGGCCATGTCCACGAAATCCCGGACCGAATGCTGCTCGCCCGTGGCAATGACATAATCCTCGGGAGTCTCCTGCTGGAGCATCAGCCACTGCATCTCCACGTAATCCTTGGCATGGCCCCAGTCTCTCAGGGCATTGAGGTTGCCCAGGAAAAGACACTTTTCAAGACCCAGGCAGATCCTGGCAATGGCGCGGGTGATCTTTCGGGTGACAAAGGTTTCGCCCCGGACCGGGGACTCGTGGTTGAACAGGATCCCGTTGCAGGCATAGATGCCGTAGGCTTCCCGGTAGTTGACCGTAATCCAGTAGGCATAGAGCTTGGCCGCAGCATAGGGGGACCGGGGATAAAAGGGCGTTGTCTCGCTCTGGGGGACCTCCTGGACCTTGCCGAACAGCTCGGACGTGGAGGCCTGGTAAAACCTGGCTGTTTTCTCCATACCCAGAAGCCGTATCCCCTCCAGTATCCTCAGGGCCCCCAGGCCGTCGGTATTGGCCGTGTACTCGGGCTCCTCAAAGGAGACCGCCACATGGCTCTGGGCGCCGAGATTGTAGATCTCATCGGGCTGAACCTGCTGCAGGATGCGGATCAGGTTGGACGAATCCGTGAGATCACCGTAGTGGAGCATGAACCGCCGCCCTGTTGCATGGGGGTCTTCGTAAAGGTGATCGATCCTGTCCGTATTGAAAGACGAAGACCTGCGCTTGATGCCGTGGACCTCGTACCCCTTGTCCAGAAGAAATTCGGCCAGATAGGCCCCGTCCTGCCCTGTAACACCTGTTATCAATGCTTTTTTCATAAGAATCCCGTCTTTCGCACACGCTTTAAATTAAATTTGTAATCCATGGTTCTCTATACCCGAACCGAAGCCATAAGTCCATGGATAACCGATACACAAACCCTTTATCCCAACTGCCGGAAAACGCCTTTGGGCCTAGGAATGCAATCCGTAATTTATATCGACGAGAGACCGGGTATAAATTGAAAGTGCCTGTCTTTTGAGTAAATTGTCAGTCCGTGCTGAAAAGCGACCGCAGCAATCCAGATATCATTCGTTGGAATAGGCTTTCCGACTTTTTTCAGGTTAATTATGATCTCAGCATAAAATTGTGCAGTCACTTCATTCACCGGATAAACATGAACTCTGGGACCATCCAGAAAGGAATCCAGCAATTCCCTGTTTCGTGCTTCGCCATCTCCTCCCTTGAACCCATATAGAAGCTCACCTATGCTGATCACCGAAAATCCAATATGTTCTGCTCTTCTAAGGACATCAACAACATCCTCATCTCCCCTCATGGCAAATGAATAGATATTCGTATCGATCAGAAGGGGTTTCATTCCCATAACTCCTGGTCAATTTTTCTCTGGCCTGTTATTTTATCTTGTACAGCCTGGAATTCCTCTTCACTCCATGATCCGAACAACGAATCCATATCATCGTATCGCCGGGTATATTTTTTTACTTTCTGCAGCCCGATATGCTCCTTGATGATCTCAAGGACAAACTGATTAACACTTTTATTTTCTCTATCAGCAGCCTGTTTAAGTTTCAGGGAAACAACCGGATCTATCCCTCGAATGGTAATTGCTTTCATTCCTGTGCCTCCCTTGAGCAATCAATTTACGCTGTCTACTTGATAGCATAATATGATGATTCTCATACACTGTCAATACCCTGCCATCTCCCCTTCCCGGAACGGTTTTGACGGGTATTTCCCCAGGACCCGTTTCAGGATGGCGTTCATGGTCGGCGCATCGTTGTCAAACCCGCAGTGGGTGGTGCACCTGGATGCGCCCCGTTTCCCGTCGGACGTGAGAACAGTCAGCGCCGGGTTGGGCTCAAGGAGTCCCAGGTGCCGCTGCATGCCCAGAAGCGGCTTTTCAGGCGTCCGCTCCAGTGCCCGGGAAACAAGAAACAACAACGACTTCCTGTACACCAGGGCCACAGTGTCGTCCAGCTCCAGACGGTCCGACAGGGTGTAGATGTCAAGTTTCGGCAGCCCCACCCGGCCGTCTCCTTCACCCAGCCTGGGTGCGTAGTGTCCGGTGTAGAAATCCAAACTGCAGGCCGGCGCCATGAGCGAACAGCTCGCCACCAGGTCCGGCATGCCAAGGGTGTCCAGGGCGCCCAGAAGATGCCCCAGGAGAATCGCCCCGGTGCTGTGACCGGCCAGATGGATCCTGATCCCCGTATCCCCCAGGGCCCGGACAAAGGCCCGGATGGTAAACAATCCGTCGCGGATCCTGTCACCATCGGTGTCAAAGGGGCGCCGGGCATCATTTTTCATCTCTTCCCAGATGGGGGTCACCGGTTTTCTCACCAGATCCTCGATGAGCCTGTCGCAGGTTTCAATCAGGCTCCCCGGCAATCCCTGCATGGGCCGGCTTGCCTTGGCCCGGATCAGGGCGTCCTTGATCTCTTCGGCCAGTCCCGTATCGTACATGATATGGAACGGGTAAATGCCGTTGCGCTTGAACCCGTCCAGCAGGGCTGCCACCCGGTGGGCCGAGTCGTCCTGGCTGTTCAGCCCCCCGTGGGCCCAGATGAGCAGATGGCCGTACTTGTTTGTACCCACGGATTCCCGGATGTGGGCCGCGGTTTTCAGCACATCCTCGGCCGAACTCCAGAAGTTGCCCCGCTCCTTGAACCTGCCGTCGTCAAAATGGACGAAATGGCCTGCGATCTCCAGCCGTTTGGGAGCGGAAAACGCCTCGCCCCTGCTCTCCCTGGACCTGGCCGTGAGACCGAATATCTGGGGCGTGGGAATGGCCAGGCGGAACACCCACCCGTCGCTGATGGTTTCTATCCAGTCCTCGTACAGCCACACGGCAAACCCGCCCGTACCCCAGCCCTTCCCCCAGGAGTTCTGAACCATAAAGCCCTGGCTGTTGTAGCCCACAATGGCAAAGGCGTGCCCCCCTTCTATCGTGCCGCTCGGTTTGATAACAGCAAGGGGATCCTTTTTTCTGGCCGTGGGGCTGAACCAGCCCCCGTGGACGTCGGCGGACACATAAACAGCCCCGGCTTCGTTCAGGGCTGCGTGGTAATCGTTGATCTCGGGCCTGAGCCTGTAATAGGCCCCCAGGGTCGTGGCCCGGGCCGCTTTGGCCCGCTCGATGGTCAGCTCACCCGGAGCATCGGTGCTGTAGGCCCAGTCATCCTCGCTGCACACCCCCATGTTTTTCCAGCCCCGGATGGCCCCCCGGCAGCTGGACCCGTCATAGTCCTCACCAGGCCATTCGTCGTGCTTCCTGGCCATTTCGTACAGCATCCTGGGACTGGCGTAAAAAGGCTTTGTGCTCCGCCTGGCACTGAGCAGGTTGATGACCGCGGCCAGGCCGAACCCAGTGCAGGCCCCTTCCTGGCCCTGGTCCAGAATCCTTGTCCCGTCACGGTTGTCCAGCTCGGGCCTGAGCTGGATCAGGGCCGGTTCATACATGCGGTCCCGGATATCCGGTGTGTCCTTGCGCGCATTGAGAATGCGCCTTTTGCCTGCTGCCTTTACAACTGGGAATGACTGGTGTGACATGGGGTCCCCCTTGACGGTTGTAGGTTCACATTCCGGCAGTTATCGAGGCACCCCATCGAAGCGCAATTACATGAATAGAGTCTCGATAACTACTCTAATTACATTCAAATTGCGTACACCAATCAACACACGTCGTCAAGACAAAACCACACTTCTCAACTTTGATGACCGGCTGCCCGGACATTGGGGATGCGGTCTTTGGAACGATGATCAAGCCGACATTTAACTTTTCCAGGGATTAAATATAAACAACCTGTTCCTCAAATCTTTTAATGTTCTGTTTGCCGGAAGCCATAGCGTGCCTGCTGAATCAACCGGTTTTCTGCATCCGTGCCGGATGAAGCCCAGGAACAGGAACAAAGGCTCCTTGACATTAAACCCATATTTAACTATATCGGTTAGTAAACATTGCATTGTCTATTCGCGGCGGGGAGCCCCTGAAGCATGATATTTTCAGTGATAGTGCCCTTTTTCAACGAACAGCTCTATATCGAGCGATGCATCCGATCTCTCCTTGACCAGGACTTCGATCATGATGAGTATGAACTGCTGTTCATAGACAATGGGTCTGATGACGGATCTGCAGAAATCGTACAAAAATTCCCACAAGTGACACTGTTGCATGAGAGCAAAAAAAATCCTTATACAGCCAGGAATAAGGCCCTGGAAACAGCAAAGGGAAAAATCATCGCATTCACCGATGCCGACTGCGTTGCGCCCGGAAACTGGCTCAGCGTCATCAACAGGGCAATGCAGGAAGTTAATGCCACGATTGTACTTGGAAAAGTGCTCTTTCCCGCAACTCCCGACAGCCCCCTGGAGATCCTCCAGGATTACCAGAACGCCAAGATCGATTATCTTTTAACGCACCGGAAAAACAGATATCTGTACGGCTATACAAACAACATGGCCGTATCTGCAAAAGTTTTCGATCAGCTGGGCCCGTTTCTTGAGTGGCCTGTCCCTGGAGACACGGAAATAGTTCACCGCTGTCTTAAGGGCATTCCCGATGCCAGAGTGGTGTTCCTGAAAGAGATGACGGTGCTCCATCTGGAGATCGGCAGTATCTTCACCTGGATGAAGAAAAGCTATGTATACGGCAAACACAATACCTTGATATCGATTT
Source organism: Pseudomonadota bacterium (assembly GCA_043806875.1). Taxonomy (GTDB): domain Bacteria; phylum Desulfobacterota; class Desulfobacteria; order Desulfobacterales; family Desulfobacteraceae; genus JAZDGN01. Next base: position 7,551 of record JAZDGN010000070.1, read on the forward strand.
ATGCAGACTACAAACCCTATGACTTCAGTACTGCAAGGGCAATCAGGAACTTCTGCAGTAAAAACAACCGGTATACCGGAAAAAAAAGGGTTGCTCTTTTATGGTTACAGAACCTGATGGCCATCGCCTATGTGACCGGGGCAATAATAGGGTACACGGAATTTTTCCTTTTACGCAGGCATACAAAATAACAAGTACGTGTTCAAGGCACAGGATCCTGTGCCTGCCGCCTGGCTCTGATAACTTGGGCCGGTGTTCCGTAGGCTACCGCATGCGGTCCCACGCTTGCAAGAACGGTTGACCCGGCGCCGATGACTGCGTGTTCACCTACGGACACACGATCAACAAGGACAGCTCCGATATTCACTGCGGCATAGGCTCCGATTTCACAGTACCCGCCAGTCACAACGCGGGCTCCGAGGCTGGCGAAGTCCCCCATGGTGCTGTCGTGCCCGAGGGACGAATTTGTGAACAGGATGCTGAACCGGCCGATTGAGCAGCCCGGACCCAGAATATGCCCCGGGTATATGACTGTCCCCTTGCCAATGAAAACATCCCTTGCAATGGAGGTGCCGGGATGAATGGCGTTCACAAATGAAAGACCCGGACACAGGCTGCCCACAGTGGCTGCCACTGTTGAGCGGATCACATTATCTCCGATGCCGATGATTACCCCTTTGAGGGAATGAGCGCCAATCAGGGACGGCAGATCCTCTTCCTTTCCCAGGACCGGATAACCCTGGGTCTGGCTCCCCGGGTCACGGAACCGATCGATCAATCCGGCAATCTTGTATTTTCCCTCACGCTCAACGATTTCGATAATGTATTTGGCATGTCCCCTGGAGCCGACGATTACGATATTGTCCATAACATCCTTATACCCATGACGCTCATATTTCCTGTTACTGTCACCGGTCCCTGCCGAGCAGAGCCCTTAACTTGAAACGATAATAGTCTATACTAAGCAGTTTGCTGATTGGAGAACGATGATTCAGCAAAGGCTCATACAGTGTTTCGTACAGCTCCTTCCGGGTGTTGTCCAGCCTTTTTAAAATCAGGGAATCGTACTTGAAGTCGGTATGCATATTAAAATACAGGAGGGCGTCCATGGTTCTATGGGTCACGTCAATCTGGCTGTAATTCAATTGCCTGTAGAGATTTGAACTGTGCATCCTGTAGACCGACATGATCTCATCAAAACCGTACAGGTCCCCTTTGGCAGCCTGTATCAGCTGCAGAGCATAGTCTCCGGTGAAAATATGGTTCAGCCAGAGGGGATTTTCCAGGTTGCATGTTCTGAAGACAATGCTTGCTGTGGGTATAAACCATGGTGACAGAATGATATCCTGGATGGTGAACTTTTTTTTGGGGGCCTTTTTATTGACAGAGGAGAACGCCAAGGGCTGGTTTTTCCCGTCCTGGTACAGGATGACGGCATCATGAAAACAAAGGCTGAACCCTGGATTATCAATCAGAAAACCGATCTGTCTGCTTAATTTCCGGGAATCAATCCAGTAGTCATCTCCTTCGCACACAGCAATAAAGTCACCCTGCGCACGTTCATAATTAAACCTGCTGGGCCGTTTATTGCGGGAATACTGATTGATCTTCTGGTATACCGGCTTGATGATCCTGGGATATCTTTTTTCATAATCCCGGATGATATCGGCTGTCCCGTCGGTTGATGCATCATCGTGGACCAGAATCTCGAAGGGGAAATCCGTTTCCTGGATGAGAAACCCATCCAGGGCATCGGAGATGTAATGTTCGTGATTATATGTTATGCAGCTTATACTGACCTTCGGCTTCCCATAGCTTCCCCACCGGGACAGCAGGCTCTGTTCTGTCTGAACAAGGGATCTGTCAATGTCAACGCCGGGTATTTCCATAAAAAAGGTCGACCTCACGATTTTTTTTGCAGCGCTTTAATGATGTCACAGATCAGGCCCACCGATGCTTTTCCCAGGTCATGATAAATGGGAAGGGCCAGAATCGTGGAAGATACTCGGGCAGCAGTCACCAGAGGCTGACGGACACTAATCGACCTGTAGCAGGCAAGCTCATTGATAAGCGGGTAAAAATACCGGCGGGTGAAAATATTATACCCCTTCAATTCCGTATACAGCCTGTCCCTGTCCATGCCGAATTCTTTTTCATCAATCAGGACCGTGAAGTAGGCATAATTATAGGCAAGCCCGGGTTCCGGAGGCGGGCTGAAAGATATTCCGGGCACATGGGCAAGCTGCCCGGTGTAGGTTTCGTACAGCTCCCTGCGCACGGCAATCATCGAATCAATATGCTTTAAAACCATGGATCCCATCAGGGCCTGTATTTCATTCATCTTGGCATTGGTGCCGGGCATAACCACTTCGGTTTCGCTCTTAAAACCATAATTCTTCAAATAATTAAAAGTCGTGCAGAGCCCGGGGTCTTTAGAGACGAGCATACCGCCTTCAATGGAATGGTAAATCTTCGTGGCGTGGAAGCTGAACATGCTCACATCACCGAAATGGCAGATGGACTTTCCATTGACCTTGACACCAAAGGCATGGGCAGCATCGTATATCAGAACAAGGTTATGGCGCCTTGCAATATCAGCCAAAGCGTCAACCTTGCAGGGGCGTCCGAAAACATGGACGGCCAGGATAGCTGTTGTCCAAGGAGTTATAAGCGCCTCGATCTTTGCCGGGTCCAGGGTGAAAAAGTCGGGTTCGATGTCACAGAATACCGGACGGACTTTGGTCCAGTGCAGGGCATGGGCCGTTGCAACAAAGGTAAACGGTGTGGTGATGACTTCTCCCCGGATGCCCAGCCCCTGCAGGGCGATCTGCAGGGCAAGGGTGCCGTTGGCGAACAGACACAGATTATCGGTTCCGAAATAGATTTTCAGCGCTTCGCAGTACCGCTGCAGCACAGGGCCGTTGTTGGTCAGCCACTGGTTGTCCCAGATTTCTTTCAGCCCCAGGCAGAACTCTTCAAATGGAGGCATGAAAGGCTTGGTGACATAAACCGGTTTTTCGAATTTATTCATAGAGTTCCGCTACAGGTTCAACCTTCTGAATATCCCATAAATCACTACTGCCCCAAAGAGCAGCCTCCATCAGCGTGGCAATGGATTTCCCGTAATCGCTCCTGGAACAGAGAACAAGAAGATTGGATCTCGGAATCTGGCGCAGGGTCATATAAAAATCGGCAATCTGAACGCTGTGGGATGCGTTCCGGTTGGCTACCACCAGGACCTGCTCAGGATCAAGTTAACACGAAACTTTTTCCGGAATTAATAATAAATGACTTAACTTTTAAGTTTTTCCCTTTATGTTTTGCTTGCCAGAGGTCATATTGCGCCTGCTGAATCAACCAGCTTTCTGCACTCCCGCCAAACGCCTCTGATAACCTTATGGCCATTTCCGGTGATATCCCGAAACGACCATTGAGCAATGCTGAAAGCGTCTTACGGGATACATTGAGTCCTTCTGCCGCCTCTGTAACAGTCAATCCAAGTGGCTCAATACAAAATTCCCTTATTGCTTCTCCAGGATGTGGGGGATCATACATAACCATTTTTTTATCCTTCATCTATCACTAATGATAGTCGTCGTAATTTACATCAAATATTTGATTGTTCTCAAAACGAAAAATAACACGCCAATTCCCGGACACAGTAACTGCCCAGTAGTCTTTTAAGTCCCCTTTTAATGGATGTAGCCCAAGACCAGGCAAATTCATATCGTCCGAATTCTGGCTTGCATCAAGCATAGCGAGTATTAGCCTAGTAACCCATCTATGGGCGGGTGTCAAACATCAACTTCGAACGCGGCCACAGACCAGATTGACGGAGGGCTTCCCTACGGTCCGAGAAGATGCCTGTAACCGGGCACTGGGAATATCCCTGGCCACGGTAGCGACTCTTTATATAAATCGCATAAACCAACCTACCAGTCGCATATTGCGACTTTAAAAAAGTTGAAAACTTTTAATTGACAAACTATATTTTTCAATATTAAAAACAATTTGTAACATGCTTATGTATTCTATTTAGCAATAGTTATTGAAGGCATACAACAGACAATAAAATAATTATTATAGTGTACCATTCAGGAGAGTTGCAGAGCCGGGCTCCGGGAATCTTCTCACTCAACCGGAAGGAAAAAACAAGATGGCAGACATCATCAAGGTGAAACCGACAGACACCGTCACCCGCATCCTGTTGTCAACCAGGGGAGTGACTGCTGCAGCCATGGGCACATGGCTCAAAAAAATTGAAGCTCTCAACCCCCACATATCGGACATCAACCGCATTCTCCCGGGGGACACCCTGCTGATTCCGGCCTCCCTTGATGAAAGACCACAGACCGACAACAAGACAAAACTGAGATCCAGCGTTCTGCCGCCCAGCCTGCTTTATCATCCCCACCTGTTCATCGAGGAAGCTTCAGTGTATCAGCCGAAACCCGGCGACACCGTGGACTTTGTTGCAGAGCGCATGTTCTGGGAAACACCCTATTGGAACCAGCCGCACAGTGTGAAAAGAGAAGTCCTGATCAACAACAACCCCCTGCTGCAGAGAAATCCCAGGACGCTTTCGCTGAATCCTGCCGGGCTTCTGAACATCACCCCGGCCTACATGAAGGAGGGTGATGTGCTGGCCTGGGAAAACGTCAGACCCCAGATCAAGAACGAACTGGATCAGCTCGATCCTGGGGCAAAACACCTTTACCTGAAGGAAGGACGGTTAAAAACCCACCGGATTGCCGACGCCATAGAACACATGAAAAACCTGGGTGGCGCCGTCAAGGCCGATGACCTGATCACCTTTGCCAGCTGGGGCACGACCGGCGCATCCGCGGCGTATAGCTCCAGAATAGCCACCCTGAGCGAGATCAACGCGTTGTGTGGATCCATTTTCGACGATGCCGTAAAGACCCTCGGCAAAGGCGCCATCTCATCGGGAAAAATAAAAAACCTCCAGGCGGTTGAATCCTTCCTCCTGAACCACCCCATGTATGAGAAGCTGATGGGCTACATCAAGGGACTACCCGGACAGATGCTGCCCAAAGGTGTCAGCCTGCCGGCCACTGTCAGGGGAATGAACACACCCAATGCCCTGTTCTTCAAAGATAATGTTGTCAAAGCCTGCCTGGGCCACCACATACCGAAACGCATCACCCCCCTTGGAAAAGTCCTGAACGGTGCGGTGAAGGTCGCACGCAAAGGAACCCTCCGCACCACCTGGGTCATCCCGGTTATCCTGGCAGGCTTTTCGGTCGCCAGCGCACCCCAGGAAAAGCAGGTGCAGACACTTTACAAGGAAGGGTTCGGGGTCCTGGGCGGCGCAGCGGGGTCGAGCGTAGGGTTAATCATCGCTCCTTACGCATGCCTGTGCCTGGGCCCCGCAGGTGCTGTTGCGGCGGTTTTCCTTGTCAGTGCAGGAGCTGGCTATGGCCTCAGCGAGGAGGGTAAACACTTTGGGAAATACCTTTTTGATGTAGTGAACAATGTAAAGGGAACTATCTCAAACAACGTTGATGGACCTGTAAAAAGTTCGAATTATGCCCTATTGTAGTTGTAGCCAAGTCAAATCAGTGTTTGTGAAGTTGCCATTTTTGGCATTTTTACGAGAACATTGATCTTCATCACACGTGGAGAAGGGGCGATGCCGTCTGATTACTTAAACGATGTTATATGCATAAGTGGTATCCTGTTGCTTCTGTCATCACTGGGCCTGTTTCTATATTTCATGACTTTTATCCCGAAACGCTACGAAGAGGAGACAGATCTCGCCAATCTGATCTATTTCAAGGAACATATGCCTATAAGGCAGTACCTGCCACGTTTCTGGGCAGCCTCGCTTTATCTCGGGCACTACTGGGCCTGTAGGTATTTCTGGCGATGGATCCGAAACGGCAAGCCTTTCAGGGACCTGCATGACCCTGAACATGTACTGAAATGCTTTTCAAATTCGGAACGCGCGCTGATGGATCTTACGCTATTCATATATGCACTTTTATTTTTAAATATGGCCATCTTCCTACTCATTAAATACTACTGGCCGGGAATTTTGGAATGAATACGGCCTTTGTGATCACTTCCGGCAACCAGGCCTGAGCTGCAAACCCGGGTACCGTTGAATGGCGAAATCACTACTGCCCCAAAGAGCAACTTCCATTAGCGAGACATTTAAATGGCCGGTACAGGGGATCCCCCACAAGAACCATTTTCCAGGACAGAAAAGGACAGGAAGCCATGAATACCTCTGCAAGGGTAAGGCGCCCCTCAACCAGCAGCCCGAAAAACAGTTCAGGCAAAGGAAAGGCCTGCACATAGGGCTCTCCCACGGGACCCAGGGTTGCGGCCACCCCTTTTTCCAGCATGCGTTTGCACCATGCGTTACCGGCCGGATTCCTCAGCGTATTGCACTCCCCGCTGGCAATATGGTACCCCACCGCTCCGGGCTGCCACGCAAAGGCATCAACATAGGATTCAAGGCTATACCAACCGCAGTACAATGCCGCTTCCGGGCAATCGCCTTTCTGGAACAAAGCGCTGTTATCATCAAGAACAACAGGCATTACCCTGCTCCGGTCAACCGCACGGGAAGCCAGGTGTATGGACCGGTCATAAAAGCCGTATCCAGCGCCATCCGTCTCTTTTCCCTCAGCAGGCATCGGCCACCGTGCATCAAAGTAAGCCGTTCCGTTGAGCCCTTTTTTCTCGCATCTCACGCCATCAATCAAAAACCGCTTGACACAATCGGGCGAAGGCCCGTCAATCCGGGAGACCATGAGAACGACCCTGGTATCCAACAACCCTTTCCGGCCCGTATTGCCCAGGAAACAGGGATTGGGTATCCAGCCGTCCGTCAGATGATCCTTAACTTTTACCAGTGAAAGCTCGGAATCAACCGAAGCCTCACTGCTGCTGGCACCTGTACCGGGCCTTTTGCCGTCACCACCCGGATCGCCTGCAATGGTCAAAGGTATCCCATAGGCAGTGACAATACAACGGATTTTCTCAAAGGGGTCTTTTGTTTCAAGGAAGCTGTTCACCGGCGTGGCAATGTATTTCCCGTAATCGCTCCTGGAAATCACCTCATTGTCCGGAGACCAGAGAACAAGAAGATTGGATCTCGGAATCTGGCGCAGGGTCATATAAAAATCGGCAATCTGAACGCTGTGGGGTGCGTTCCGGTTGGCTACCACCAGGACCTGCTCAGGATCAAGTGCAGAGGCATTCCCCGAAAGAAAGCCTAGAAACAATACAATACAGATTGTACGGGCTGCCTGGAACAGGCCCCATGTTTTCCTGCCATCAATATCCATCACAGGCTCAGCTTTTTGATTATCCCTTACGGGATGCTCCTGATGATCAGCATGATCCATCGCCAGACCCACAGGGTGCAAAGTACATCCTTTCGGGTCTGGGCCTGAAAAATTGCATGGGATGAAACCGCAGTGCTCAGGCTTTAAGCGCCTGCTTTTAAGGGCATGGCCTGAACGATCTCTGGTTATCATGCCAAGCGGCTTTGCTCAGGCATAGGCAAGGCGGCCTTTAGGCTGGGGGATGGGTTTTCCGAGCTCTTTTGCTGTTTCGATCCACTCATCTATAATGCTCTCCGCATTAGAAAGAGCTACCTGATAGCTCTCTCCATCGGCCATACATCCGGGAAGCTCAGGAACTTCAGCTATGAAGGTATCGTCCTCGGAACTCCAGAATATAATAATTTCGTATTTCTTATTCATTGCTATTCTCCAAAACCGATATGATACTTCAAAATTATATCCCTGATCTGTTTAACTTGATAAGGTTTTCCTTTACCATTTTTTGGCTGAATATTGAGAATTTCATCAACACCATCCCTTGTAAAAATGTGATGATCTCCTTTAACACGCTCGCGGAAGCCGAGCCGATGGAGTAATGCACATAACATCCCAAACTGAACATTTGAATCTGATATGCGCATCAGAATATGCTCATATAATTTATTCAATTGGCTCATCACTGAATCCTGCCGTTTTCATCCATCACTCGTAATGATGTATACCATATTCTAATTTCTGTCAAATCAAGCCCGACACAACACCAGTATTGTTATTACTGCAAAGGACATAGGTGCTGGATTAAAGGTGTTGATCCAGCCTTTATTATGATAGCAATCATAATTTACAATAGCCATCACAGGCTCAGCTTTTTGAATATCCCCTCCGGGATGCTCCTTACGATCAGCATGATCCATCGCCAGACCCACAGGGTGTAAAGCACATCCCTTTTCCCTGTCTGGGCCTTGTAAATATCTTTTGCCACAGTCTCGGGTCTGGCGGTCAAGAGCCCGGGCAGCTTCATGTGGGCCGTCATCTTTGTGGCCACAAACCCCGGCTTGACCGTGAGAACCTGAACCCCGGAACCATGCAGGCGGTTCCTGAGGCCGGACAGGTAGGCCGTAAGGGCGGCCTTTGCCGAACCGTACAGGTAGTTGCCCTTTCGTCCCCGGTCCCCGGCAACGGAACTGATCACAACCATGAAGCCGCTCCTGCTCTGTTCAAAGTCCCGGGCAACGATGTTCAGCAGGCTCACCAGACCCGTATAATTGGTGTCCACGATGGTCCGGGCCTCATCAAAATCCTGCTCAGCCCTTGCCTGGTCACCCAGGTAACCCACGGCGGAAATCACACCCCCGGGCCGTTTCCCCAGTCCCTGGTAAAAGGCTCCATGGGATCCGAAATCCAGGATGTCCAGATCCACACACCGCACATCCCGCCCGGTGCGCACCATGATGTCCCTGGCAAACCCGTCCAGGTCGGCAGCCCCCCGCGCAGCCAGGAAAAGATCATACCCGGCCCCGGCATAGACCCGCGCCACGGCCCTTGCAATATCGCTCTTTGCCCCCAGGATCAGTACATAGCTCATCTCATAGTCCTAACCGACGTGATTGCAGTGAATTAAAAACCTTGTCCATCCCGTACGCCTTTCTCAGGGCCCTGAACGCGTCCAGCTCCGGATACCCTGCCTCAAACACCTGCCGGCCCATACGGACATCCTTGGTCAGGTAAATGCGCCCCCCGTAGTGGACGACCCGCTCGTCAAGCCTGTCCAGAAGCCCGAAAACCCCGTCCTCGATCCTGAAATCCAGTGCCAGGCTGTACCCTTGCATGGGGAACGACAGATAGTTGTCATTGCCCGGACCGCAGGATTTGAGCACAGCCAGGAACGAGCCCTTGCCCGCCCAGGCCAGCATCTCCAGGATCTCTTTCAGCCCCTGGAAACTCTCTTTGGCCGGCAGGACAAACTGGTACTGGGTGAACCCGTCCTTCCCATAGATCCTGTTCCAGTGGTCAATGGCGTCCAGGGGATAAAAAAAACCGTCAATGCCCACCCGCTGCCTGGAAACCCGCTCCTTGACCCGCCCATGGTAAAACCGGTTAAAGGCCTTTACCGTCGTTGTATTCAGCACCCGGGACGGAAAATAAAACGGGACGCCCACACCCCGCCCGGACCTGTAATCCAGCCCCCCCTCCGGGCTGAACTCACCGGTCATGAGCAGGCATTGCCCCAACTTCTCCCCCCGGGCAAGGCAGTCGATCCATGCCACCGAGTAGGAACTTTTTCCATGTTCTTCAAAGGCCTCAAAGGTCTCTTCCAGGTTCCTGGTCCTTACCGTTACCTGATCGATAAAGGCCGAAGGAATCGGCTGCAGACCGATCACGGCATCCAGGATCACCCCGGTGAGCCCCATGCCGCCGCAGGTTGCCCGGAACAGGTCCGCGTTTTCCTGCCTGCTGCACAAAGCAATCCTGCCTCCGGGGAGCATGAGCCTGAACCGCTCCACACAACTGCTGAAGCACCCGGCCACATGGTGGTTCTTCCCGTGGACATCACTGGCAATGGCCCCGCCCACGGTGATCAGTTTTGTCCCTGGCGTTATGGATAAAAACCACCCCCTGGGAACAAACACCTCCAGGATTTCCGACAGCATCACGCCGGCCTGGACATGCAGAAAGCCCCTGTCAGCATCAAACCCCAGGAAAAACCCATGGGGCCTCACCTCGATGATGCTGCTGCCCAGGGCACTGTCCCCGTAGCTTCTGCCGTTGCCGTGGGCAATCAGCTCCCGGCCCCCGGCAACAATGGCCCCCAGGTCCGCCTCGCTGTCAAACGCCAGCGCCCGGGTGTGTATCCTGGGGAAATTTCCCCATCCGCTCCTGGTTCTGCTGACCGCAATCATAGGTAGATAATCCACACAAACGAAACGATCCAGGCCAGAATAGTCACCTGCATGAACCTGTCCTTCAGGACGATCATGGTGGGCGACCCGCTGCCATTGTCAACCAGGGTGATCTGCAGGTAGCGCAGGATACCCAGGATCACGAACAGGGCCGTTAAGTACAGGTGCTCCGTGTGAAGCCTCAGAAGCACCGGCGCGGATGTGGTGTACAGGATGTAGGCGACAATGACCACAGAGGCCATGATCATCATGGCCCCATCGATGAGCTGCAGGGTATAACCGTCGATCACCCTGCGCATCCGCTCTCCGGAATTCATAAAGATCAGGACATCGTCCCGGCGTTTGGACAGGGCCAGAAAAAGGGCCAGAAGAAACGTCATGATAACGATCCACATGGACAGGGGCACCCCGGTGACCCTGGAGCCCGCAAACAGCCGCAGCACAAAACCGATGGCAATGACGGTAACGTCGACAATGGCGATGTGTTTCAGATAAAAGGTATATCCCAGGTTCAGGGCCACATAAGCGCCCAGGACAGCCAACCCGTCCAATGACACGGCCGCCATCAGGCACCCGCCCATAGCGCACAGGACGCCTGCCAGCACCAGGGCAGCCTTCCTGGACACGGCGCCCGATGCCACAGGGCGCAGTTTTTTCCTGGGATGCAGCCGGTCCTCGGCCATGTCCATGCAGTCGTTGAGCACATAAATGGCGCCGGCTGCGGCACAAAAGGCTGCAAACGCCCCAAGAGCGGGAAACAGGAGTTTTACGTCCATGATCCTGCCCACAAAAAACAGGGGCATGAAAACAAACCCGTTCTTGAGATAATGATGCGGGCGGATTAAGATGACAACGTCTCTGAGCCTCACACACAGTCCTTTCAAATTCAATACCCCGGCCCGGCACCCTGTCTTCCGCACCGGCTATTTTGTCACTTCCAGGAGAAAGACGGTTTCGCCGCGACGCACCTCGATCATGGCCTTGCCCACCTTCCCTGCAACAATCTCATCCTTCAGGGCCAGAAGCGGATCTCCCTTTGTCAGGGGCTTTCCGTTGACTGCAATGATGACGTCCCCCTTCCTGATCCCCGCGCTTTTCATGGGACCGGCCCCTATCTTTGTGATGGTCAGCCCCTTGCCGCTCTCATTCCAGTTGACCTGGAACCGGGTTTCATCCCCCATCCTGATATCCCTGGGAGAACTCTTTCCGGCTCCGGGCTTTTCCAGATTTTTCAGTTTCCGCTTTGCATAGGCATTGCCCGGATCCGCCGCCACAGCCTTCGTGTAGGAATCCCGGGCCAGTGAAAGCCTGCCCGAGTCCGCATAGGCATCTCCCAGATAGGCCAGGGCCCAGTAATGATCCCTGTTGAACCTCAGAAAGGTTGTCAGGTCCTGGATGGCGCCGTCATACTGCTTCAGATCCTCCCTGGCGACGCCGCGATTGTAATAGGCCGCGTAATTCTCCGGATTCCTGCTGATGGCGATGGTGTAATGACGGGCCGCTTCCTGGGGCTGCTTCTTATAGGAATAGGCTGTGCCGATATTGAAATGGATGTCTTCCTTGTCCGGATTCAGCACCTGAACCGTCTGAAAATCCTCGAGGGCCCTGTCATACTCCTTGAGTTCAAGATAGGCAATCCCCCGGTTGTTATAGGCATGTTCGTTATCGGGCTCCAGCTCTGCCAGCTTTGTAAACCAGCCGACAGCCATGGCGAAATTGCCCTGGGTGAACTCACGGATGCCGCTGTTAAACATCTCCATGCCGGCCTCCCCAAAGACCGACGACACCATTAAAGCAAACGCACTGATCAGAAAAATCGTGATTCGTCTTAACATGGTTTTTTTAGTTTTCCTTACGGATATCTTCCTGCAGCTGTTTTTTCAGGTCTGAATACGCTGTCTTCCCAGGACTCAACACCAGGGCCCTGTCAACCCACACCAGAGCTTCCGGGTACTGCTTCATCTTCTGCAAGGCCCTGGCAATACTGACCATGAAATCCGGATAATCCTTTTTGCTGTCCAGGGCAGCCTTCCAGTCATCAACAGCCCCCTGAAAATTGCCCCTGCTCCAGCGTACCCAGGCCCGCTGATTCAGGTACCAGGGATTGGGAGCTCCGGCTCGCAGAATAGCCATGGATACGGCATCCTCTGCCGCATCATCCTTTTTCTGCCGGCTCAGCGCCCTGGCAAACTGGCTCAGATACCCGGCATTGCCGCTGTCCAGCACCGTGGCCCTCTGGCTTTCCAGCTCCATGGCATCCCAGTCCTGCTGCCGCTCGGCCGCAACCGACATCAGGTAGTGGGCCCGGGCCGTGGGCTGCCGCGCAATCACCTGGACCAGCCTGGCCCTGGCCAGCTCCGGCCGGTCCATATCGATCCAGCATTGGGCAACCAGATAATCCAGGGTCTCGGTTTCGAACAGATCCTTTTCCACAGCAGCCGAAAACCGGATGAAAGCCTCAAGCTGCTTTTCACCCTTGAATGCCTGGTAAATCCTCTCCAGGCTCCGGGCAGTATCCCGGCTTTTTTCCAGGGCCTGCATGAAATACTGGAAACTCTGATCCGGATCGTCCTTTTTCAGAAACAGCCGCCCCAGCCCGATGAAGTTGCCTTCACTGTTCTTATACACCGTCTCTTCCATGGACTTCCGGTAAAAATCAATGGCCCGGTCAACATCGCCCTGATCCAGATAAAAGGACGACAAGGCACCCAGGGTCTCCCGCACCATGACCCTGTTTTCCAGAGCCTTGAGCAACCCCTTCCCAAACCTGGCCCTGTTATCGGAAAAATACCGCTCCTTTTTCATGAAACCGTAGGATGTGGGGCTGACAAACCCGATATGCTCCACCAG
>JAZDGN010000071.1:0-99367 GCA_043806875.1 Pseudomonadota bacterium
AAGAAGCTTTGGTAAATTTCAATCCATATTTTTGAGAGCCGATCAGCAAGCCATAGTCGTTGGATGATACTGCCGAGGTCAATGACTGCAGGAGATACCAGGAATGAAAAATGATGGACAGACGATGGACAAAATCCCGCAAAAACAAAAAGGTCTTCAGTCAAAAACCTGAAGACCCTTGATATCAGTGGTACGCCTGGGGCGACTCGAACGCACGACCTACGGATTAGAAGTCCGTTGCTCTATCCAGCTGAGCTACAGGCGCAAATGAATGGGTTTTATACCAAATGCGGGTATTCCTGTCCATATTAAAATCATTAAGTTCATAAAAAAATCTTTTTGTTCGATCTTTTGCTCCTTTTAGTATATTATTCAAGACTACCATTGAATTCGACAAATGATCAAGGAAACGGATGACCACTAAAATCGATAACAACAAACAAAGCACTATAGAAGATACAACTCCCAGAGGTTACCTGCTTCCGCCCGGGAAGCGGACAAACGCAACTTCCAAAGCCCTTGTCAAAGCAGACCCGCTGCAAAGCTATCTCTCTGAAATCAACCGTTACAGACTGCTGTCCAGGGAGGAAGAGATTGAGCTCGGACGGCGGATCCAGGAGGAAAACGACAGCGAAGCCGCTTACACCATGGTGACGTCCAATCTGAGACTGGTTGTAAAGATCGCCATGGAATTCCAGAGGGTCTGGATGCAGAATCTGCTGGACCTGATCCAGGAAGGCAATATCGGACTGGTTCAGGCTGTAAAAAAATTCGACCCCTATAAGAATGTCAAATTCTCCTATTATTCATCATTCTGGATCAAGGCCTACATCCTGAAGTTCATTATGGACAACTGGCGCCTGGTCAAAATTGGGACAACCCAAGGTCAGAGGAAACTGTTCTTCAGGTTGAAGAAAGAAAAACAGAAACTCATCGACGAAGGATTTGACCCAAGGCCAAGACTCCTGTCCGAGAGGATGGGGGTTTCCGAACGGGAAATCATTGACATGGATCAGCGTCTGGACGGATGGGACCTTTCACTGGATGAACCCCTCAGGGATGATTCGGACACGGAACGGATCGAATTTATAAATGTGGAGAGCGATTCCACCGAGGAAAAGGTCGCCAGAAAGGAGATCGAGGATATCCTCCATTCCAGGGTCGGTGAATTTGTCAAGACTCTCAATGAAAGGGAATTGGACATATTTCAATCAAGAATTTTTTCCGATGAGGTCGTGACTCTCCAGGAAATAGGAGAAAAGTATAATATTTCCAGGGAACGCGTCCGTCAGATCGAAAACAATATCATTAAAAAAATGAAAGACTTTTTCAAAAGTGAGATCCCGGACTTTGAGGCCTACGATCACAATGACGGTGCCTAGTTCAGCCTCGAATGCCCTGCATGGAAAAGAAAAAGGAGAGCTGTTTGGTTTCATGGCAAAAAAATCAATAATTATTGTGTACTTTATCCTGGCGACTGTTTTCCTGTCAGCATGCAGCCTGGTACAGAAGGACGTTGTCAGACAGGCACCAGCTGCAGTCCCTGACGATATGCAAGACAGCACATCCTATTCCCTTTATGTACTGGCAGAAATCTACAGGCAGAAAGAAGATTACCAGGGTGCCCTGCCCTATCTGAAAAAAGCTATTGAACTCGATCCCGAGGCGGATTTCCTGAAAAAAGAACTCATCTCCCTGTACCTTCTTCTCAAAGACAAGGACAAGGCTCTTGAAGTTGCCCAGGATCTGGTAAATAAAAGTCCGGATGATACAGACGGGCTCATGATACTGGCGAAACTGAAGCAATTCATAAAACAGGACCAGGATGCAAGGGAAATCTACAAAAAAATTCTGCAGCTTAATCCGGACAATGAAAATATTTACATGATCCTTGGCCGTCAGTACATGGAAAGTGACATGATTGACGAGGCGTTCAGCCTATACACCAAAATGGCGTCCCATTTTCCGGAATCCTATGTTGCCCATTTCTTTCTGGGCAGAATTCACATAAAAAAACAGAATCCCGATTATGCGGAAAAGGAATTCAAGAAAAGCATACAACTCAATCCCGAACTGGTGGAACCCAGATTCGAACTTGTACAGCTTTACAGGGGCAAAGAAACAGAAAAATCGGTATTGAACCCTGATATTATAAAACTTTATGGAGAAATCCTTGAGATAGAGCCAAGCAATATCAGGGCCGACCTTGAACTGGCCCTCTACTACCACAATCATGGCGAGACCGTTGAGGCAGGAAGCCGATTTGCCCGTATCGGACTTGAAACCACAGACAAACCTGACATGATCATGCTTGTGGCCAGGGAATTTATCGGAAACGAACGTTATAAGGATGCATCCATCGTTTTCCCAGGCATGCTTCGGGGAGCCCCCGAGGACTCGACATTGAACTATCTTGCCGGAGTTGCCTTTGATGCGCTCAAGGAGACCAAAAATGCCCTGTTCCATTTTTCCAAGGTAAAGCCGTCATCGGATTACTATAAAAAAAGCGTCATCCATATGGCCTTCCTGTACAACGAGGAAGGAGACAGGGAGAAGGCCATACAGTTTCTTGAGGACAGGAATGAGGAACTCCCGCTTGATGTTGACATCATGATGTACCTGGCCTCGTTTTATGAAGATGCTGAACGGTACGAAGACGCTATAAGCCTTCTCAATACAGGGCTCCAGCAGGTCAAGGACCAGGGGGCCCTGATGTTCAAGTTGGGGATAGTCCAGGATAAGGCCGGCATGAAAGACAAGTGCATCGAAACCATGAAGCGGGTCATTGAACTGGAACCGAAAAATGCAACGGCATTGAACTATCTCGGATACACCTATGCTGAGATGGGCGAGAACCTGGACCAGGCCGAAAAACTAATAACCAGGGCCCTGGCCGAAAAACCCGATGACGGATTCATCACCGATAGCCTGGGATGGGTGTATTTCAAGCTGCAACAGTATGACAAGGCCATACCCATCCTTGAAAAAGCAGTGGAGCTTTCATCATCAGATCCGGTCATTGTCGAGCACCTGGGAGATGCATACCTCAAAACAGATCAGCTTGCCAAAGCATTGGAAGCTTACAAAAAGGCCCGCGCAGCCATCAAAGAAGACAAACCCCTGCTGCACCAGAAAATCAAGGACCTGGAAAAACGCATCCATGAATAGTAAGGCCTTCGTACTCTCCTGGACCGGACTGTTCTGTTGCTGTCTTATCCTTGCAGGATGCGCAGGCCGGTATCCAGTCAGGATATCCATGGAAGATCAGGCAGCACTTGATCTTGCCCTGACTGCCCAACAGATCAACGCCGGGATCACAACCTGCAAGGGCATGGCTTGGCTGACCCTTAAAGACAGCAATAAACCCGACCAGAAATACAGGCTGGCCTGGGCTGCTGCCCCGCCGGATAAAATCCGCATGACCCTTCTCAGCGCAGGCCTGCCCATGGAAACCATTCTTGCCGATGGGAAACAGGTGACCTTTGTATCCCATGTAGGCAGTCATGACAGGCACACCCTGAATTCGTCGGATCCGCCCCTGGAAAAACTGCTTTCCATTCCCGTGTCCCTGACCGAAATCGTTGCGCTCCTGGCCGGCCGGATCCCGGTTAAACCCTTTGACAAGGCAACCTGGTCAGAAAAGGATGAGGACAGGAAGTCCGTGATACTGACCCGGAAATGGAAGGGAACTATTGGAAAAATCTGGTGGAACCGTTCGGACGAGGTCTATATGGTCCAGGCCCTTGACACGAAAGGGAACCCCGTGTATTCCCTGTATCGAAACGACATACGGGACCAGGGCTCCGTTCGTATACCATTTAATTACAGGATAACCGATAATGACGGAAGAAGTCTGGCCCTGGAAATAACTCAATTTCAACCCAATATTCAGGTCAAGCCGTCTGTATTCAGCTTGACAGATGCCAGGGAATGATAATTATTTATGAGTAATTATTCATAACCCAAACAAAGGAGATGGTGCTTTCTATGTTATATGACAATATGGATCAGGCGAAAAAACAGAAAACCCAGGGGTGTCCGTCCCAAAAGCAATCCAAGAACCAGGAAGATCAGCTGGAAATGGGTATTAAGAACTCCCTTGCAAAAATAAAGAACAAGATTTTTGTCCTGAGCGGGAAGGGCGGCGTCGGCAAGAGCAGCGTATCTGCCAACCTGGCCGCGAGTCTTGCCCGGAAAGGGTTCAGAACAGGCCTGATGGATGTGGATCTCCACGGTCCTTCCATTGCACAGATGATGGGCATGACAGAGCTTCTGGATATCTCAGAGGACAAACTGCTGCTGCCCAAAGAGGTTATCAAGAACCTCAAGGTGGTTTCCATCCAGGCCCTGATGCAGGACAAGGACCAGGCAATCATCTGGCGGGGTCCTGCCAAAACAGGCATGATCAAACAATTTGTGGGTTCCGTGGCCTGGGGAGATCTGGATTTTCTCATTATTGATGCACCGCCCGGCACAGGGGACGAACCCATCTCCGTGGTACAGACCATACCCGATGCAAAGGCAGTTATTGTCACCACACCCCAGGAAGTAGCACTTGCCGATGTCCGGAAATCAATATCGTTCTGCAGGACCGTAAAAATCAAAATTCTGGGTATCGTGGAAAACATGGGACCCTTTAAATGCCCCCATTGCAACGAAATCATCGAGCTGTTCAAGAGCGACGGCGGAAAAACCATGGCAGCCAAGGAAGGACTCACGTTCCTGGGATCCATTCCCTATGATGCCCAGGTTGTTGCTTCAGGAGACAGTGGCAAACCCATTGTTCTCCAGAATATCAATTCTCCGTTTATCGAAGCTTTTGAAGCTGTGGTAACAGCCATCACCAAACAGTTGTAAGCGTACAAGATTTGGCAGACACCAGGGAAACGCCAGGGATGATGAAGGATCTCCTCGACCAGAGGGAACAAGAATTCTTCTCACCCCTGGCGTGCTGCAGTGATCGGGCGATCCGGCGGAGACAGGACCGGCATGACGAGTCCGGATACCGCCAGGCCTTCAGCATTGATGCCGACCGGGTCCTGAACTCCCTTGCCTATACCCGTTATATTGACAAGACCCAGGTTTTTTCCCTGATCAGAAACGATCACCTGACCCACAGGGTTCTACATGTCCAGCTGGTTTCCAGGATTGCCAGGACCATAGGGCGTTTCCTCGGACTGAATGAAGACCTCATTGAGGCAGCCAGCTTGGGACATGATCTCGGCCACCCGCCCTTTGGACACGACGGGGAAACCATTTTATCCCAGCTCTGCCGGCAGCACGGGGCAGGATTCTTCCATCACAACCGCCAGTCCGTCCAATTTCTTGAAAAAATCGAACGCAGGGGCATGGGATGGAACCTGAACCTCCAGACCCTGGACGCCATCCTCTGCCACAACGGTGAGGTCCATACCCCGATGATAAAGCCGGACTGGAGCAGGACCTTTGATGAATTCGATGCCGCAGTTTCTTCCATGGGTGCCTGTTCAAATCCCTATCTCATCCCCATGACCCTGGAGGGGTGTGTGGTGCGCATGGCAGACCCCATAGCCTACCTTGGCCGTGACATGGAAGACGCCATCCGGCTGAAGCTCATCCAGAGGGAAGATCTGCCGCCCGTCTGCTCACAGCTCCTGGGAAATACCAACGGCACCATCGTCTACAACCTGGTTACGGATCTGATTACAAACAGCCTGGGCAAACCCCACCTTGCCTTCAGCGATGACATATCCCAGGCCCTGGAAGCATTCCGCACGTTCAATTACACCCATATCTACACAAACCCGCGTATCAAGGGCCATATGCCTGCCGTACGGCAGATATACACCTACCTTTTTGACACCTGCATGGAGGCCATCAGAAAAGAGGATCCGTCATCCCCGGTGATCAGCAAATTCCTCCGTGACCTGCCGGAATCTTACAGGACCGCTGCTTCCAATGCGGAAATCGTGCGCGATTACATTGCAGGCATGACCGATTCCTATTTTCTTCATCAGGCCCCGGAGAACATGCGACCCTGGTCCATGGAGGCATCCGGTGTTTGACAACCGAACCTATCGGGAAAAATCACGGCGCAAAGGACTGGTCCAATTCACGGTGACAGTCAAGGAAACCGATCTTCATATCCAGGCACAATCCGACCTTTCACGAAAAGCCGTGGAATCGGTTCTTGAATGCCGCGGACACATTGAAGGGTATATCGCCCGGAACCCTGAATTCCTGACATCCATGGTTCCGGTTAAGCCCGTATTTCCCACTCCGACCATTGTGGGAAAAATGATTGACGCAGGCCAACGAACAGGTGTCGGTCCCATGGCAGCCGTTGCCGGAGCCGTTGCTGAATTCACCGGGACAAAACTCCTTGAGGACTCCAGTGAAATCATTGTTGAAAACGGGGGGGACATCTTCATCAAAATCAATTCCGAGGCAGTATTTGGTATCTATGCCGGCACTTCCCCCCTGAGCATGCGAACCGGCGTGCGTGTGAACCGGCCGGGTACACCCTTTGCCCTGTGCACATCCTCGGGCACGCTGGGCCATTCAGTCAGTTTTGGCAGGGCCGATGCAGCCACCGTGATTTCAGAATCAGCCTGTATTGCCGATGCCGCCGCCACTGCCCTGGGCAACCGGGTTAAAAAGGAATCGGACATCGCGGCTGCCATCAAGACAGGCCAACGCATGGACGGAGTCCTCGGTATTATCATCATAAAGGGAAAACATCTTGGGGCCTGGGGTGACGTTGAGCTTGTCCGCCTTCCCTGATCCTTCCTGCTTCAGTCGCTTATCGGTTGTTTTGGTTGTATTTTTCCCCAGTCTATTTTAAACTGCCCTGGTATCACCAATATTGAAGACATATAACCAGAGACGCGTGAACTCAGACACTTTTGAACACGCAACAAAACCCAAAAGACTGCAGGCGCAACATGCTTGAAGTACACGCATTATCTTGCAAGGTTAATGGAGACCGACCCCTTTTCCAGGACGTTTCCTTTGTCCTGCCCCAGGCAGGTTCCGTATTGATAGAAGCAGGCTCCGGCAAAGGGAAATCATCCCTGCTTTTTGGCATCAAAGGCATTTTTCAGCATGACAAAGTCTACACCGGCAGACTTTTTTTCCAGAAAAAACCCCTGGACGGCAGTATTCGCAAAACCATGGGCCTGGTTCTCCAGAACCCCCACTCCCAGATGATATCCACCCTGGTGAAGGACGAACTCGTGTTCGGCCGGGTCACCGGCCATGACACTAGCAGAAACCGGGTCCGGGAAACCACTGACATCCTGGGCCTGGAATCCCTGCTTGAAAGACCGGTACGGCACCTGTCCTCCGGGCAGAAACACATGGTCGCCATCGGTGCGGCCGGACTCATGAACCCCCGGATACTCCTTTTGGATGAACCGTTCCTATACCTGGATCCGGAGAACATCAAAAGAACCCTGAGATACATTACCTATCTGCAGAACCTTGGAACCGGTATTATCGTGACCTCCCATCCCGGCATTGTGGACCACAGCCGGTTCAACGCATGCATTTCCATGACTGCCTCAACCCTGGGCGCCGTTGTAAGGGAATTTCCAGTAACCAACGCTCACCCGGATTTGAGAGATCACCGCAGGATCGGCATGGACCGTATCGCCTTCGGACATGACCTGAATCACCTGCTGTCCAGGGATCTGTCAGCGGAAATCACCGGTGGAGAAGAACTCTGGATTACCGGCCCCAACGGATCCGGCAAAACCACCCTTCTGGGCATCCTTTCAGGAGCACGAGACCCTGAAGAAGGGACCATAACCCGCCAGGGAACGTCAGCTCAATGTAAAATAGCAATGATTACCCAGAACCCGGACCGCCAGTTCTTTGAAGCCACGGTTCTGGACGAGATGTTGGCCGGGGCCCTGGGCAAAGACCGGGCCAACGATCTGACCGAATTACGGTTGGCGTTCATCATGGACCTGCTTGACACAGTCGGCCTGGCAAAAAAACAGTCCATCTCACCCTTTTGTCTTTCCTTTGGGGAAAAGATCTTCCTTGCCACAGCCCAGGCCCTGGTGTTGTGTCCGGATTTCATCTTTGTGGACGACATCCTGGGGTTCATGGATCGTGGGGAGCGCGAAACACTGCTTGACCTGCTCAGGAATGCGGCAAGCAAAATGGGATGCGGGCTGGTGTTTACCAGCAGCCGGGGAATGTTTGCACCCCGGGGTACACCTTCCATTCAGCTGCCGCACATCCATAGCGCGGCCGGTCTGTCCGGCGATGATCAATGCCATGACGCCATGACCGCAGACACAGGAGAGACCTCTCAAACCCGAGGCCGGAGTGCCGGAAAGCATTCTTCCCTGAAAAAACCCGGACTATTGAAACGCATGGGCCGACTGCTCAAATCCCCGTGTTACGACTATGTCCCCGTTCAATCCTGGCTGCACAGGGCCAACCCCCTGGTTAAGTTGGGCATCAGCATGATGACCTGGCTAGCCCTTTTCCTGGTTCCTGAGCCCGGGCATCCTGCTGTTGCAGGAGTACTTACCCTGTATTATCTCTCAGGCGGGATGGGCCTGGGACGTTTTGTGGCCGACAGTCGTTTCTTTGCCCTGCAGTCTGTGCTCTTTGCCCTGTTCATGCCGCTGTTCCGCTGGGACCCGGGGGCATGGATTGAAGGCGCTGCAGCCGGAGTCCGGGTATGGATGTTTTTCATACCCGTCATGGTCATGATGCGCACCACCACCGTGTCAGAGTGGATGGCTGTGTTCGGCCGATTTCTCTCTGAACAGAAAAGGCTTGCCATGGGGATTTCCTTTGGACTTCTGCCGGCAATTGTTGCAGATGCAAAGGAGATCCTTCACACCCAGAGGCTCAAGGGCCTGGTTCCGGAAACCCGGGACCTGCTGCACCCGAAGCGATTGTTTTACGGACTCAAAGCGGTGTTCATTCCCCTATTGATCATGATTGAGGACCTGGCATATCTGGCAGGCCTTTCCGTTAAACTCAGGGGATACGATGATTGAATTACAAGATATGAAGACCCGAAAGGATAAACGCGTGAACGATGCGCCTGTGCTGAATCCGAAAACCACTGAGACCACCCCGGGACTTCTCATCTCGGAAATGATCCTGCTGACCGTGTTTGCCCTTTTGTCTGTGGCTGTCAAGCAGATGCTCAGGCTCGATCTGAGCCTGCCCGGACATTCCTATGTGGTTTACATCTTTTTTCTCATTTTCGGGGCCAATTACATTCCAAAGAAAGGAGCGGCCGCATTCCTGGGGATCACGGCAGGCATCTTTGCCGTGATTGCCGGATCACGAAAAGGGGTCCTGGATATACTGCGGTTCTGTCTGCCCGGGTTTTCCATGGAACTTACCCGCCACATCCCAACCCTTGGCCACCCCGTGGTCAACCGGGTTATGGAGGGGATCCTGGCGGCCCTGATCATGCACGGGACAAAATCCATTGTAAACCTGATCGCCGGAAAACCCCTGGAATTTGTCCTGATTAAATTCTACCCAGGACTGGTCACCTACACCGTTATCGGTCTGGCCTGCGGCGTGGGAGCCCATTTCATGGTCAAGGCGGTCAAAAACTACAAGACTCCCTGACAAAGGGCATCCAAGTAAAAGGATCAATCCCATGGAGTGCCTGGATCAGAGAAGTTTGACCGCTTCCTTGGTCAGTGTCACCCACCTGGGATTGCCGTTGACCGGCTGAATCTCATCCACGATTACCACCTGGAGCCCATCCCGGTGAATTGTCTTCACGGTATCGCCGCCCAGGGAGACCTGCTGGTCCTGTTCCAGAATCCGGCCATCCCGGGTCTGAATCCGGTCAATGAACCTGTGGGAGCACAATTCCTGAACAGGAACAACAGTGCCGGCAAGTCCGAAATGGTACCATCCCCGGTATCTCCCGTCGTTGCCGTGGAGCCTGAGGCCCGTGCCGGCAAGAGCGCCGATGACTCCGCCGCCGGTCCCCCCGTGCTCTGACAGGTGAATCTCCATATCCCTTGCCAGGGAGTAGGCCATATCTTTGGTGAGTACTGTCTGTTTTGCTCTCAGGCCGAAATCGATCAATCGACCCGGGTCCCGGATCTCCCGACGTACAGCCACGCACAGTCCGGGATCCGACCCTGGTGCGGACATGGTCTTCAGGGTTTTCATGCAATATGCAATGAGCATTTCCCGGTCATCGGCCTGAATCCGGGCCTCAAAGCACATGGCGCTGTTGTGGGAGGTGTACGGGATATCCTCGTGGACATAGAGCTGGTGCCTGGTTATCAATGAGCAGCTTCCCCAGCCCATGTCTTCAATAGTGTCTGCAATATGCTGGGCCAGATGTCCTGTTCCCTGGCTCTCAAGGTTATCCGTATCATCTATACAAACAACAAGGTTCATGGTGCTTTCCTTTTTAAACAGCCAGACTTCGGCAATCTTGGGCCCGCCCCCCCGGCCGGAGTAAGAGCCCCAAGGACACAGCCGGCCGGGGGAACCTGCACACGGACAAAGCAGGGGTCAGAACGAGTAACGGGCGCCCCCGTAAATGGAGCGGCCTGCGCAGGGATAGCCGTAACTCTGGGAATACAGTTCATCCAGGAGATTCTCCCCCCGGATGTACACTTCCAGCCTGTCCTTCAAAAATTTCTGGGACACTTTGAAATCCACCACCTGGAAATCGTCCACCTTCTTTTTTTCAAACGGGGAGTTCTTGCTGTAAAAGTACTGATCGGCAACGTGCATGACAGACAGGTAAACCGTCATGCCAAAGGGAAACCGGTAGGTCCCCTGCAGGGTCAGTTTCTGACCCGGTCTGTACTGGAGTTCATCCTTCTCGGTTCCCGTGGATTTATCCTCGGAATCCATGTAGGAATAGGTTCCGGCCAGGGTCAGGTTGGAAAACCAGGTATTGACCAGCTCGATATCCACGCCTGTGAACTGGTACTCCTCAAAGTTCCGGGACTGGTCGTTTTCATCCTTTTCTATGAAATCCTTGGCGTTCTTGACATATCCGGTAACACTCAGCACTGTGCTTCCGGGTAGAACCTGTTCCATGCCCAACTCGTAATTGTAATTCACCTCAGCGTTCAGGTCCGGGTTTCCGCCTGATATTTCATAGAGCTGTTTCACTGATGGAAAATTCACGGTCCTGGCAAAGGATCCTTTGAACCGGGTTGCCCGGCTCAGGGAGTAGTCGGCTCCAATCATGCAGGTAAAATCATTTTCATCGCTGCCGCTGTCCTTTTGCATAAAATGTTCACCCACACCGGCAACCGCATTGATGCTGTCAGTAAGGGCCACAGAATACTCGGCGGCCACAGAATAAAAGGTCAGGGACTTGTCCGTGCTCTGAAAGACTTTTGCACCGCTCTTGTTGATCTCAAAACCATCCGCATCCCAGCCATCGCTTTCCACCATGGCAGCCAGGGCGAACTGTTGCCCCTTTGCGGGTGAGTACTTCAACTGGCAGTTCAGCCCCTGAATCCGGCTTGTTGAATCCTCGGTATAGGCACCATTCTTTTTGATGGTGGTGTAGGTGTCATCGTCATACCTGGAGGTGGTCATGTCGGTCTGATCAAAGTAACCCCATCCCCTGAGCTCAAGGGGCCCCTCAAAATCATAGTCAAAGGCCAACTGGACAGCCGCGCCCTCAAAGTCATCCACACGGTCATACTTGGGGGTCGAGGCAAAAATGTCCTTCTTGTCGTTGATGGCTGAAGGGGGCGTTCCATCCTCTCCGCTATGGTAATTTACGGTAAGTCCAAGATCGAATACGTCGGAGGCCTTATAATTCAGATTGGTAAAAACATTGACGCGCTCAAGATCGCTGTTTTCCCGCTCGTCCCCGTCTTCGGAGCTGGTGGGCTCAAAATCATCGGGCAGGACAAAGGCGTCCCGGATGGTCCTTCCCACACTGAGGATTCCGTCAACCCGGTCCTTTGCCCCGGAAATCACGGCATTACCCGAGTAGTATCCTTCAGGTCCTGCTTCGCCCATCAGCGACCCTTTGAGTCCGGGGGTTCCCTTTCTGGTGATGATATTGATGACCCCGGCGCTGCCGCCGGACCCATACAGAACAGAAGCACCGCCGGTGGTTACCTTAATCTCAGCGATATGATCCACGGGGATGGTGCTGGGATCGAACTGCCCGTCGTATGTGTCTTTAATGGGAATGCCGTTCAAAAGAAGGCTAACATGGCGTGTTCTCAAGCCTCGTATGTCTATCCTGGGAGCTCCGGAAGCCCCGTACCGGATGTAGATCCCGGGTATCAATTTCAGGGCCTCGTCCAGGGTTCGCACACCCCGCTCTTTGATTTCCAGGGCGGTTACCCGGTGAACCGTTCCCACGGACTCAACAACACTCCCCTCGCCGGAGACAATTATTTCCCCCAGCTTGTACTGGGCATCTTCAGTTTCTGAAAATACCTGTGTGCCAGCAGCCAGCACAAGGGCACACACAATCATGATCACTTTTTTCATCCCTAATCTCCTCTCTTGTCCGGGAATTTTTTCCCACGCGAACAGTCAACCGTTAATATCATGACTTTACATAAAGAGATCAGGGGCAGGAGTCAATTTAAAAGTTAATTAGAGGAAGTTTTTCCTTTAAAAAAGAAAAAACGGATAAATACAAACCACAACCAACATCATGAACAGGGTTTCAAGATTATTCAAACTGGCTCCGGAACCGTTCAAAAGCCCGGGTCAGCTCATCAACCTGCTGGCTCAGTATTTCAACCTGGCGCTCCAGGGCTTCCAGTCGTTCATCATTGACAGGGGCTGCCGGGCTTACCGGCTCCTGCTGCCGGAGATCCCACCCGGCCGGGCCCGAATCTCTATCGGCCGGATGGTCGGAAAACAGTTGTCTGTAGCGGACTTCCTTGTGTCCGGGCTTTCTGGGAAGTTTTTCAATATACCCGGAGTCGATCATTTCATCCATGACAGAGACCACGTCATCCAGATCGTTAAAGGCGTACATCCTCTCAGTCCTGATACGGACCTCCCCCGGGGTCTGGTCTCCTCTCAGAAACAGGATGCACAGCACAGCAGCCTCCCTTGGAACAAGGCCAAAGCGCCTGACAATCAGTTCTTCGTATTTAGGCACGCGGGAAACATTGCTCTGAAACACGATATCCTTTTTAATAAGTCCCTCGAGCGCCCCAAGCACACTATCATCGGTATAGGCGACCACCGGGCTTCGGTTGGATTTCTGGTTGCAGGCATTGACCAGCGCATTGAACGACAGGGGGTAATATTCCGGCGTGGCCAGTTCCTTTTCCATGAGGCTTCCAAGCACCCTGACCTCTTCAGGCGTCAGTACCATATCCATGATCATTCTCCATTATGAGTTTTGTCCGGCAGTCCGGGATTTTTCAGCAGTGTTCCAGGAGAGCCACAGATTCTATATGGAACGTATGGGGGAACATATCCACTGGCTGAATTTTTACGGCACGGTAACGATTTTTGAGCATACCCAGGTCCCTTGCCAGGGTTGACGGGTTGCACGATACGTACACAATGCGGGGCGGAGCAATGGCCATCACCTGGTCAACCACATCCCTGTGCATGCCGATACGGGGCGGATCAATGATCATGACATCACAGGCATGTCCAAGACCCGGCAGGATGTCCTTGATGTCGCCCACAAGGAAACGGCAGTTGTCAATGGCGTTGAGCATGGCATTTCTCCTGGCATCCTCGACGGCGCTTTCAACAATTTCAATGCCGGTAACCTGGGCGGCATTTTGTGACAGCCAGATGGGGATGGTTCCGGTACCCGAATAGAGGTCAATCACCTGCTGGGTACCGGTCAGACCCGCATAGTCTGAAACCAGGGAGTAGAGCTTCTCTGCACCGGACGTGTTGGTCTGGAAAAAGGAATTGGCCGAAATCTCAAAGGTAAAACTGCCAAGGCGCTCCATGATGACCTGTTCACCGGCCAGGAGTTTTTCATACTCACCGGTGGAGATCCCGGCTTTCCTGGCAGTGACGTTGTTTACAACCGACCGGACCTGGGGAAATGTTTTCATCAGCCTCTGGGCAAAGGGAACCAGAAGGGTGTCGTTCTCGTCCCGGGTCACCAGGTTGACCATCCAGGTCCCATTGGCTTCGGAACTCCTTAGCATGACAAAACGCCAGAAGCCTTCATGGGTCCGGAGCCCGTAGGCCGGGACACCTGAATCCCGGATAAACTGCCGTATATGTTCCAGGAGCAGGTTTCCCATATCCGGCTGGATAAGACAGGTTTCGATGTCTATTACGCGGTCAAAGGTTCCGGGTACGTGAAGACCGATACCCAGATCCTTGATTGCATCTTCATCCCCCAACTCCTCTGGAAGAAGCCAGCGACGGTCGACACAGGAGAACTCCATCTTGTTGCGGTACCCGTACTGCCTCGCCGACGGGATCACATCCAGGACCGGGACATCCCTGACCAGGCCGATGTGTTCCAGGGCTTCCCTGACATGACTTTTCTTGTACTGGAGCTGGAGATCATAGGGCAGGGCCTGCCAACGGCACCCTCCGCAGTAATCCGCATAGCGGCACGGCGGTATCTGTCTGCTCCGGGAGGGCTCGATCATCGACACGATGCGGGCTTCTGCATAGCTCTTTTTCTTTTTTGTAACCCGGACAAGGACCCGGTCTCCGGGCAGCGCCCTGTCAACGAAAACAGGGTACCCTTCCGGCTTTGCAAATCCTTTGCCCCCAAAGGCCAGACCGGAGATCGTCAGTTCAATGTCTTTTCCTTTTTGTATGCCCATACCCAAAAAACCTTCCCGTATTTTTCATTCATATTCAAACAGTTATAAAGCGGCACCACAAGGAGCCATAAAAAACTTGAGATTATACTGAAAAAGTGCAATAAAAACAAGCATGAAACCGATAAGCCAGCCCATTATATTCATGTCCGGCAGCAAACAGGCCCGCGGAGTCCTGCACCTTCCAAGGACAGTCAACCCGCCCCTGGTTGTGGGATCCCATGGTCTTGAAGGAACCATGGATTCGGCCAAACAGACTCTTCTGGCCAGGATTCTGCCCCAGGCAGGAATCGCCTTTTTCCGATTTGACCACCTGGGGTGCGGTCGGAGCACAGGTAATTTCCTGACCGACACCTCCCTTGACAGCCGTGCCCTGGACCTGGTTTCGGCTGTCCGGCACATCCTGTCCCTGTCAGTCACAGACACCAGGATTGCCCTGTTCGGGAGCAGCCTTGGCGGCGCAACCTGCATTGAATCCTGGGATATCCTAACCAGGGACGGTATTGTGCCAAGGGGTGCGGTCCTGTGTTCGGCACCCGTTGTCAGCCGCACCATAGTCAACCTCCCCACAGAGGCCAATGCCAGCCGCCCTGCCCTGCCCAAACGATTCTTTGAACAGAATCTGGTTTTCGATGTTTCAGGCAAAGCGACGTCCATGCACTCTGTTCTGATCTTCCACGGGGATATGGACGAGGTCGTTCCAGTCAGCAACGCCCATCTTCTGTTTAAGGTGGTGGGGAACCCCAAGAAACTAATCATCCATAAAAACGGTGATCACCGCATGACATCAATCCGGGACCAGGAGGAATTCGAAACCGAAGCCCTTATCTGGTTCAAGGCCTGTTTCAGCCCTGAACGAGATTTTTCCTGAGAACATCCATGGCCATAACGGCAAACAGCTTTTTGTTCATGGCCCTGTCTTCAAAGGAAAACCTATACAGCTTGCCCATGGAAACCCCGGGCCCGTCAATGCCTATGCAGACTGTTCCCACAGGCTTTTCCGGGGATCCGCCCCCGGGACCTGCAATACCCGAGGTTGAAATCCCCCAGTCGGCACCGCTGATCTTACGGACACCCATGGCCATTTCCAGGGCAGTCTTTTCATGGACAGCCCCGTTTTGTGCAATGGTTTCCGGACAGACCCCCAGAAGCTTTATTTTTGCATCATTGGAATAGGTTACCGCAGACAGGAGAAAGTAATCGCTGCTTCCAGCCACATCCGTAAGCATGCTGGCGATGAGTCCCCCGGTACAGCTTTCGGCTACGGCCACACGCTGGCGGCATAGTGTCAGAAGACGACCCACCTCCTCTTCCATGGTCAACCCCTTGTCGGAAAACAGCTTTGCCCCCAATTTCTCCTGTATGAAGGCCCTTGCCCCGTCCATGGCCTGTCCGGCAGCATCCTGCCCGGTTTCCGGATCCGACACCAGCAGGCATTTCACTTCAATTAACGGGAAGCTGGCTCTGAATCCCAGGCTGATACCCGGGAACCGGCCCGGAAATTCAGCCAGGCGTGCCCCGACTTCGGATTCGGGAAGCCCGAACACTGTCATCCTTGATGTCAGAACCTTGGTCAGACCCTGGAACTGCTCCCGTATCCGGGGAAGGACCTGGGATTGGAACATGGATTTCATTTCCATGGGGACACCGGGCATGAAAAAGAACAGGCATTGCCCTATCTCCAGCAAAAACCCGGGCGCAGTTCCTGCACAATTCTCAATCATCGTTGCCCTGGATGGCAGCATGGCCTGCTTGATATTGGCCTGGGGCATGGCCCATCCCCTTTTCTGAAAAAAAGAGGTCATGGAAACCAGGGCCTCGCCGTTCAGGACAAGACTGTCCCCGGAGGCACGGGCAGCGGCCTGGGCACTGAGATCATCGCTGGTGGGCCCGAGTCCGCCGGTCACCAGGACAAGATCAGCCCGGCCGGCCATTTCAGTCATGATCCGGGCAAGCCTGGACTCATCATCTCCGACACAGGTCTGCCGGTCAATTCGGATACCGGCCTCAAGGAGCCTAGCTGCAAGCCACGTGGCATTGGTGTCGGTCAATGCCCCGGTAACAAGCTCTTCTCCGGTGGAAAGAATTTCAACGTTCATGGCGTGATCGGGTTTCCTTATGGGGTCTGGGGTTGAACACAGCTCTTAAGTCCGGGGTCAGTACATCTTCCGGAACAGGGACTGTCATACCCGATACTAGCCCATTATCCAGTAGAATACAAGCCGCAGAATGATTCTTAGCTTGAAAAAAATCAAGCAGTTTGATACATGGAATCCTGTGCACCTCAATGAAGGCAGCGTGTCATCACTGCAAAGACGAATTCCATTTAAAAAGGTACGTGAGGGTCCATATGATCAAAGTAGGAATCGCCGGAGCAACCGGCTACACAGGGGCGGAACTGGTCAAATTGATTGCAGGACATCCGGGCGCGGAACTGGTGTCTGTCATGACGCGCTCCTACCAGGGCCAATCCATGGGGGATATTTTCCCTGCCATGAGAAACAGGGTCACCATCACCTGTGAACCCCTGGATATAAGCTCCCTGTGCCGCAGGGCCGACTGTGTTTTCCTGGCCCTGCCCCACAAGGTCTCCATGGAACATGCGCCTGAGCTGATCAAAAGCAATGTAAAGGTCGTTGACCTGTCCGCCGATTTCCGATTTAAAGAGCCTGCGGTATACGAGTCCGCTTACCAGGAACACTCGGCAAAGGATCTGCTGGCCGAAGCCGTTTACGGCCTTAGCGAAATTTACCGGGATGCTATCAGGTCAACGTCCCTTGTGGGAAATCCAGGATGCTATCCCACCAGCTTTCTTTTGCCCATGATTCCCCTTGTCCGGGAAAAACTTGTCAGCCTGTCAGGCATTGTCTCCGATTCCAAATCCGGGGTCAGCGGGGCAGGACGATCCGTGTCCCTGACCACCCATTTCTGCGAGGTCAATGAGTCTTTCAAACCTTATAAAGTTGGCAACCACAGGCATGTCCCTGAAATGGAAGCCATTCTGTCCGAGGCTGCCGGCCAGCCAGCGACCATCACCTTTGTACCCCATCTCCTTCCTGTAACCCGGGGCATGCTCAGCACCATCTATGCCCAGGCCACGCCAGGAACCACCGCAGACCATGTACGCCAGGCTCTGGAGCAGCAGTACGGCCGGGACCCCTTTGTCAGGATTCTGCCCCGGGACACTTTTCCGGACATCGCCCACGTCAGAGGAACAAATTTCTGTGACATCGGTTTCTGGTTCGACAATACCACAGGCCGGGTCATTCTGGTCTCTGCCATTGACAATCTCCTGAAAGGTGCGGCCGGCCAGGCTGTACAGAACATGAACATCATGTTCGGCATCCCTGAGGAGACTGGACTTGACATAATTCAGGGGGCACTGTAACAATCAACTTTCATGTCTTGACAGGATGTTTTTTATCAATTATGTAGAGGTTAATGAAAAACAGAATAAAAATCTGGTTCATTTCAGGTTCTTCTTCGGATATCCGGGAAGTTAGTGTTTCCAGGCGGGAACTGGCGGGTTTTGCATGCATTTTTGTATGTGCCGTCATGTTTCTATGTTACTCCGCCTACGATTATATCCGGCTGAAGCAGATGGTATTCAACAACGAACTCCTCACCGAACGTATTATTGCCCAGAAAACAGAACTCCAGAACCAACGGGTTCAAATCAAAGCATTTGTTGGTGAAATCAACGATCTGAAAGACACGTTCGCTGCTCTGACCCACTTTGAAAAGCAGGTCAGGGTCATGGCCGAACTGGAAAAAACCGACCAGGCCATCGGCCTGTTCGGTATCGGCGGCATTGATAATGAAACCCTGGATGCCGACATTCCCATAGAACAAAAACATAACAGCCTGATCCGGGAGATGCACCTCCAGACCAAACAGATCACCCAGGCCGCAGAAAAAAAAGCATCGGATTTCGAAGAACTTCTCGGTCTCCTGGAAAAAAAGCGGAACCTCCTGGCAAGCACCCCCTCCATCAGCCCGGTGAACGGAGGCTGGTATTCCTCAAAATTCGGTTACAGGATCTCTCCGTTCACAGGACGCAAGGAATTCCACTCAGGCCTTGACATCGTCAACAGACATGGCACTAAAATCGTTGCAACGGCCCAGGGAGTCGTAACCTATGCCAAGGAAAAAATGTTCCTGGGAAAACTTGTGACCATTGACCATGGGCATGGTATTGTTACCAAATACGGTCATTTAAGCAAAATCCTGGTAAAGCCGGGAGATACTATAAAACGAGGTGATATCATAGGCCTTCTGGGTAATACAGGCCGGAGCACAGGTCCCCATGTCCACTATGAGGTCAAAGTAAACGGTATAGCCGTCAACCCCAAGAAATATATTATCAATTAGTTGCTCCTCCAAGGCCCGCCCCTGCAACCCCCGCACAGGTTCAAGTCCGAGGCTGAATCTTGAAAAAACATTTTGATTTTAAAAATTAATGCTTATATGTTGGAATGACATATAATCTACAACCCCATACTGAAGGTAAACGAACGACAATGGTATTCAATCTTCTGACAAAAATTTTCGGTTCAAGCAACGAGAGGGCCGTAAAAAGGATTCAACCCCTGGTTGACAGTATAAACAGCCTGGAACCTGACATTAAAAAGCTCTCCGATCAGGAGATGGCACTCAAGACAATTGTTTTCAGGGAACGGATCGCCAACGGGGAAACACTTGATGACCTGTTGCCCGAGGCGTTTGCCCTGGTCAGGGAGGCCTCCCTTCGGACCTTGAAGATGAGGCATTTTGATGTTCAGCTCATCGGCGGCATAACCCTTCACCAGGGCATGATCGCTGAAATGAAGACCGGTGAAGGAAAAACCCTTGCAGCAACACTGCCGGCCTACCTGAACGCCCTGTCCGGAAAGGGCGTGCACATTGTCACCGTCAACGACTACCTGGCAAAACGCGACGCCGAATGGATGGGAACCATTTACAGATTTCTCGGTCTTTCCGTGGGCATTATCGTCCATGAACTGAGCGACCAGGAACGCAAACAGGCCTACAGTTCAGACATCACCTATGGAACCAACAACGAATTCGGGTTCGATTATCTCCGGGACAACATGAAATTCAACCGGGAGAGCCTGGCTCAGCAGGAACTCAACTTTGCCATCGTGGACGAGGTGGACAGCATCCTTATAGATGAGGCCCGTACCCCCCTCATCATTTCAGGCCCTGCTGAAAAGTCCACTGGCCTGTACTCCCAGGTCAACACCATCATACCCGCATTCCAGAAAGAGACGGACTACGTCGTTGACGAGGAAGCCAAAAGCGCCACGTTCACGGAAGCTGGCGTGGCCAAAGGAGAGAAACTCCTGGGCGTCGATAACCTTTATGATCCCAAAAACATCGAGGTGCTCCATCACCTGAACCAGGCCCTGAAAGCCCACTCGCTGTTTAAAAGGGATGTGGACTACATTGTCCAGAACAACGAGGTGGTCATTGTCGATGAGTTCACGGGCCGGCTCATGACCGGAAGGCGTTACAGCGAAGGTCTGCACCAGGCCCTGGAAGCCAAGGAAGGGGTGAAAATCGCCAACGAAAACCAGACCCTGGCTACCATTACCTTCCAAAACTTCTTCCGCATGTACGACAAGCTCAGCGGCATGACCGGTACTGCCGAGACTGAAGCCGCGGAATTCAAGAAGATCTATAATCTGGACGTGCTTGTCATCCCCACCCATATGCCCATGGTCCGCAAGGACATGCCCGATGTCATCTACAAGACCAAACGGGAAAAATTCAAGGCAGCCCTGGATGAGATCGTGGCCCTGCACAAGAAGGGGCAACCCGTGCTGGTGGGTACCATTTCCATTGATGTTTCCGAGGAATTCAGTGAGCAGCTTAAAAAAAGAGGCGTCCGGCACACCGTACTCAACGCCAAACACCACAAGGCAGAGGCTGAAATAGTTGCCAATGCGGGCCAGAAAGGTGCTGTGACCATTTCCACCAATATGGCCGGACGCGGGACGGATATTGTTCTCGGTGAAGGTGTCAAGGAACTGGGCGGACTTCACATCCTGGGAACCTCACGGCACGAATCACGGCGAATTGACAATCAGCTCCGAGGACGTTCAGGCAGGCAGGGAGATCCTGGCTCATCCCGATTCTATCTCTCCCTGGAAGATGATCTTCTGCGCATTTTCGGCGGGGAGCGTATTTCGGCCATCATGAGCAAGCTGGGTATTGAGGAGGGGGAACCCATTGAGCACGCCCTGATCAGCCGTGCCATAGAGAATGCCCAGTCCAAGGTTGAGGGACACAACTTCGAGATACGTAAACAGCTCATCGAGTATGATGATGTCATGAACCAGCAGCGTGAGGTCATCTACAGGCAGCGCAGGGAAGCGCTCCTCAACGAAGACCTGAGCCCGGTCATCATGGACATGCTCGAAGAGCGTGCATGGCAGATTGTTGCCGAGGTTGAAGAGGACAAGATACCTGTACGGGATTGGAACCTGGACGCTCTCAATGAGGCTGTGATCCGGCAGTTCAACCTGAACCCTAACCTGAAAACATCCCTGCCCGATTCGATGACCCGCGAAGAGTTGGTCCAGATCATTATCGATGCTGCCAAAAAACGTTACGCCGACAAGGAACAGGTGGTGGGCGCAACGGAAATGCGTCAGCTTGAGCGGTACGTCATGCTCCAGACAGTGGATACGCTCTGGAAAGACCACCTGCTCAATATGGACCACCTGAAAGAGGGTATCGGCCTCAGGGGATACGCCCAGCAGAATCCCCTTATCATCTACAAGAAAGAAGGGTATGAGATGTTCCAGGGCCTGGTTGAACGCATCCATGAGGAAACCCTGGGAATCCTGTTCAGGATTCAACTGGCAAGGGCAGATGACCTTGAGGCCATGGAAAGAAGGGAACAGAAAAATCTGTCTTTTTCCCACTCCGATTCATCCGCTATGCGGACACCCATAAAACGGGCCGAATCCAAGGTAGGAAGAAACGATCCCTGTTCCTGCGGCAGCGGAAAAAAATTCAAGAAATGCTGCGGAGCGTAAGGATGGGTACAGAACGTCCTGATATCAAGGGAGATGTGCTGACCGGGATCGATCAGACCAATGATCACCCGCCGATGTACAGGGTTTTGCTCCACAATGATGATTATTCAACCATGGAGTTTGTCATAGAGGTTCTCATGAACGTTTTTGGAAAATCGCTTGAAAAAGCAACGGAAATAATGCTTAATGTACACAGGCAGGGCAAAGGAATCTGCGGAATTTTCACCTATGAAGTCGCGGAAACCAAAGTCAGCACAGTGCAACGCCTGTCAAGGGACAGAGGTTTCCCTTTGAAAAGCACCATGGAGAAGGAGTAGCCATGATCAGTAAAGAACTTAGCGCAACCTTAGGGGTCGCCGTAAGTGAGGCTAAAAGGCGCCGGCATGAATACGTTTGTGTCGAGCATGTTCTCTATGCCATCCTGAACCATCCCACAGGGTCTGAAACCATTGAAAAATGCGGCGGAAGCCCTGAAACCATAAAAAAGAATCTGGATACCTTTTTCAATGAGAAGATGACCTCCATTGAAGAGGGGCAGGAGTATGTGCTTCAGCAGACCATAGGATTCCAGAGAATGATCCAAAGGGCCATCAACCATGCCCGGTCTGCGGAAAAAGTTGAAGTCAACCTGGGTGATATCCTGGCATCCATCTTCCAGGAAAAAGACTCCCATGCCGCTTACTACCTGGAATCCGAGGGGATTACCCGTCTGGATGTCCTGAATTATATTTCCCATGGGGCCCAGGCCAGCAAACCTTCCAGGGAAACCCCGCCCCAGGACCCCGGGTTCTCCAGACCCGGAGCCCCCCAGCCCAAAAAAGGCAACAAGAACGATCCCCTGGAGATGTTCACCACCAACCTTATAGAAAAAGCGGCTGCCGGCAAGATAGATCCCCTCATAGGCCGTGTCCATGAAACCGAGAGGGCCATGCAGATACTGTGCAGACGCCGCAAGAACAACCCGGTGTTCGTGGGTGACCCAGGCGTTGGAAAGACAGCCATCGCCGAAGGTCTGGCCCTGATGATAGTGAACAACAAGGTGCCGGATCTGCTTGCAACGGCCGAGGTGTTTTCCCTGGATATGGGGGCCCTGCTTGCCGGAACAAAATATCGGGGTGATTTTGAACAGAGGCTCAAGGATGTGATCACGGCCCTGGAAGGAAAGGAAAACGCACTCCTGGTCATTGATGAAATCCACACCGTGGTGGGTGCCGGCGCAACCAGCAGCGGCTCCATGGATGCCTCCAACATCCTGAAACCGGCCCTGTCATCGGGTTCCATCAAGTGTATCGGTTCCACAACTTACGAAGAGTACAAAAATTACTTTGAAAAGGACCGGGCACTGTCCCGCCGGTTCGAGAAAATCGAGGTGGCCGAGCCTTCAATTGACGAGACAATAGCCATTCTCCACGGCCTCAAAGCCTGCTACGAAGAACACCACTGCCTGACCTACACCGATGAGGCACTGGAAGCCTGCGCCAGGCTCTCGGCCAAACACATCAACGACAGGTTCCTCCCGGACAAAGCCATTGACGTCATGGACGAGACCGGGGCTTTTATAAGACTTTCCGGCGGTGACAGGCGCAAACAGATCCATGTTACAGATATTGAAAAAACCGTTGCCAAGATTGCTAAAATCCCGGCAACAACGGTGACGGCCTCGGACAAGTCCAACCTGGAAAACCTGAAAGCAAAGCTTGACCAGGTCATCTTCGGGCAGGACAAGGCTATCAGCACTATGGTAACAGCCATCAAGCGGTCGCGGGCAGGCCTGTCAGCCCAGGGAAGACCCATTGGTTCATTCCTGTTCACGGGTCCCACGGGTGTGGGGAAAACCGAAGTTGCCAGGCAGCTGGCTTCGAACATGGGTGTGGAATTTCTGCGGTTCGACATGAGCGAGTACATGGAAAAACACGCTGTATCCAGGCTCATAGGCGCTCCTCCCGGTTATATCGGCTTTGACCAGGGCGGCATACTTACCGACCGGATCCGGAAGCACCCCCACTGCGTGCTCCTCCTGGACGAGATTGAAAAAGCCCATCCGGACCTGTTCAATATCCTGCTCCAGGTCATGGATTACGCCACTCTTACCGACAACAACGGAAAGGCTGCTGACTTCAGGAATGTGGTGATCATCATGACCTCCAATGCCGGGGCCAGGGAAATGACTGCCAACAAGATAGGATTCGGAGATCAGCTCGATGACGTGGATTCCAGAGGAGCCCTGGCTGTGCAGAAAACCTTCAGCCCGGAGTTCAGGAACCGCCTGGATGCGGTTGTGCAGTTCAGCCCCCTGTCCCAGGAAATCATGGAACTCATTGTTGACAAGAACATGAAAGAGCTACGTGAACTCCTGAAACCCAAAAACGTTACCCTGTCCTATTCCAAAAAAGTGCGCACCCTGCTTGCTACCAAAGGCTACTCACCCAAGTTCGGGGCACGCCCCCTGGAGCGGGTTGTCCAGACCGAAATCAAGGATGTGCTTACCGACGAGATCCTGTTCGGCCGCCTGACCAAGGGCGGAAAGGTGAACCTCGGGGTAAGGGACAATGCCCTGACCTTCCACTATAAAAACTGATGCCCCTGTTCCAGCTGTCTGACCGCCTAGAATTTCCTCCAGCCTGGCTCGCCAGGCTGGATGGACTTCTGTGCTTTGGGGGAGACCTGCGTCCTGAAAGGATCATCGAAGCCTACAGAAATGGGATATTCCCATGGTTTTCCAGGGAAGAACCCATCCTGTGGTGGTCACCGGATCCAAGGCTTGTCCTGTTTCCTGAAGATATCCACCTGTCGGGCAGTCTCAGGAAAAAAATCCGGCACGGCTATTTTGAAGTGACCATGGACACCGCTTTCGACCAGGTAATCCAGAACTGCGCCGATACAAGGACTGAGAAAGGGGAGGACACCTGGCTTGTCCGTGCCATGATTGATGCTTACTCCCAGCTCCATACCAGGGGGTATGCCCATTCAGTGGAAACATGGAAGGACGGATGTCTGGTTGGGGGACTCTACGGCCTGGCCCTGGGCAGAATCTTTTTCGGCGAGTCCATGTTCACCAGGGACAATGACGCATCCAAAACAGCCCTGGCAGGTTTGTGCACCCATCTTCACAGACAAGGCTTTGCAGCCATCGACTGCCAGGTCACCACACCACACCTGAAGAGCATGGGGGCGGTGGAAATCCCACGGGAGGCTTTCCTGTTCCTGCTCAAGAAAGCCATCTCTCACAAGGATATATCCGGCCCCTGGACTTTTTCCGGATTTACTCCGCAGCAGAACAGGACGTCTGTCTTCCCACCGCCAAGGTCAGGGCGATGGGCATCCCGATGAGCATACAACCAAAAAGAAGCACAAACAGGCATGCAGTGGTCATTTGTTTTCCTCCTTGGCTGACTGGACGGGGGCATCGTTTTTGTCTTCCTCGGCAAGCTGTTTGACGATTTCCATGCTTTCATCGGCCTCGTTTGCCCTGGGGAAGCCCTCCCGTTTGCCGGTAATCACACTCCACAATACCTGGATGAGCCTGATGGTCAGAAACGCAAATCCCACGACCAGCATGCCATGGGCAATCCAGACAGGGATGGGAAGATCTTCCAGTTCAAGGCCGATCCGTTTGACCTTGCCCAGATAAATCCAGGATCCATAGATGACAAGCCCACAGTAAAACAGGCTCAGAATGCAGCCTGCTACTGTAAACAGACGGCGTCCCTTGGATGGAAATAGTTTTACGAAGTCGTCCATACCGATATGGGAGCCTGCCTTGAGGCAGTATGAGGTTCCAAAAAGGACAAACCAGGCTACTATGGTAAATCAAGAAGGGTCAATCGGGGCATTTCTGATTGTGCTGCAGGAATATTTTTTACGAAAAAAAAAACAGGGTCCTGACACGGCCGTTATAGTGGACAATGACAATTTTTGTAAGAAATATTCCTACACGAAAATCAGAATTTTCCGGACAGGAAAAGCACAGGAGGGAACAAAAAAGCCCCTGCAGTGATCCGTTTGATCAACAGCAGGGGCTTTGAACAAAAGCGGATTAATCTTCCTCTACGGTGATCGCATCCTCTTCACATACTTCTACACAGCTCTCGCAACCCATGCATTCTTCAGCATTGACAGGAGTGGATTTTCCGTTTTCCATCTCAAATACTTCTACCGGGCATACATCAACACATTCTTCACAGCCAACACATTTGGACTCATCAACGATCGGGGTAAATGCCATTTTAAAGCCTCCTTAAAAAATTAACATAAAACAAATCCGAATAACGCTCATTAATAATAGCGCCTTTACACCAGGCAACGTATCAAATCAAGGATTTTATTTCCTATGGATCAGACATACCGGAACTGCTGTGTCCGACATCTGCTCCAATTGCGACCTTCTGCCCCTTGTTTCAGCCGGGCAAAATATTTTAATCACCTCCTCTCCGGAAAATCTGAACAGTGACAGGCCTGCGTCCATTGTATCAATATTTCCGGGCGATTCCGGCCATTGTTCATTTTCCGGTCTTTCTCCTGCGGCAGCCCTGCTTATCTGGTCAAAAAACCCTGATCGCCAGGCGCTCCAGGTCTGATCATTTCCTAAATGCACCTTAAAAGAGTCAATGTCAAGCATCTTTGTGCTCTTTTCAGCCTCATCTTTTAAAAAGTCCAGAACCGCGGGGCTTGTGGTCACAAAGAGCTGCCCGGCAAGGGCTTCTTCCCGTCCGGTTGTCAAGGAAAAACGTACAGACCAGGCCAGGATCCGTTTTTGTGTCATCAAGGCTCCGGGGTCATCCTGACCCTGGTGATCCTTTGGGAACATCAACGATTCCTGGGAACCCGTATCCCCCCTCAAGCCGGCAAACAGATCTGCCTGGCTTCGTCCCAGGGAGTCCAGAGTTGTATCTATCAATTCGTTCTCCCTGTCCAGGTCCTGGGCAAACCTGAGAAAAACCAGTGCCTCCATGATCATGTCCCGGGGATGGCCCGAAGATCCCGGCCTGGTTTTCCGACCATTTGCCCCTTCCATGATGCGTGCGCGAAGACTGGAAACCCCTGTATCGCTGGTGAACCAGGGA
The DNA here is from genome assembly GCA_043806875.1 of Pseudomonadota bacterium. Classification (GTDB taxonomy): domain Bacteria; phylum Desulfobacterota; class Desulfobacteria; order Desulfobacterales; family Desulfobacteraceae; genus JAZDGN01. Next base: position 26,848 of record JAZDGN010000071.1, read on the forward strand.
GTGTCCTTGATCAGGGTCTTCAAAACTCCCCGGGCCCCACGGTTGATATCCGCCCACCGTCGGTATTCCCTGATGGATGACATGACTGGCCCAAGAACATCATCGGACAACGCAATGTTATCCAGGGTGTCCTGGACGGCACCCTGAACGGTTGCCAGTTCAGGTGCCGAACTGACCGTTAAGACAGATGCGTCAGTAAAACAGGCCCGTATCAGCTCGGCATCGGTTTTTGCAACATAAGTAAACGGGAAAATTATGGATTTCATGGCTATACCTTTTCATCGTGAAGCTCAACACCCATGGCCATGAGTTCGTCCCGGAGACTGTCGGCCATGGCCCAGTCTTTGCGCAGCCTTGCCTGCCTGCGCTCTTCTAAAAGCGCATTGACTTTTTGCGATGATACGGCCTGGGGGTTGAAATCAAAAATATTGAGAACCGAATCTATTTCCTGGAAGGTTTTCAATACAGTATTGGCTCCTTTGGCGTCGATCTTACCTGCGTCCATGAGCCGATTCAGTTCCTTGACCGCCTTGAATAAAGATGCCATGACACCGCTCATCTTGAGATCATCGTCCATGGCTGTATTGAACCCGTGTCTAACGTCATAGATTAGCTGATCGATCTCGGGATAACGCTCGCCACCGGTGACCTCTCCCAGGGAGCGCAGGCACCGGTCAAGTTTATTCAAAGACCTGCGGGCATCTTCCAGGGTCTGGAGGGACAGCATGAGGGGTTTGCGGTAATGGACGCTCAGGAGCCAGTACCGGACTAGGCGGGGCTCCCATCCCATGGCCTCAAGATTATCCAGGGTGATGTCCTGGAGATTCTCGGTTTCAAGGCTGCCGTCGTAGTTGACACTGTCACAGTGCACCCAGTACCGGGACGGCTGGCTCCCAGTGGCTGCCCTGGAAATGGCCACCTCATTTTCATGGTGGGGAAACAGCAACTCCCGGCTACCGGTGTGGATATCAAACCCGTCACCCAAAAATTTCATGGAGATGGCCGCACATTGAAGATGCAGGGACGGCCGGACATTACCCCATTTGGTCTTGACGCATACTCCCCGCTTCAGCTCGGAAAGGCGGACGCGCTTAAGCAGGGTGAAATCCCTGGGGTTGTCTTTTTCATAGTCGTCCAGGTCAACGGTCGCTCCCAGGCGTATCTTTTCCAGGTCAACCCCGGACAGGAGGCCATAGTCCGAAAGGCTGGAAATGTCGAAATACAAGGAGTTGAGTTTCTCATAGGCTGCCCCTTTTTCCACCAGGCGGCCGGCAAGCCGGACCATGTCCTCCACATGTTCCGAAACCAGGGGATAGGCCTGTGCTGGCCTGACATTGAGGCGCTCCATATCGGATTTAAAGGCGTCAATGTAGTGCCGGGTGAAGTCGGACAGGCTCTGCCCTGCTTTTTCCGAGCCCTGGATGGTTTTATCATCCAGGTCCGTGATATTGACCACCTGGTGAACCGACAACCGCCTGTACTCCAGGTACCGGCACAGGATGTCCGTTGTTACGAAACGTCTCAGATTCCCTGGATCCATACGCCTGTTGACGGTGGGACCGCAGGTGTAGACCGTGACCTTTCCCTGGGATTTGGGCTCAAAGTGCTGCACGGTCCGGGTTATGGTATTGTAAATGTTCAGACTTATATTGTCCCTGACCGTAAACAGGGATGTGGACAGGTAACGCTCCCCGGAATCCGGAAAGATAACCACCAGGTTCCCCTGTTTCATTTCCCGGGCCTGGCGCAGGGCCACGGCCATGGCAGCCCCGGAACTCATGCCCACAAACAGGCCTTCGACTCTGGCAAGCTGCCGTGCTGTTTCAAAGGCTTCCTCATCCTCGATGTTGACCTTTTCATCCAGGCGCTTCTTGTCAAAGATATCCGGGGTGTAGGACTCTTTCATATTTTTCAGCCCCTGGATGCCATGGCCCAGGTAGGGCTCTGCCCCAACGATCCGTATGGCCGGATTCAGTTCCTTGAGGCGCCGGGAAAGTCCCATGACAGTACCGCTGGTCCCGATGGTGGCCACCAGGCAATCCACCTGACCGCCGGTCTGCGCCCAGATCTCCGGGCCAGTAGTATAATAATGCGCCTTCCAGTTGGCCTCGTTGTTGTACTGATCGGTCATAAAATATTTTTCAGGGTTTTCCCTTGCCAGGCGGTACACCTCTTCAATGGCGCCGTCTGAACCCAGATGACCCGGGGTCAGACGGATTTCCGCCCCCCTGGCTCTCAGGATACTCTTGCGTTCCTCGCTGGCCGATTCAGACATGGTCAAAAGGATGGGATACCCCTTGATGGAACAGATCATGGCAAGGCCAATCCCCGTATTGCCGCTGGTGGCTTCTATAACGGTCTTTCCCGGCTTCAGGACGCCGTTTTTCTCTCCCTGCTCGATCATGAACAGGGCAGCCCTGTCCTTGATGGATCCACCTGGGTTCATGTACTCAAGTTTTGCCAGGATCCTGACCCCCGGCGTGGTATTGAGCTTTTTGATCTCGACCAGCGGGGTGTTACCGATATGCTTTAACAATGAATAATCCATGATGTCATTTCCTGTATGAAGCTAAGGGATCATCAGACGGGTTCTGATAGCCTTTTTGATTTGTTCAAAGACCTGCTCCGGGTCCAGGGATGCATCCACAATCCAGAACCGCTCCTTTTCCCTGGCAGCCAGCTCCAGATACCCGGCCCGGACCCGTTGATGAAAATTAAGTTTTTCCTGTTCAAAACGCGATTCCTTACCGTCCCGCTGTCCGCTTTCAAGGTCCCTGAACGTCCTTTCAAGGCCCGCTGACGGATCCAGATCAAACAACAGTGTCAGGTCTGGCTCAAGCCCCTGGACAACGATGGCATGAATTTTTTCAATCAGGTCCCTGTCCATTCCCCGTGCCGCTCCCTGATAGGCACGGGTCGCATCGGCAAACCGGTCGCACAGAACCACTTTTCCGGCCCTCAGGGCAGGCAGGATTATATCCTCCAGGTGCTGGGCCCTATCTGCCCCGTAAAGGAGAAGCTCACACAGGCTGGACATTCCCCGGCTTTCCGGATCCAGGAGGATGGACCGGATTCGCATGCCGACACCCGTATCTCCGGGTTCCCGCGTTACAACCGTTTCATACCCCATCTGGCTGAAAAACAGGGCCATCCTGCTGACCTGCGTTGTCTTTCCCGAACCCTCTATGCCTTCAAGGGTAATAAACATGGTTGCTTTACTCCCATCATCACTTGACATTTGGCCGTTAAAATGGCTTTATACAGTAATTTTCTCTTTTGTGCAAAACGAAACTGTTGCTCTATACAAGGATACCCCGGCAGGCCGAAGACCATGAACTTCTTTTCCCATCAGCCATCCCCAGGAAAGACCATCAGGCGCGAAGTGTGTTTCCTGATACTGCTGACACTGGTTCTGCAGGGCTCCCCCTGCCTGGGGATCCAGGCTTCCAAGGACGCCGATGAGATTTCCTGGCACATTTCTGCCGCCCGGGCAACCTATGACCAGGAGCGGGAGATCTATGTGGCAGAGGGGGACGTGGTCATCCAGGGGGGAAAAACCCGTTTGGAAGCTGATTATGCCGAATTCAGCACAGCCACCCAGGAGGCCCAGGCATCGGGCCATGTACTGCTCATCTCCGGAGAGGATACAGTGACCTGCAATGCCATCAGCATGAACCTGGCAACCCAGACAGGGACCATCCACAGCGGGACCGTCTTTATCCAGGAGAACAATTTCTATATCCAGGGTGATACCATCCAGAAGACCGGCAAAGACACCTACACCTCGGACAGGGCTTCGGTGACTTCCTGTCCCGGCCCCTCCCCGGACTGGAAAATCTCTGCCAGGGATATCAGTGTTACCATTGAAGGATATGGTTTTGCCAAGAATGCCACCCTGTGGGCAAAAAAAATCCCCATGGCCTATACACCGTTTCTGGCCTTTCCGGTCAAGACAAAACGCCAGACAGGACTGCTTTCCCCGGCATTGAACATTTCAAGCAGGAAAGGGTTTGAATATGAACAGCCCCTGTATCTTGCCCTGTCCCGGAGCACCGACGCCACCCTCACCGTTGACGTGATGGCAAAAAGGGGTGTCAAACTCGGCGGGGAGTTCAGGTATGTACTGAACCCCGAGTCCCAGGGCGCCATGTTCTATGACTTTCTGGACGACCAGAAACTGGGTGACGGAAAGCTGGCAAACAAGGATTACAGCTTTGAAGCGACACCGCCCAGGACCAACTCAGACAGGTACTGGTTCAGGATGAAACATGACCAGGCTCTGCCTGCGGACTGGACCTTCAAACTGGACCTGGATATTGTCAGTGACGCCGATTACCTGCGTGAGTTCAAGGGTGGGGCGAGCGGATTCAATGCAGTAAACACCTATTTTGAATCCACCTTCGGACGCAGCCTGGACGAGTATGACGACATCACAAGAACCAACCGGATGAACCTGAACAGGACATGGTCCAGCTACAGCGTCAACCTCGGTGCCTCATGGTATGACAATGTCCTGGCCCGGACCCTGGATGAAGCCGACACAACCCTCCAGGAGCTTCCCGCCCTCCAGTTTTTTTCATCCAGGCAGTCCCTGCTTGATTCCGGTCTCCAGATGGATATGGTTTCAGGATATACCAGTTTTTATCGCAAAGACACAACTGACACCCTGATCAACGGACAGAGGGCAGACCTCCACCCCAGGTTTTACCTGCCCTTAACCCTGGGAAGATTCCTGTCCCTGGAACCCTCGGCAGGCTTCAGGGCTTCCGCATGGAAAATCAACCCCGATTCCAGAAAATCCGGAGCAGAGGATGAGGATGACTTTTTCCACAGGGAAATGGTGGACCTCAACCTGAATCTGTCGACCCGCGTCTCCAGGGTTTACAAACCTGAAAACGGTTTTGCCGACAGGATCAGGCACGACATCGTACCAGCCGTTGACTACACCTATATTCCCCATGTCAACCAGGATGACCTTCCCCGGTTTGATGAACTGGATTTCATCCAGGAGAAGAACGCCGTAACCTGGTCTGTTACCAACCGGCTGACATCCCGGCGCGCCGTACCGGCACCGCCATCTGACTCAGACAAGGCCCTGTCTGCAACCGAGAACATCTACAAGGAATTTGTCTGGCTCAAGGTATCACAATCCTACCTTCTTGACAGACCCGATGAAACGGACCAGGAATCCTTTTCAGATATTACGGCAGACCTTGAACTGTCACCCTGTGATTACCTCACCCTTGAAGCCGATGCCCAGTGGTCACCCTACAGGAACCGGTTTACATCCCACAACGCCGGCTTTCGGATCAGCGACCGGCGGGGGGATGCCATCTATGCATCCCACCGGTTTGAACAATCCGCATCCGAATCCCTGTATACCCGGGTTGATGCGGTGCTGACCCCGAAGATCAATGCTTTTCTCGTCTTTGAAAAGGACCTGCTCGCTGACAAGAATGTCGAAACCACTACGGGTTTCAATTTCCGCCGATCCTGCTGGTCCCTTGAAATGGCTTACTCAGATACTCCCGATGACAGGGCGGTGACATTTGTCATCCACCTTTTCGGGATTGGAGAATTCGGCACACGATGAAATTCGATAAGCAATGGTTCGCACTGCTCACAAAAAGCCGGTTCGAAAATGTTGTCAACACCGGTATTGAAAAAAAGTCCATTGAAGTTTTCCTCCCAAAAATCAGGGTCAGGAGCAAACGCAAGGACCGTAAACTCATGATCGACCTACCCCTGTTTCCCGGGTACCTGTTCGTCAAGATAAGCCCGGAACCGGAAGAGCAGCTGCGTGTTCTGAAGACCAACGGAGCTGTCAGGCTCCTGGGCTACAAGGACGGACCGGTTCCGGTACCCTCGGAACAGATCGAATCCCTGAGGATCATTACCGGATCCGGTCTGGAAGTTTTCACCGGATCAGACTCACGGCTCAAGCAGGGAGAATCGGTCATGGTGATCAACGGTCCTTTTGCCGGGGTCAAAGGAGAGTTTGTCAAATACAAGGGTAAAAACAGGGTCCTGATCAAAATCGACGCGCTTGCCCAGTTTGCCGGAGTTGAAATTGATGAGGAGGATATTGAACGTCTTCCACCTATTCTGTCATAACCCCTTGACATATAGTCAATATTTATTTAGATAGAAGACTGCACACTTTCAGTTGGCAAACCAAATTCTGCAGGCAGGATCGGGCAGACATTAATTAAACCCTAATCCTTTTCCCATTATTCAAGAGGCATTATGAACAAACTTGAACTTATATCAGTATTAAAAGACAAAACTGATCTCACAAAAACTGAAGCAGCCGACATCGTTCAGATTTTTTTTGACTCGTTGACCGAAGCACTGGCCAGGGGGGAGCGGGTGGAAATCCGCGGATTGTGCAGCTTTTACATAAAAAATTATGACAGCTACACAGGCAGAAACCCCAAGTCAGGCGAGAAAGTAACCATTCCCGCAAAAATGCTGCCGTTTTTCAAATGCGGCAAAGAACTGAAAGAGCGGGTGAACGCGGGTTGATTATCAAACCATGTCTTACCGTACATCCTGCAGAGACATTGGCATGACTCCTGACAAATCGATTCCGGAAGCAAGGGGATGGTCCAGATTGCCGACTTCCCTGATGTGGCTCCTGAAAACAGGAAAAATTCCCAATGCCCTGCTTCTAACCGGAAACCCGGGTTCCGGCCGCCTCAGTGCAGCCATGGAAACAGCCATGTCCCTGAACTGCCTGACAGAACAACCCTTAGCCGACAGGGGCAAACCATGCGGGACATGCCTCCAGTGCCGGAAGATAACTTCCGGGTCCCATCCTGATATCATCGAGATATCCCCCCTGAAGGACAGGATAAGGATCTCCCAGATCCGGGAAGTGTTCTCCCAGATCAGTGTGAAGCCCCATGAAGCCAGGTGGCGCATGATACTCATCCCGAATGCCGGGAAAATGAATTCCGAGGCTGCCAATGCACTTCTGAAAATGCTGGAAGAACCTCCTGCACGCACTTTTTTCGTCCTGATTGCCGGAGCGCTCACCGATCTTCTACCTACCGTGATATCCAGGTGTTCACACATCCGATTCAAACCCATATCCCGGGACGAAGTTCTGGAAATTCTAACCCTGGAGCACGGGGTTGATGCCCGGGAGGCATCCGTGGCAGCATCCCTGGCTGACGGGAGTGTTGAAACCGCCCTGAAGCTGATCAACCGCCTGAAAACTGACCCTGCTGTCAACTGGGTCGGCCGTCGGAAATGGCTTATCCAGGAAACTGCCCACCTGACGAGCCGGGGGAAAAAGCCGGGCAGGGACACATGCCGGGCCCTGCCCCTTGCTGAACAGGTCAGCAGGGAAACAGATCTCATAGCAGATTCCCTGGCCATAATCAGGTCCTGGTTAAGGGATCTTGCAGTTTACCGGTACTCACCAACCGCCATTATCAATTCCGATTTCCGGGAGCTACTTGAAGCCCAATCCCGGGATGTTTCGTTGCAGCGGGTCATGTCCTGGGTCGATGATCTTCATACTGCTGAAAAAGGACTCTTGTCAAATACCGTACCCAGGGTTACACTGGAGCATTTCTTGCTGAAACTGACGTCCGCGGATAACTGACCAGGGCGCACGGAACAGGCTGAACGCTTCATCAGGAGATAAACATGACCAAGGTTGCAGGTATCCGATTCAAGCCTGCCGGAAAGATATATGATTTTGACTGCGGGGCATTTGTCCTGAAACTCAATGACAGCGTCATTGTGGAAACCGAGCAGGGGCTGGGATTCGGTATTGTTACCGTCCCCCCGACCCCCCTTGAAAACCCTGAACACGCCAAGCAGCTGAAACAGGTGTACCGCATTGCCACGGATGTCGACTTCAAGCGGATGGATCAGAACAAGGCCCTTGAAAAAGAAGCTTTTGAATTCTGCCAGGAAAGCATCCGGAAACTGGACATGAAAATGAACCTGTTTTCCGTGGAAAGCACCTTTGACAGTTCAAAACTGACATTTTTCTATACGGCAGACGGACGGGTTGATTTCAGGGAGCTGGTCAAGATTCTTGTCAAGGAATACCGGATCCGCATTGAAATGCGCCAGGTCGGTATCCGAAACCAGTCAAAACAGTGCGGCGGACTGGGCCGGTGCGGCAGGGAAATCTGCTGCGCCTCGTTTTTGAAAAATTTTGACCCGGTGTCCATCAAAATGGCCAAGGAACAGGGACTTTCCCTGAACCCCACAAAGATCTCGGGCCTGTGCGGAAGACTGATGTGCTGCCTGACCTTTGAAAATAACGTTTACAGGGAGCTGAAAAAAGAGCTGCCCAAACCCGGCAAGATCGTCTCGACGGAAAAAGGGCTGGGAAAGGTAACCCGGCAGAATGTGCTCAAAGGCAGTGTTACACTGCGTCTTGAGGACGGAACCGAAATCGAGGCGGATAAATCAGAATTGTTAACGCAACAGGAACAGGATATAGAAAATTGAATTTGCCCCCTGCGCCGTCGAATTTTTTCACCACACCCATCTATTACGTGAATGCAAAACCCCATCTCGGACACGCCTACACCACCATCGCAACCGATGTGGCTGCCAGGTTCAGCAGAATGAGCGGCAAGCCCACCTATTTTCTCACCGGGACAGATGAGCACGGGGACAAGATAGCCGAAGCCGCCACCCGGGAAAACATGACACCAAAGCAATATGCGGACAGGATCAGCAACCAGTTCAGAAACCTCTGGCCCAGGCTGAACATCAGCAATGACAGCTTCATCCGCACGACAGACCCGTCCCATATCCGGGTAGTTGAACAACTCCTGTCAAAAATCCACGATTCAGGTGACATCTATTTCAGTGAATATGAAGGCATTTACTGTTTCGGGTGCGAGCGGTTCTATCAGGAAAGGGAACTGGTGGACGGGAAATGCCCGGATCATCTCACCGTCCCCCAGACCATCAAAGAAGCCAACTATTTTTTCAGAATGAGCAAATACCAGGACTGGCTCATCGACCACATCAAGACCAATCCGGATTTCATCAGGCCGGAGCGTTACCGGAACGAGATCCTCTCCTTTTTAAAGGAACCCCTGGAAGATCTGTGCATTTCACGGCCCAAATCCCGTCTGACCTGGGGGATCACCCTCCCCTTTGACCACAACTATGTCACCTATGTCTGGTTCGATGCCCTGACCAACTACATTTCAGCCCTGGGATACCCGGACGGCCCTCTGTTCAAGACCTTCTGGTCCAATACCCAGCACTTTGTGGCCAAGGACATCATCAAGCCCCACGGAATTTACTGGCCCATCATGCTCAAGGCCGCCGGAATCCCCTTGTACAGACACCTGAATGTCCACGGATACTGGAATGTGGGCGGGAGCAAAATGAGCAAAAGCATCGGAAACGTAACTGACCCGGTGGAGGTGTCCGAGGTTTATGGCGTGGATGCTTTCCGGTATTTTCTCATGCGGGAGATGGTGTTCGGCCTGGACGCCAATTTCAGCGAAGATACCATTGTTCACAGGATCAACTCCGACCTGGCCAATGATCTGGGAAATCTCTTTTCCCGGGTCTTGTCCATGACTGACCGCTATTTCAAGGGAAGCGTTCCCGGGCCTGATACCCTGGTTCAGGACCGGATGGGTCTGTCCCTTGAAACCCAGGGGAGGAAGGCCCTTGACGAGTTCCAGAGGGCCATGGTCCAGATGGAATTTCATAAGGGGGTTATTGCTGTCTGGGAATTTATCAGCGTGATGAATAAGTACATAGACACCCAGGCCCCCTGGGCTCTGGCCAAAGATCCGGCAAACCAAAAGGCCCTGGAAACGGTCATGTTCAACCTCATCGAAGGACTCAGGGTCGTCGCATGCCTGATCTATCCGGTCATGCCCCAGACCTCCGTGACCATGAAAACAATCCTTGGCCTTGCTCCGGGAACCCAGGACCGTGATTTCGACCTCCTCGACGACATTTTGCCCTGGGCCCGGATGGTTCCAGGCAGTACCATCGGCAAGCCTCCTGTTCTGTTCCCAAGGGTCGATACGGACGCAACCAGAGCCAAGGCAAAAACGCAGGAGCCACAGCCCAAGAAGGCTGGTTTCCAGCCCCCTTTACTGAAACCGGAGATCACCATTGATGATTTTGCAAAGATTGATCTCAGGACCGGCACCATTGTGGAAGCTCACAAGATTTCCAAGGCCAAAAAGCTCTTGAAACTGATGGTTGATCTGGGAGAAGAAAAACCCAGGCAGATCATCGCCGGAATAGCCAACTATTATGCCCCTGAATCCATCATCGGCAGAACCGTTATCGTGGTTGCCAACCTGAAGCCGGCGACTCTCATGGGAGAGGTATCCCAGGGGATGATTCTGGCCGCCAGTGATGACGACCATTTATTTCTGACCGGTTTTGACGCACCCATAACCGCCGGAAGACAGGTAAAATAACCCGGAACCCGAAAGCAGGAATAAACTGTTGATAGATCAGCCGACATCCCAACCAACGCTCCAGACAAACACCTATACCTGGCGTGATTTCCAGACAGACCTCAATCGCCAGTCCAGGAAACAGCGCCTGTTTTTAACTGTTATCAGACGCCTGCTTCCCGCACTCATCGTCATCCTGACCCTGTCCTGCCTGTTCATGGGGATCAACCGCTTCTGGCCTGAATCTCAAACCGACAATCCCGGCAGCCGGGAACCGGACCAGGCAGATTCCAGAATACCGGACCAGACCGAAAAAACAGAACCGGTTTTCGCAAAAACCGCTTCTGTACCGGTGGAACCCATTGTACCAGATACCCTGCTGTCAAAAGTATCCATCCGGAAACTGATTTCCGACCAGAATCTCATGAATCTTGACCACAAGTCGCTGACCATATCCAATGATAATGAAATCCTGACCTTTGAAACAACCCTGGACATGCCTCTCCAAAAATTCATACTGTCACTGATTGAAGATCTGAAGCCGCTGTCCCGGGGAAAACCCCGCCGTATTGCCATGGTGGCCATGGAACCTTCCACCGGAAATATCCTGGCCATGGCGGGCTTTGATCTGGAAAATCCCGGGTGCAACCCGTGTACCCTGTCCGATTATCCTGCTGCCAGCCTGTTCAAGATCATAACCGCAGCAGCGGCGGTAGAAACCCGGGGATATACTCCTGATACGCCCATCTATTTCAACGGCGGGAAATACACCCTGTACAAACGTCAAATCAAAGAAGGGAAAAACAAATACTCCACCAAAACATCTTTTGCCAATGCCTTTGCCGAATCCATCAATCCGGTATTCGGCAGAATCGGGGCTATTGAACTGGGCGGTGAGATCCTGGAGCAGTATGCGTCAGCCTTCGGGTTCAACCGGCCCCTGACATCGGAGATGAATATGCAACCCGGCAGCGTAACTTTTTCAGACACCGTCTACCAATTGGCTGAAGTGGGTTGCGGATTCAACAAGACCACCACCATCTCCCCTGTTTTCGGGGCAGTGATGTCCAGCACTCTGCTCAACAGGGGTATGCGCCCCGAACCTTCCCTGGTCCAGAGCATACGCAACGCCCAGGGAGATCTGGTCTACCGTCGGCCGCCGACCGCGCTGGTCTCTGCCGTTGAACCGGAAACCGCCCTTACGGTCCTGACCATGATGGAAAAAACCGTGTCCAGCGGAACAGCCAGCGGATCATTCAGGGGCTTCAGGAAAGATGCAATCCTGTCCAGACTCTCCATGGGAGGGAAAACAGGATCCCTGTATAGCAGCGACAACACCATTAAATACGATTGGTTTACCGGCTTTGCTAAAAACCCAATAGACCAGAAGCAAATCGCCGTGGCCATTGTCGTGGGCCACGGGAAATACATCGGCACCCGCGCAGCCCAGTTTGGGAAAATGATATTCAAGGATTATTTCACCCGGTACTATGCCCGGAAAAGCCAAGCGGCTGATAAACAGGGATAGCATCCGTTGCAGGCCTGCATCTGATCCCGAACGTTCATCCCATTAACCATGGAGTTGATAATGCCAGATACGAAAACTTTATCCCGACGATCATCCCTGAAATCAAGAATCAGAAGCCTGCTGTCACGGCCCATTGCGTTCGGCAGGTCCATGTGCCATGCGGAACCTGGGTCAATCATTCTATTTCCCACGATGCACAATGTCCTGTCCTGCGGGATTTCGGCGCTGGTCGCCATAAAACCCATGAACCCTGAAACAGTCCATGGGATAGATCTGAAACCGATCGAAACCCTGGTTGAAGAACTTTCCGGAAAAACCCTGGCCGCATGCCTTCAAAAAGACCTGGCCCTGAACGACAATTACCTGTCCGGAGACGGACATCTCATATCCCTTGTCAGGGAGACCGCAGCCCTGAAGTCAAACCACCATTTTGCAGGCCTGTATGCGGACCCGGACAAAACAAACCGGCTCAAATCCCTTGTCGGTACCATCACAGGTATCGTTGCCAGGGAAAAAAAGGATCTGACCCTTAAGATGCCCGATCTTCTGGCCCAGGATGCGGACACGGCAGCCCGGCGTATTGAAAAACTGCAGGATGCCTGCTGGTGCCTGTCTAAAGAACTCCTGGCCAATATCGATCGGGTAAGGGACCTTTCCCCGGCCAAGTCAGAGCCGGCCACGGTCAGCGAAACAGCCATGCTCAAAAGGATCAACACCGTACTCAACAGCATCGACAGGCTGGAAGTAAGGGGCAGGGATTCTGCCGGAATCTCCCTGATGATGGCTTTTCCCGGCAATGTATTTGAATCCATCCGGGACATCCTCACCAGGAAAGGACTCCAGGACCAGCTCAGGCAGCGTTCAAACCGGAAGGTTCTGACCAACAACACCATCATGGTTCACGAGACCAGTGAGGGTATGGTCAGCATCGCCATGGTTTACAAATTTGCTGCTGAAATAGGAGCCCTGGGGGACAATGTCTCTTTTCTCAGGACCCAGATACGAAACGACCAGATTCTACAGGTTCTCCTCCTGTTTACTCCGATCCTGCACACCATCTCGGCCCATACACGCTGGGCTTCCGTGGGTGACATCACCGAGGCCAACTGCCACCCGGTGGACAATGAACCCATGGACAAACAGTGCGAGGCCTGCGGGATCATCCATGTAAGCCTGAACGGAGATATTGACAATTACCACGATCTAAAGGCCGACTATGAAGAGCGGTACGGTGCGATTCATCCGGACATCACCACTGACACCAAGATCATCCCTTTGCAGATCGATCACTACCTCAGGCTGGGCAATCCCATTCAAGAGGCGTTCAGGCTGGCGCTCAACGATTTTAAGGGGTCCCATGCCATCAGCATGCACACGAGCCTTGCCCCGGGCAAGCTCTTCCTTGCCCAGAAGGGCAGCGGCCAGGCCCTGTTTGTCGGCATCAGCCCGGATGGATATCTTGCAGCATCAGAGCTTTACGGCCTCGTGGAGGAGACCCAACGATTCGTGAAACTCAACGGTGAAAACCGGGGGCAGATCATGGTCCTGGACCAGATGTCCAAAGGAGGAATCCAGGGTCTCACATCCCTGACCTATGCCGGAAACCCTATTTCCTTAACCGAAACCGATATTCTTTCAAGTGAAATCACCTCCCGGGATATAGACCGCCAGCACTACCCCCACTATTTTCTGAAAGAAATTTCCGAAGCACCCTATTCCGTTGAAAAAACCCTCCAGAACAAATGGAAAAAGTCCAAGCTTGACGGTCATTACATGACAGTACTCGACCGGAGCGTGATTTCCGAGTCCCTGGAAAACGACATCCGGGAGAGGCGTATCAAGCGGATCTACTTCATCGGCCAGGGCACTGCCGGTGTTGCGGCCCAGGGCTGTGCCACTATCCTGGGCGTCTATCTTGCCGGAACAGACATGGAAATCCGGGCCCTGAAATCATCGGAACTGTCGGGGTTCTCCATGAGGGGGGATGAAAACGACACTGACTCCATGGCCGAAGATCTGGTCGTTGCCATCAGCCAGTCAGGAACCACCACCGATACAAATAGGACCGTGGATATGGTCAAAGAGCGGGGAGCAAGGACCCTGTCCATCGTCAACCGCAGGGATTCGGATCTGACCTTTAAAACCGACGGTGTTCTCTACACCAGCTCCGGACGGGACATCGAGATGTCCGTCGCCTCAACCAAGGCCTTTTACTCTCAGATTACGGCAGGCGCAATCCTGGGGCTCCACATCGCATCCATTGCCGGTGTCATCTTGCCGGAAACCATCACCCGGGAAATCCTTGAGCTGACGTCCATTCCGGAAAAAATGCACACCATCCTTGCCATGAAAGATGCCATCAAGGCGTCTGCCATGAGGCTGGCAGTCACAAAGAATTACTGGGCAACAGTGGGCAGCGGAGCCAACAAAACTTCTGCCGACGAAATCCGGATCAAACTCAGCGAACTCTGCTATAAAACCATATCCTCGGATTTTGTTGAGGACAAAAAACACATCGACCTGTCATCAGAACCGCTGATTATTATATGCGCGGCCGGAACCCGGGAAAAGGTCCTGGGAGACATCATCAAGGACACAGCCATTTTCCATGCCCACAAAGCCACACCCGTGGTCATCACCCACGAGGGGGAAGATAGATTCGACGGATGCGCCGCCGACGTATTTAAAATTCCCAGGATCAGTGAACACCTTGCCCCGGTTCTCAATACCCTGGTGGGACACATCTGGGGATATTACGCGGCCCTTGCCATAAATGAAGGATCCCGGTTCATGTACTCTTCCAGAAAAGAGATCATGGAACTCCTGGATTCCTTCACAGAGATGGATCATGACGTTTACGAAGTTATCCTGGAAAAGAAATTCCGGGAAAAAATCGCTGAATTCGACGCCACATTCTCCCAGAAACGGCGGGAAAAGAAGTTTCCGGCTGCCCTTGGCCTGGACACGGTTTCCAACATCACCCTGCTCCTCAAGTACCTTTCCGGGAGGCTGCCCGTATCTGATTTTGAAATCGACTTTGCCCAGAAGGGAACACCGGCCAATATGCTGGGAGCCCTGTTCAAGAATATGGGAGAGGCCATCAACACCATGGCTCGGCCCGTGGATGCCATTAAACACCAGGCCAAAACAGTCACTGTGGGCACAAGCCGCATCAGTGAAACCTTTGAAGGCGTGGTGTTTGACGAATTCAACACCCATAACCTGAAGATTTCCCAGCTCACCCACAGGAACGTCCTTGTTCTAAAAAATCTCCAACAGGTTATCTCCCATGTTCGAGGTGCCCTTCTGTACAGGATTTCAGGTCTTAACCTGCTGGGAGAGCTGACTTTGGACACCCGAATCGATGTGGTTGCCAAAACCGGGGAACTGGCTGCTGAAAACTCGAGGGTGGAAACCGATCACAAGCTCAAGGGAACAAAAAACATCATCGTCCGGGAGGGCAACGTCTACATCGGAAAAGGCAGGAAAGACAGCCGGAGCATCCTGGTGATTCCGGTATTGTCATCATCGCCGGCCGCACGCAATACCATAGAATACATCCTGTCCATCAATGTGGCATTCAAGGATGCCAAAGATATATCCCTGAGGAATAAGATCAAGGCCCTGGGCGGCAAATACACCCGGATCAAGGACATTATCCTGGAAACCGGGGACTGCCCTTGGGATGACAAACTCCTTGACCGTGTCAGGATCGAAGACTTGTTCGGAGATTCTGCTGAAAAGATAGCCGAATTCATCGAGGGCCAGCGATAATCCTTTGAAGACCTGTTCGAATTATGGATGAAGAGGACTGAGACGATGTATTCAATTGGGCGTTCTTGCCTGCGAGCAGACGATTCCAAAAAAATGGGAGCAGGGTATCAATCCTGCTCCCTTGCACTTTTTGATCAGATGATTTTCCGGGCCTGACCTGGAGAATCAGTCCTTCTTTTTATTCTTCAGGGCAGCCCTTATGAACTCCCGGAACAAAGGATGGGGATTGGCGGGCCTGGACTTGAATTCAGGGTGGAACTGGCATCCCAGGAACCATGGATGATCCTTGAGCTCCACGATTTCAACCAGCTCCTTGTCCGGGGACAGACCGCTGATGACCAGTCCTGCCTTTTCCAGGGCCTCCTTGTAGGTGTTGTTGAACTCATATCGATGGCGATGACGCTCTGAAATTTCCGGAGTCCGGTAAGCAGCCATGGCAAACGTATCCGGAACCAGCACACAGGGATAGGCTCCGAGACGCATGGTTCCGCCCTTGTCCGAAAGCTCATCTCTCTTCTCTACCTTCTTGGTTCTCTCGTCGTACCATTCTTTCATCAGGTAGATCACCGGATAGGGGGTGTGTTCGTCGAACTCTTCGCCGTGGGCATCTTCCAGGCCGGCCACGTTCCGGGCAAGTTCGATGACGGCGATCTGCATGCCAAGGCAGATTCCAAAAAACGGCACCTTGTTCTCCCGTGCGTATTTGACGGCAAGAATCTTGCCTTCAACCCCCCTGGACCCGAAGCCTCCGGGAACCAGGATGCCATCCACCGAGCCCAACTTTTCATCGAGATTGTCCTCGGTCAGGGCCGATGAGTCCACAAAAACCAGGTTGACCCTGGCATCATTGGATATGCCGCCGTGGGCCAGGGCTTCATTAAGACTCTTGTAGGATTCAGTCAGGTCCACATATTTACCGACAATGGCAATAGTCACTGCAAACCTGGGGTTCTTGAGTTTCTCTACAATCTCGCGCCATTCGTCCAGCCTGGGAGCCCGGGCCCAGATGTTCAGCTTCTGGAGGATCTTGTCCCCCAGACCTTCCTTGTTGTAAACCAGAGGTACTTCATAGATGCAGTCCACATCCTTGGCTGTAAACACGGAATCGGGTTCGATGTTGCAAAACAGGGCAATCTTGGCCTTGAGCTCCGGGGAAAGGTATCGGTCGGTGCGGCAAAGCAGGATGTCGGGTTGAATACCGATGCTCCTGAGTTCCTTGACACTGTGCTGGGTAGGTTTGGTCTTGAGCTCTCCGGCAGTGGCTATATAAGGGACCAGGGTCAGATGGATGTTGATGACATTATTGCGCCCCACATCGGACTTGAACTGGCGGATGGCTTCCAGGAACGGCAGGGACTCGATGTCACCGATGGTGCCCCCGATCTCAACGATCACCACGTCGGCATCCTTGGATACCAGACAGATACTGCGCTTGATTTCGTCGGTAATGTGGGGGATGACCTGCACGGTACCACCCAGGTACTCTCCCCTGCGTTCCTTGGTGATAACCGAGTAATAGATCTTGCCAGTGGTAAAATTGTTGTTCTTACCAAGTTTCGCATGGGTAAACCGCTCATAGTGCCCCAGATCCAGATCTGTTTCCGTGCCGTCATCGGTCACGAACACCTCTCCGTGCTGAAACGGATTCATGGTGCCGGGGTCCACATTGATATACGGGTCCAGTTTCTGGATGGTTACAGAGAGCCCCCTGGCTTCCAGGAGCAGCCCTATTGCAGCTGAAGCAAGCCCCTTGCCAAGGGAAGAAAGCACACCTCCTGTGACAAAAATATACTTGGTTGTATCAGACATGAGTTCCTCGCATTAATTTGGTATTATGCCGGCAGAGCGTGTGCCGGCTTACACCTGTTAGTATCCATACAGCTGCTGCCGTTTTTAACTTAAAAAGAGTTATAGCGGGTCTGCTTTTTTTATTCATACAGCCTGACAAAATCCCGGATGGATTTCTGAATATCATTGACACCGTCGGGCTCGGCTGTGGAGATGGGGGGCTCCGCAGCTTCAGGGTACATGACCCGTAAGGTATCCACATCAAAAAATGATCCGGGAAATTGGGAGCCAATCTCTATGGTGTCCACATGTATCAGGAAACCGGGTTCCTGGTTCATGGAAATGGATATTTCCCTGGGATACCAGGAGGCGCTGACCTTCTGCCAGTTCTGGTATCCGATGTCGACCTGCCGTCCGTTCATTACCACGAAATAGCGGACAGGTAAAAAAGTTTCCTTATCCACCCAGAGACTGGATGACGAGGGATGCTGAGCATCGTTGACGTTACCAACCACAAAGCAGATGGCCGAGTTGAACCGCTTCAGGGACGAAACACCGATGTCTACACCAGATTCGGTTAATTTCTGTTCAAGGCGCTGGCGGCTCCTGAACAGGAGTATATCCAGATACCGGTCTGTCGGTGATGCCTGGGCAGCAATGCGGCGCCCTCCTAAAACAGTAATACTGTTTCCTTCAGAATAAACAGTAAGCCGCTTCTGCTCCCCGGAGACGATCTCGCTCCGGAAACTCCCTGTCGGTTTCAGCCACACCGTTTCCAGGATGCTTCCTGTAAACGCCTTTTCTCCTTCGCGGGGAAGGATCTCCCGCCTCTGGTGAACTATAATCCCCTTGGGCTCATTGATGGTCTTTGTCATCAACTCCAGGATATGGGATCCCTGGAGGACATAACAGTAACCGGCCCCCGGGATGACCAGGAGCAACAGAGCCGCAACCAGCACCACACAATGCCTGCATTTAAGGCCGGCCAGGATCATACAAAGAGATCTTCTGGAAAAAGAGCTGCATTGCCAAGCTCTTCCTCTATCCTTATCAGCTGATTGTATTTGGCTATCCTGTCGCTTCTTGACAGGGAACCAGTCTTGATCTGACCGCTGTTTACTGCTACGGCGAGATCAGCGATAAAGGAGTCTTCCGTCTCTCCGGACCGGTGGGAGATAACCGTTGTATAGCCGGACTCTTTGGCCATCTGGATGGTGTCCAGAGTTTCGGTTACGGTTCCGATCTGGTTCAGTTTGATGAGTATGGAGTTACCGATACCATCAACGATACCTTTCCGGAAAATATCCGGATTGGTGACAAAAATGTCGTCTCCCACAATCTGGAGGGTACTTCCCAGGCGCTGGGTCATTATCTTCCAGCTGGCCCAGTCCTGTTCGGCCAGACCGTCTTCAATGGAGTACAGGGGATACCGCGTGGCCAGGGATTCATAATAGTCAATCAGCTGTTCGGATGTCAGTTTCTGGCCTTCGGATTCAAAGATATATTTCCCGTCCCTGTAGAACTCGCTGGCAGCTGCATCCAGGGCGATGCCGATATCTTTGCCGGGCCTGTAACCGGCGCTCTCTATGGCGTTGATAATGTATTCCAGAGCCTCTTCGTTGGATTTTAGATTGGGGGCAAAGCCGCCCTCATCACCTACGGAAGTGCTGAGTCCTGCCTTTTTAAGAATTTTTTTCAGGCTGTGAAAGGTTTCCGCGCCCATGCGCACCGCCTCTGTAATAGAGGTAGCCCCAAAGGGGAGAATCATGAACTCCTGGATGTCAAGATTATTTGCCGCATGGGCTCCGCCATTGATGATATTCATCATGGGCACCGGCAGGATCCTGCCGTTGATACCGCCTATATGGCGGTACAGAGGGATGTCTGCCGCAGCTGCAGCAGCCCTTGCCGCAGCCATGGAGACACCGAGGATTGCGTTGGCCCCTAGCTTTGACTTGTTCTCTGTGCCATCGATATCGATCATGGTCCGGTCAAGCCCGGCCTGGTTCATGGCGTCAAAGCCGATGATTTCCGGAGCAATAACCTCGTTGACGTTGGAAACGGCGTTGAGGACGCCTTTACCCAGATACCGGTTGGTGTCGTTGTCCCTCATTTCCAGCGCTTCCCGGGTTCCTGTTGACGCCCCTGACGGTACCGCAGCCCGTCCCTGGGCCCCACAGGCCAGAACAATATCCACCTCAACCGTGGGATTTCCACGGGAGTCCAGGATCTCCCTTGCCTTGACTTCAATTATCTCGGTCATCGTTTTTCCCCCATTACCTTCGTTATGTTAAAAGTATATCCATACTCCCAATGAGCATTTATGTCAATATCACCTAATCCACAAACCGGTTATCCGCACGCACCGTTTCCTGTGATCTGCCCGAGGTGTCCAGCCATCCGGCCCGGGCTCCAGGATAGGCATCGAACCTTGGCACATAAGGCTTTATATCGATGAGCGGGGTCTGGTCAACGATATCGATCTCCCCCACATGCAATGTGTCACCCTCTACCCTGTCCAGCCGGAGGATTGAAATTCCTATCTGGTTCGGTCGTTTCGGGGCCCGGGTGGCGAATACACCCCGCAGGGTATCATCAAGAAAGGGTTTTACCATAAGGTCAAACCCGCTGGACAGATGGAAATGGTAAATCACGATGATTCTTTCAAACCCGTCCAGGTCGCTGAGACCCTGGACATAGTCGGGAAACACCTGTATGCGTCCCTCGAACCGGGAATTGCCATGGGGCTGGATGGGTGCGCCTTCCCGGTGCTTATGGGGCGAATGGATAATGCCTATGGGCTCAACACTGATCATGGAAATAGTTCCTGGTGGGGTAAAGGTCAAGCTTGGTTTGCACAACAGTATCAAGTTACCCGGATTTCATCAAGTAAATGTATCGTTTTTTATCAGGAATTCTTCATCTCTTGCAAACCCGCCCTTTACTGGTCTATAATCCAGGGAAAATGAAATTTAATGTCCCCTACATTCCCCATGCCGGTTATACGGATTTCCTGGCCGGCATTGCCGGCCATCTGGATACGGTGCACTTCAGCCTGCACACCGGTCCCCCCCTGGATTCCCGGATGCGGTTCAACCAGGTGGATACCCGGCAGCTTGCAGAGGGACTCGCCCGGATCAGAGGTCCCCTGAAATACTGTTTGCTCAATACCCGGTTCATCAGGCCCGATCTCTATGATGATCCGAAGTTTTTCACCCGCCTCCTGGCCAGCCTGGAAATCCTCAAATCCTGCCACTGTCTGGACGGAATCGTGTTCTGCGATTTCTATTTTCTGGCAAGACTGTCCAGGGAGGGCGGCTCTTTCATGTCGGACATCCAGGCCATCCCAGGGGTGAATGCCATGCTGGACTCCTCGGACAAGGTCATGGCCTGCCTGGATATCATCGACACCACCCATTTCAGACCGCCCGGCAAACTTTGTCTGGACCGGTCCCTGAACCGGAACATCCCGGCCCTTGAACAGACGGGCCGACAGCTCAGAAACCATTTCCCGGGGATCCGGCTGGAACTGCTTGCCAATGAGGGCTGCCTGTATCAGTGCCCGTTCAAGCCTGCCCACGATGTCCATATAGCCCTGTCAAACACCGGCCTTGTCCGGGAAAAAACCTTTGAGATAAACCGGGATGCCGGATGCATGCCGGTCCTTTTCAACCATCCGGACAAAATCTTCAAATCACCATTCATCCGGCCCGAGGATGTGAGGTGTTATGAAGGCCTTGCCGATGTTCTCAAACTCTGCGGCCGGACCCTGGGCCCCGGATTCATGGAAAAAACGATTTCGGCCTATATCCGAGGGGATTGGTCAGGGAACCTCCTGGAGATCCTGGATGCCATGGAATGGATGTCCGGCTCCTTTCATGTGGACAATCCTCTTCTGGGAAAGGATTTTCTCAAAACATTGACAAACTGTTCAAAAGATTGCAGAGTTTGCAGCATATGCAGCTCACTGATGAACCTGACGACGAAACGCAAACAACCGGTACTGAGCCGGTACAAGGATGAAGCATGCAAATTTTAGTTACCGGAGGCGCCGGATACATCGGAAGCCACACCTGCCTGGAACTTCTGGAAAACAACTGGGATGTGGTGGTGGTGGACAACCTGTCCAACAGCACCCGTTCGTCCCTGGACAGGGTCATGAAAATCACGGAAAAAACCCTTGTATTCCACCAGATCGACCTCCTGGATCAGGCTGGTCTGGCTCAGGTCCTGTCCTCCCATTCCTTTGATGCGGTAATCCATTTCGCAGGCCTCAAAGCCGTGGGGGAATCGGTGGACCATCCCCTCAGATACTACCACAACAACATCACCGGGACCCTGAACCTGTTAAATGCCCTGAAACGAACCAAGGTAAGAAATTTTATCTTCAGCTCATCGGCAACGGTTTACGGGGATCCCCAATCCTTGCCCATAACAGAAACCTTCCCCCTGTCCGTGACCAATCCATACGGCAGGACCAAACTCATGATAGAGGACATCCTCCGGGATCTCCATCGATCCGATCCGTCCTGGAACATTGCCCTGCTCCGGTATTTTAACCCTGTGGGGGCCCATATCAGCGGCCTGATAGGAGAAGACCCCCAGGGCATTCCCAACAACCTTGTCCCTTATATAACCCAGGTTGCCGTGGGCAGGCTCGACTGCCTGAATGTCTGGGGAAACGACTACCCAACCCCGGACGGTACAGGGGTCAGGGATTATATCCATGTCTGTGATCTGGCGTTGGGCCACATTAAAGCCATCCCGGCGCTCCTGAAAAAACCGGGTATCGTGACCTACAACCTGGGAACCGGCAGGGGTTACTCTGTCCTGGAAATGATCCGGGGATTCGAACGGGTCTGCGGGAAAACCATCCCGTACAGGATAATGGGCCGAAGGGCCGGAGATATTGCCGCCTGCTATGCGGATCCAGGGAAAGCCCGCCGGGAACTGGGATGGGAAACCTCCAGAACCCTTGATGACATGTGCGTGGACACCTGGCGATGGCAATCCATGAATCCTAACGGTTACCGGTAAAGGCGGTGGATATGGAAACAGTCGCAGAGACCTTTAAAAAACTGATAGGCGCATCCAACCTGAAAGGGGCGCGCAGTATCCTGAAATCCTTTTCCCGGGAGCCGGAATCCGTCCAGGAGATGATCCTTCACGAACTGGCCCTTGCAGAAGATGCTGCCGCCTGGGATCTTCTCTCATTCCTGGCCCGGCTGGTACAAAGCACTTCACCCGCCTACCCGCGACTTGTCCAGCTGATTGTCGACAGGGCCCATCCTAAGTTCCAGTTCATCCTTATCCTTTACCAGATGGGAGACACTGCAGCGCTCCGTGAGGTAGCCCCCCTGATGAAGCACATCCTGGTTAATGAAACCGACACCGATATTCTCCTGGCAACCATCCGTGCAGCCGGCCAGCACAGGATCGACTATCTTGTGGATGAAATCTCTGAATACCTGTACTACGACAACCCTGAACTCAAGTCCGGGACGGTCAGGGCCCTGGAACTCATAGGAACCGCCGGTTCCCTGTTCAGGCTGGAGGAAGCATCAGGAACCATCAAGTGCGACCAGAATATTCTGGATGCCATTGCGGCCCTTGGGCAGACCGTGGCAACAGAAACTCCAAAAGACCAGGACGCTGAAACAACGGAGGAAAAGGATCTCGCATCCCTGTTTAGAAACCTCCAGTCAGAGGATTTCACAACCCGGTTCAAGGCAATCCAGCGCATTACCGAGGCCGGGGTGGAAACAGGGCTGCCAGACCTTGCCGAGAACCTGAAATCCGACAACCATGACCTGATCCTAAACACCCTGAGAATCATCGCCCGGGTAATTCCGGAAAAGCTTGTGGGCGACATCCTCGATCTTCTTGTACGTCCCGGCATATCCCCGGCAATCCGGTTCACGGCCTATGAAACGCTGGGTGCTTTCCCAAAACTTGAATCAGCCGCAGCCATCATCCCAGGTATTGATAATACTGCACTGCACGTCCGCATGGCTGCGATCAAGGCCCTGGACAAGCACCTGAGCGACTTTATCACGGCTGACATCAAAAACAGGATTGAAACCGGACGCAGCAAGGGAGAGCTTCTTGTGGAAACCATCATCGACGCCCAGACATCCAGCCTGATAAACGTCCTGATGGATTCAGACACATTTTCCTACATCGCCTACAATTACCTATCCAGGAAAGCCCCCCTGTCGCCGTTGAGCCATTACATCCAGGCCCTCCAGAAGCGGGGCCTTAAATCAACCGCCCGGAAATTCGAAGACCTGATTTCGTCCAAAGGCTATGGGGCAAAACCCATGGCCATGGTAATCAGTACCTCCAGAACCGTTCATAGCGTGTATGAAAAAATACTCTATGGGGGCGGATACGGGGTGGTCACCTTCCAGTCGCCCCAGAACGCTTTTGAAGCCATCATCGCCCAGAAACCCGCACTCGTTCTCACCGACCTGTGCTTCCCGGCCATGACAGGGCTTGAACTTGCCCTGGAAATACGCGAGTTTTACCAGAAGCAGGAACTGCCCATCCTGGTATCGACGCTTCAGGCCGATTTCAACCGGAACTCCCTTGCGCATGAATGCACTGCAGCTAAGATAAACGGTCTTGCCCAGTTTCCCATGCCCCTTGGCATGATACGAAATTTCATCCATGGATAAACCCCGCTTCCTGGCCCTGGGCTCAAGGCTCAAAAACAGCCCCATTGTCACAACCCTTGGGTTCAGACCCAATTTTGACGACTATTCGGACCAGGAAAAGCACCTTCTTTCAGCCGCAGAAAAGATTTATTTTCCCACTGCCTTTTACGCGGATCTGTTCATTGCAGCCGGGAAAAAAATATTTCCAAGCTGCAGGACCTATACCTATGCCCAGGATAAAATTCGCCAGTCAGCACTGTTCAAATTCCTGGGAATCCCCCATCCCGAAACCCGGTTTTTTTTCGGACCCAGGCAGAAGCGAAAAATCCTGGACTATTTTCCATTCCCGTTCATTGCCAAACAGGCCAGGGGGTCGTCCATGGGCAAGGGGGTCTTTTTGGTCCGGAACCATCAGGACCTGACAGAGTATCTCACCCTGAACGGCCCTGCCTATATCCAGGAGTACATCCCCATTGACCGGGACATACGCGTCATTGTCATCGGCTACGAAATTGTCCTTGCTTTCTGGAGGGAAAGGCCCCCTGGGGATTTTCGGACCAATATTTCCAGGGGAGGCACCATACGGCTCAACGACATTCCAAAAGGAGCCCTGGATCTGGCTCTGACAACGGCAACCCGGTGCGGATGGGATGATGTGGGCCTGGATATCCTGGAGCATAACGGGTCCTTTTCTATCATTGAAGCCAACATGAAATACGGCAGAAAAGGATTTACGGAGGCTGGGATTCAGTATACAGCACTTCTTGAGCAGATGATGCTTTCGGGAAAAATTTGATGCGGCGGCTCTATTTCCACTCCATCCATGGAACTATTCATGGACAGTGAATTGCTGCGTCAGTGTTTATCCCTTGCACATTGGCGATGAATGCTGTACAGTATTTTTCTTTTGAAAGAGCCCATGGCAGTTCAATGATAACAAGGAGATAAACCATTATGACCCACAATGACGCATCGGCCCTGTTTTCAGAAACCGTTCTTACTTCGCTATTCCCAAAGGAACGGGCAAACCAGTTTTTCGAAGCCCTTTACGGGGATTCCAGGGATGGGGCCTACGATATCAGTCTTGCTTTTTCAAAGCTGGAAAACAAACAGCTCAGTTTTGAATTCAAATTAAAGCAAAGGGCCGGTAAATGCCTTGCCTGCAACCTTACCTACGGACTCCCAACGGTTTTCTCCCGTCATCCTGTGATCAACCTGAACGGGCTTCAGAAGGATATTAACACCATCCTGAACGGAAATGCTTCCTGCACAAGATGGAACATAGGCAACACCCGGGAAATAAGCAACCGGCTCCACGTCATACCCATCACCTTTCACCTGGCCTGATCCTCCCAGGGTTCCATGCATCAATCATCATCGGACTCATCCTCTTCCCACTCCTTCAGATAATCATTGATGCAGGCATGGGTCCTTGAAAAAACCGGATCCGGTTTCAGCAACACATATCCGATCGTATCTATATACTCTGCCAGGGATTCAAAAAAGGCATTTTCGATATCGGCTGCTTCCTGGGACAGACTCCGGGACACGGCTTCATGGGTGAGGTGACCCACCGGAGTAAAAAGCGGGCATACCGCACTCTCCCATTCCTCAGGGAAATGGTTGATCTTCCAGGGACTCAGTTCTTCAGGCTTCAGGGTTTTGGTGCTCCTGGGATTGAATGGGGCTTCGATGATGGCCATCCCCCGCTTTTCCCACTGCATCAACTCCTTGATAAGATCGCTCAGATTGTCCGAAAACAGCCACTCCTCAGGCTCCAGAAGTATAGGTGGAAATTCCCTGCTTGTGAGGGCGTACCGGAAAGGTCCTGATGCCTTCCAGAACACTTTGAATTCCGTTGACCATGGCAGTATCTGCCTGAGCGTTTTTGTTTCCATGGCTCCTCCCTTTTTGATCACACTCTGTCCCGGAACCTGCTCCAGGCACTCCCCGGACGTTTCGACTGCCGAAAATCCCCTGCAGCCGGGTCAATTCGAACGGACCAACACTACCAGAAATTTCAAGTTTTGAAAAGGACCCTGGGGATTTCTGCTTGACCTGATTTTTGATATGTGTTAACCACATATCAAAAATCAAGTTAACGAGGCAAACCATGAAAAACAGCATCCTGAACCTGCTGGCCCAGGCCGGAGACGCCCCCCTTTCAGGGGTCCGCATCAGCTCTGTCCTGGGAATCTCGCGGGTGGCGGTATGGAAACACATCAAGACCCTTGTGGAAGAAGGATATGCCATTGAGTCCTCGACCAGGGGGTACCACCTGGAGGACAGCCACGACCTGCCCCTGCCCTTCCGGTTCCAGGACACTCCGGCATCGGTCCATTTTTTCCCCAGGCTCACATCCACCATGGACAAAGCCAGACAAATGGCCCGGGAGGGAGCGCCCCACCTGACTGCGGTTGTTGCTGAAGAGCAGACCCATGGCCGGGGAAGACTGGACAGAACCTGGCTGTCGGACAGGGGAGGACTCTGGTTCACGGTCATTGTCCGGCCGGATCTGCCACCGCCCCTGGCCTTTCACGTCAACTTCGCAGCCTCCCTGTGCCTGGCCGATACCGTGACCTCGGTGACCGGCCTGGAGGTGAGCGTCAAATGGCCCAATGACCTTCTGGCCGGTGGGAAAAAACTGGCAGGCCTCCTGTCTGAAATGGAAACCCGGGGAGACATGCTCTCCTTTGTCACCATCGGCATCGGACTCAATGTCAACAACAACCCGGAAAAAAGGGAGCCCAATGGTGTTTCCCTGAAAACTCTGGCAGGCCAGCCTGTTTCCCGGCCCCGGATCCTGTCAGAATTCCTGAAAAAATTTCACGACCTGTTAAGGGACATGGATACAACTGCCATCATCGGCCAGTGGAAAACCCGGACCTCAACCCTTGGCCGCCAGGTCAGGATAGAAACCCCAAAGGAGCTTTCCGAGGGCATGGCCGTGGATGTGGACGACACCGGGGCCCTGGTTCTGGAGCAGGCTGATGGAACACTTAAACGAATCATCTACGGCGATTGCTTTTATCAAGGATACAATTCATGAACGCGTCCAGCCCGTTTCGAATGATGGTCCATGCTTCTTTGTTCGCAGCCCTGACCGCTGCCGGCGCATTTATTGCCATCCCCATACCGTTCACGCCGGTACCCATTGTTCTCCAGAACCTGTTCGTCCTCCTGACAGGGGTCATCCTGGGCCCCAGATGGGGACTTGTCAGCATCGGGCTGTACCTGTTCATGGGTGCCATGGGTTTTCCGGTGTTTGCCGGGGGAACCGGGGGTTTCGGCAGGCTGTTCGGACCCACCGGCGGCTACCTCCTGGGATATCTTCCCGCAGTCTGGGTCACAGGATTCATTTGCTCCCGGCTCGGCCGGACCCGGACAGCCGACATCCTGGCCATGACAGCAGGAGCGCTCCTGGTCTATGCAGCCGGAGTTCCATGGCTCCACGCCGCCACCGGGATGGACTGGTCAAAGGCCCTGGCGGCGGGCATGTATCCCTTTCTCATCGGTGACGCCCTGAAAGTGGGGGCTGGGGTCCTGGCGGCCCCCATCATAAGACCCCTGGTAAAGCCATGACCCTGCCTGTCATTGAAGTTGTGAACCTGAGCCATGACTACGGTGAAACCGGCACCGGCATCCGGAACATATCCTTTTGCGTACAACCAGGGGAGTTCATTCTGGTTGCGGGCAGAAACGGGTCAGGAAAATCCACCCTGTTCCGGCACCTGAACGGGCTGCAGCACCCCACCTCCGGGGATGTCCTGGTCAAGGGGCGCTCTGTCATCACCCATCCCATGGATGCCAGGAAAACAGTGGGCATGGTATTCCAGGACCCGGATCTCCAGATCCTGGGAGAAACCGTTGGTGACGATACCGCCTTTGGCCCCGAAAACCTGGGGCTGTCCAGACAGGAAATAACGGAGCGGGTCAATACATCCCTGTCGGCCCTGGGTCTTTTACATCTCAAGGACCGGAGCCCTGTAACCCTGTCCGGCGGAGAGAAACGGCGACTGGCCATTGCAGGTGTTCTTGCCATGCATCCTGAAGTAATCGTTCTGGATGAACCCTTTTCCAACCTGGATTACCCGGGAAGCCTGGACCTCCTGGACTGCGTCACCTCCCTGCACGCCTCCGGCTGCACCATTATCCTGGCAACCCACGATATTGAAAAAGTCATCGCCTGCGCTACCCGCATGATCGTCCTTGACAAGGGAACCCTTGCTGCAGACGGCCCGCCCCGTTCCCTGGTAAAAACAGTGGAAGTTTTCGGAGTCCGTGAACCGTGCGCTTCCAGGTTCGGCATGGAGATTCTGCCATGGAAACGCTGAGCGCCCTGCATTACCGGACAGGGACATCCCTGCTTCACCGCCTGGATGTGCGATGCAAACTCGTGTGCCTGTGCGCGTTGAGCATGGGCCTGGTCTGGGCGGGTCTTTCTGCCCTTATCGCCGTCACCGTCATGGCTGCCGCTCTCATGGTCAACTCAAAAATCCACCCGGTCCGGGTCATGGCTGATCTGAAACTGTTCTTTCTTCTTCTGGGATGTATTTTTGTGTCCAGATCCCTGTTCACCCCCGGAGATTCTGCACTTCACTGGTGGGTGTTCGACATTACCCAGCAGGGTCTTGTCCAGGGAGGTCTTGTGGTCTGGCGTTTCTTACTGGTAATGGTCCTGGGACTGCTGTTCTCGGCCACAACCCGTCCCTCCCTTGTCAAGGGTGCTGCCCAATGGCTGATCACCCCACTGCCCTTTATCCCGGCATCCAGGGTTGCCCTCATGGCAGGACTGTTCATGAGATTCATGCCCATGCTGCTCGGGCAGTTCAAGGACGTTGCCCTGGCCCAGAAAGCACGCTGCGGCGATCTTGGCAGAAACCCGGTCAAACGCATGGCAAGGATTGCAGTTCCCATGATCCGCAAGACTTTTCAGTCCGCCGACCGGCTTACCCTGGCCATGGAGGCCCGTTGTTTTTCGGAAACCCGGACTGAGGCGCAATTCATCCGTTCAGGGCTGGAGGCACCGGCCCTTGGGCTGTGCCTTGCCCTGTTCCTTGTCATGGTTTTTGCCTGATGCCTGCTCGAAACTTCTCCACAAAACCCGTTGGCCGGTAACTGAGTTTGGCATGGCGCAGACCTTCGTCACCCAGATCCTGCTCCCTGTTCAAGGTGGTATAGGGATCGGTGATGATGGATGCAAAGGCCTGGTTGACAAACTGGTAAATACCTTTGTACTGATTGATTGCCTTTTCAAAATGGATCACGAAGCTGGTGCCGCAGGCCAGCTCTTCTCCCAGCGAATAGGCTGCAGGTTGTCCGTCGGCATAGTAGATTCCGCCGCAGAGCTGGAGTTCCTCGCTCCGTTCCAGCGCCTCCCGGGCGGCGGCATAATCTCCCGGGGTGTCGCGCTCCCGGCGCCAGGCCTCCAGGACGCTCAGGGCCTGGGGCAGGTACTCTTCCAGCAGGGGACGGCCTTCATAGGTATAATTATTGATGAACGCCTTGATCAGGTTCCGTTTTTTCTGGAATTTCCTGCCCGTCAATTCGGCCAGTTCCTGCCTGAGGTACAGGTAATCAAAGCCATCCCTGTCTTGTGTCACCTCGTATCCCATGGCTTCCAGCAAGGGTTTCTGACTGCCGGATACGCATTTCATGAAACCGTTACCGGTCATGAGAAGATCCAGGACCGCTTTGTCCGGCAATCCAAAGGGCAGCATGAAAAAGGGCCTGTCGCCATCCTGGCCCAGGATGGCAATCGTGCCATCGGCCATCCTGGACAGACGATACCGGTGTCCTTCCCGGAACAGATAGATGTTGGCAAAGGTGAATTCGGATATTCCGTCGGGCAGAGCCTGGAACATGGGATGCAGCAAAGGCCTCATGTCCAGGGACACGGTCCGTTCATCCGGGTATTCAGGAATCATTGCCGACGCCATGTCCCGATTAGAACGGCCAGAAATTGTTGTCATTCCAGATCGACTCGATAAGGGATTTATTGATCTCGGCAAGCTGGTTCAGATGCTGACGCTCCCAGGCTGCCAGCCAGGTGTAAAGCTTTTTCTCCTCGGGATCCACAGCTGCCTGGGCCTGCCGGGAGTAAAGGTCTACGGCTTTTTGTTCCATGAAAATGGCAGCTTCGATGGAGGCAGCCTCAAAACCGGCTGCTGCGATTTTTTTCCGGGTTTCCCCATCCAGTACACTGGCTGAAATCTGGCTCAAATCACCCTGGTCAAAGGCGCCGGATGCGAATCGCGAGGTCTCGTGGTAGGATTTGTACTGCCCCCCCAGCACCTGCATGTGCTTTTTTTCCTCTGCGGCCATGGAATCAAAAAAGGATGCCACATCCGGGTCTGCGGCTTTTTCCGCGACTGCCTTATAGAACCCGTGTCCGCGTCGCTCCAGCAGGATTGCCTGTTTCAATATTTCCAGAGTATTTACCTGTGTCATTTGAGTCCTCCGTTTTTCATGTCATTGCCCGGGACGATCACCCGGAATAACTTTTCGCATAAGTGCAACCCTACCAGTATTCCAGTTTAAAGAAAAGCTTTATGATACCATTGACAGTCCGAAAAAAAAGACCGGAATCGCCGGCTGGTGGTCCCCATGACATAATTCGGCACCTATGGTTTGCCCACACCATAAAGGACTCCAGTTGATTTCCGGCTTCAGGCTTACGAATCCGGCCTCGTTAAAAAATTATTCCCTGTTAACACGGAAAAACCTGAATAAACATCATAACAATCTGATTTCCGTTATTTGAACATGGACATAGTAAAAAAAAAGTAGTAAGAGACCTTTTCATAGAAACTGAATCCCAAGAAATTTTCGCTTCAGTGTCCAGGGAAAAGATAATTATTGCCATACAAAAATCATATTTTCCCGAATGATTTATCCAGCATTACAAAAAACTATTATGCATAGGAAGAGGCCCATCATATTTAGGAACTCAGCCTTCACATGGGATACCCTGTTCATAGAAAGGTTACATAATGTTCTACAGTTGCGAGTGGATTGAATACCGTCTGGTCCTGGATCATTTTGAACTCAAATTCTGCTGCAAGGCCCACAGCGGTGACAAGGGTTTCGTTCCCATATGTCTTTTTGAAGGCGGGGATCTGCCGGTTGACACCATCAAAGAGGCAAGAAAAAAATTACGAAAGCTCAACAATACCGAAGGTGCGGACTCTCCGTGCAAAGGATGCCCGTTTCTAGTCAACAGGGACTGGGAGAAACTGGAGGACACTGTTCTTTTCAACCAGGTCGAGATAAGCAACTTTACCATCTGCAACCTGAAGTGCAACTATTGCTATACCGTGGTCCATCCGGAATGGAACCTGAAAAAGTATGCCTATGAACTGAAACCCGTTTTCCAGAGTATGATTGACAACAACCTGCTCCAGGAAAAATCCACCATTGACTGGGCAGGCGGGGAACCCACAATCCTGAAAGATTTCGGAGAACTGTCAGCAACCCTGCAGGCAAAGGGACATATCCAGAAAATTTTCACCAATGCCGTTGTTTTTTCAAAAGAGATCGAACAAGGGCTTCTTAACAGGACCATTTCCATTGTAACCAGTGTTGACAGCGGCACACCCGAAACCTTCAAGCTGGTAAAGGGCAAAGACTGTTTCGATGCCGTATGCAGAAACATCCAACGTTACGCCGCAACAGGGGGCAGTATCTCCCTCAAGTATATCGTCAAAAAAGACAATTCCGCCACAAAGGACATTGATGGGTTTATCAATCTGTGCAAAAGATGCAACGTAAAGAGCATCGGTATAACCCCGGACATCAATGAACTTGCCTTGAAGATCGTTACGGACCAGTCACTGTATGCAGCCGCAATGCTCGCGAACAAGGCAGCCAAACAAGGAATAACCTGCGATCTACAATACGACTATTTCGGTCCCGAATACAGTGAGAAGATAACCAGGGCCCTTTCCCTGAAGGCAAATATCATCCGCAGGGCTAAAAATGTTGCAAGGGCCGGTCTGCGAATGGCAGATTCCATAAAAGCGACCGCCAGGAAGACGGCCGAACCGGATCTGAGCCTTATTACGGGATGGTGGATTTTTGCAGCCCAGCCTGGAACCGGAATATCCCTTGAAATTCAGGGTGACCGGATTTACTTGACCTGGCAGGTCTTTGACAGTAAAGGATCTCCTGTCTGGTACAGCTGCCTGGCCTGGAAAACAGACGAAAAATTTTTTAAAGGATCACTGTGCATATGGAACAGTTTGTCCCTTGATAATGTTGATTCAGGAGCCAGATCAGAACAGATCGGCATGCTTGAATTAAAATTCAGGGATGAAAACCATGTTTCCCTCAATTGGAACACGCAAGGCGGTTGGAAAGAAAAAAAACTGGAACGTTATATGAGCCGGATTGTGCCCCGTGGCAAAGATCCCGAACGGTTGAGCGGATGGTGGAACGATCCGGAGCACAAGAATACCGGATTCTTTATTGATGTCCGTGGGAAAAAGGTCTTCCTGTCCTGGTGCCATTATGACGATAGCGGAAAACCGCGCTGGATGGTTTCAGGAGGCGACTCAAGCCTGTTCGATCCCGTTTCCAGGACCTATTCGGGCAAGCTTCAGGTGTGGAACGGCGGACAGACACTGAACGGGTCTTATACATCCCCTGAAATCGCTGAGCTGGATCCCATAACACTCCATTTCCTGGATAACAAAGCCGCGACCATCGACTGGAAGGATAAGCGATTCAATTTACGGCGCCACAGTTTCTGATGTGACTGTTTTTACCCCAGGGCCACATCCAGGGTCATCATGACGGCGAAACCGATCATGGCCCCAACGGTTGCCGTATCGCTGTGGCCTCCTGAGTGGCCTTCGGGGATCAGCTCCTCCACAACCACATAAATCATGGCTCCGGCCGCAAAGGCCAGGGCATAGGGCAAAAGCGGCCGCATCACCAGGACGGCCCCGGCCCCCAGAACGCCTGCAACGGGTTCCACAATTCCGGACATCTGACCATACCAGAACGCCTTAAGGCGGCCCATTCCCTCCCGTCTCAGGGGCACGGACACAGCGGTTCCTTCCGGGAAATTCTGAATGCCGATACCGATG
Organism: Pseudomonadota bacterium; assembly: GCA_043806875.1. GTDB lineage: Bacteria > Desulfobacterota > Desulfobacteria > Desulfobacterales > Desulfobacteraceae > JAZDGN01. Next base: position 60,095 of record JAZDGN010000071.1, read on the forward strand.
GCCAGGACCACGGCTCCGGTCAGGGTTGCCGATGGGAGCCCTGCTGCTGCCGCCCCGAACGCAACACCCACAGCAAGCCCTTCGGGAATGTTATGAAGGGTTATGGCCAAGACAAGAAGCACGCTTCTCTGCCATCCCGTCTTGATGCCTTCAGCATCCTTGGTCTTCATGCCCGGATGCAGGTGGGGAAGAACCCTGTCAACGGTCCAGAGAAACGCGCCACCGGCTAGGAACCCAATAAGCGGCGGAACCCAGGGTACCAGACCGAGCTGCTCGGCCATGTCAATGGAAGGTGCCAAAAGAGACCAGAAACTGGCGGCTATCATGACCCCGGATGCGAAACCCAGCATCCCGTTAAAGGCCTCTTTTTTAATGGTTGTAAAAAAGAATACCATGGCCGCCCCCAGGGCGGTCACCCCCCAGGTGAAACAGGTGCCGATCAATGCCTGGAGAACAGGGTTCAGTCCGCTGAATCCTTCCATTCACAACTCCGTTTGCTTTTGTGTCACGTCCATTGCCAGGTTCTTTAACAACGCTCGCCCGGCCCCTGGTGTTCTCTTTTCATGCCGGGAAGGTATTAGGATCAGAGGCCGATGAATCAAGGCCAACCGTCTCCCCTGCGGCCTGGGCACCCGATTCCAGGATCATGAGCCGGACCCGGCCCGTAGCTACCAGGCGCCCGGAATCATCATGGACCTGGGCCTCCCAGACATGGGACCTGTTGCCCAGGGCCAGGGGTCTTGCCGTACACCGTAGGATTCCTGAACGCACAGCATGGAGAAACGACGTCGAATTCTCCAGCCCCACGGCGCTCTTGTTTTCGGAAATCACCGTTATTGCAGCGCCTGTGCTGCAAACGGTCTCGATCATGCTGGCATACACGCCGCCGTGAACAAGCCCATAGGGCATGTGATGCCGGGAATCAACACTGATCTGGGCCACAAACTCATCGGGTTCTGCCTTTACAAAGACCAGACCAATGGTTGTATTATATCCCCCAAGGGTCGCATTGATCAGTTCAAGTATGTTCTCAGGTAATCGGGTCATGGGTCTGTCTTTCAAGACAATATCTCCTTGATTTTCTGCCCCCGGAAGTTGAAGATGCGATCCAGGGTCTTTTTTACATACAGATGGTGAACAACACCGCCGAGGAGCCCGTAAGGAAGCTGGTAGGTCACGGTATCCATGAATTTCACCCCGCTCTCATGCGGGGCGATCTCATGGTGATGATACCAGAACCGGTAGGGTCCGACCCGCTGTTCATCCACAAAGGACACCTGGTGCCGGATGTGTTTGATCTCGGTCAGCCACACCTGTTTTCCCACAACAGGCATGGTGATCCTGTACTCGATGAGAAGTCCGTCCGCCATGCTTTCCGGGACTTGTGAAACAATCTGGAAATCAAGGTCGCCGGGAGTGATCCGGTTCAGGTTGCTGGGATTTTGGATAAAATCCCAGGCAGCTTCAAGGGTTGTGTTCACCACCTGTTCCCGGTAAAGGGTGTACACTGCCATTTATTCGTCCACCCGTCCCCGAAGGGCTTTGAGCCGTCCCCGTCTGACCTTTTCATCCAGCCGCTTCTGGTGGGCGGCCCTGCCGGGTTTCGAGGGTTTGCGCACCGGCGGAACATGAATCCCTTTGCGGATAAGATCTGCCAGCCTCTTAAGGGCATCCAGCCTGTTTGTTTCCTGGCTCCGTGACCTCTGGGCCTTGATTGTCACGATCCCGTCCCGGGAGATCCGCCTGTCCCGGACCTGCATCAGACGCTCCTTCACCCCATCGGGTAATGTCGAGCCGAAAATATCGAACTTAAGGTGAACGGCCGTGGCCACCTTGTTGACATTCTGCCCGCCCGGCCCCTGGGAACGCACGGCTGTCATTTCAACCTCGGACAGGGGAATATGGACCGCGTCTTCGATTTCAAGCAGGTCTGTCATTACCAAAAATTCCTTTTACCAGAGTTGTCATCACAGTCCTGAGCAGACCCGCTGTTCTCCTTAACCCGGAGGGTCGAAAAATCCGGCAGCCCTGACCGGTGACCCGTCCGATTCTTTGAAACTCAGGGGAAAGCAGCAGAAAAAGATCCTTTTTTCAGAAATTGCCTCCAGGTTCGCCAGGTTTTCGATGATCATAATATTCCTGGACAGCAGCGTATGATGCACCGGATATTCGATTGTGTCAACCCTGTCCGCTGAAAGAGTATCAAATCCCACCCCTTTGAGTCTGAAGCCGCAGATCCAGACAGCGGCTTCCGTACTCAGGACAGGGTAACCCTGATCGTAGGACGGACTGCCCCAGAAACGGCTCCATCCGGTGTTGAACAGTAAAAATTCGCTGCAGGAGATTTCCTTTTCAAGGGGTTTCAGGGATTTCAGATCGATAACCCCCCCGTGGTTTTCCGGACGGATTACCAGGGCGGGCCCTGCAAACCTCTCCATTGGCCACGCGTCCAGGGTTGCTGCCCCGGAGATCATGTGGGCCGGAGCATCCACATGGGTTCCGGTATGGGTGCTAAGGGTCACCCGCTTTTCGGCGAATCCATCCCGCGCAAGGGTTGCAACCCTGCGGATCGACGGTCCGGACGACCCCGGATAAACCGGCATTCCACCGTGGATGGGATGGGTCAGGTCAATAATGTTCATTTTCAGAATTCCTGGTGCGCACCTGTCAGACCCGGATCCGCAATCCGGTTGCTGCCCCTGGGAAATAGGATCCCCAAAGTTACAGGTCAATCCGGGTTAACCGGGCCTGGAAGGCCAGACCCGGATTTCAGCCGATTGCCCTACTGCATGGGCACGGCGCTGATTCCTGCAAAGCAGGTTCCGCTCCTCTTGATAACATCATAGTAAATGGCAAATCCGGCTATGGCCTGGGAAGCAGTGATTTCAACGCTCCCCTGGCTGTAAGAGACTCCCGCCGGGATAAAGCTGCCCACAACATAGACACCGCTGCCCTTGGCGGGAATAGTCGCCTGCATGGAGTACAGGGCATTGCCGGTGCTGTCGATAAAAGTCAGGGTTGCTGAGGTGGGTGTACTCTGGGGATTGCACAGGAACACCCCGGTATCCCAGTTGGCATCCTGACCCACATGGGGCACGACCAGCCTGGTTGAAAGCACGGATATGAGTGAGACATCGGCCATGATATAGGGCCAGGGCGGCGCGCCATTTACCGCACCCACAAAGCACAGACCGGCCAGCGGCTGGTTTGACAAAATTTCGACCCATCCGGAAGTGGGACCTTCGGGCAGCAACGCCGCCATCTGCCCCCGGGCTGCAATGGCAACCGACGAAAGGCTGCCGCCCCCGACAACGGCGCCTGACTGGTTGCGGGGTGTAATTGTAACCGATGCCGCGGCTGCTGAACTCAGATTTCTCAGGGCGATACTGGTGACGTTGTTCCCTGACTGATAATAATAGGGAAGGTAGTAAGTGTAGGAACCATCAACCAGGAGGTTCAGGTATCCTTCCCCGCCCGCACCCAGGGTCTGAACCGGCAGATGCCGCTCCGTGGGAGTACCGTCGCCCAGCTGGCCGTATCCGTTGTAACCCCAGCCCCATACATATCCGTCCTCCCGGACTGCCATGGTATAGTTGTAGCCTGCGCCAATGGCAATCACCTGGTCAATGGCCGTTATTTGGATGGGACTACCGCTGCCAGATGTACTGTTGTCTCCGATCTGGCCATAGCCGTTGAATCCCCAGACCCAGGCATAACCATCGATCAGGGCTACTGAATGCGTATTTCCTGCAGCAATGGCACTGGCCTCGCTGATCCCCGGCACCGGGATCGGCACGTTTGAACTTACTGTGGTCCCATTTCCCAACTGCCCGGCAGCATTTCTTCCCCAGGCCCAGACGCTGCCGTCCCCTTTGAGTGCCAGAACATGGTTCTGCCCGCAGGAAACAGCAACCACCCCGCCAATTCCCTCTGCCTGTACCGGTGTTGTCCGCTTGGTGTTGGAACTGTCACCCAGCTGACCGAATCCATTGTATCCCCAACCCCAGACCGTTCCATCGCTTTTAACGGCCATGGAGAAGAGTTGTCCGGCACTGACGGCCACAACGTTGGACAGGCCCGGAACCGTTATGGGGGAAATGCTGTCGGTGGTGGTCCCGTTTCCCAGCTGACCGTGGTCGTTGTTTCCCCAGGCCACTACGGTACCGTCGTTTTTCACCCCCAGAGAATGGTCCTGCCCGGCTGCAATGGCAACACAGCCGGTCAGTCCCGAAACCTGAACCGGTTCCGAATGGTGGGTTGCTGTAGAATCGCCCAACTGGCCGTGATTGTTTTTACCCCAGGCCCAGACTGTCCCATCCTGCTTTAATACCAGAGAATGCTCCCCGCCCCCGGCAATGTCCATGATGCCCGCAATGCTGGATAACCAAATGGGGACACGGCTGGTTGTGGTTGTGCCGTCGCCCAGCTGACCGTAGCTGTCATAACCCCAGGTGAACAGGGTCCCGTCGATTTTCAGTCCCAGACTGTGATGATACCCCATAGCAATGGCCGGCGGTTCTGCCAGGCACGGCCGGACTGAAACCAATAGGAGTAAAAACACTGCCGCCGATACCCGTTTCATGGTGAGTCCAATCCCAGTGACCATCTGTAACCTCCTTTGTTATGAATCGTTCAGGGGCCGGGACGATCATCAACACAAGGCCAGGATACCGTCCCCTGTCCAGCTGTTGGCTGTGATTCAAGCCGGAGTCACACGGCATGCTTGAACTTTTTCTTGTCTTTCTTGTGGTAGATATCAAAAAAGATAACGCTGTTGTCCGGGATTGAATCACAGTCCCTGCAAACTTTTTCCTGGCGTTTGTTCTCCTTTCTGCAAAGCCTGCACCAATGATAAATAATTCTGTATTCACGCCTTCCAACATATTTTTTAAACCGGCCCTGATAAATGCCGTGCATCTTTCCGTCAGCCACATCAGGATCTGTCAGAAGCCGGCCGATGACCTTTTGAACGTGTTCATACCCGACCGGATCGCTCACCCTGATCTGGTCCAGTTTTTTTTGAAAATGATCCATGGGTTTATAGATGTGGGGATAATCGATCATGGGGCTCCGTCTGTCATGCTTGAACATGGGCAAAGCACGCCGCCGGGCAGTGCAATGCGGTTGTCAATTGTGATGATCGGTGTAGATAACGGCGAATTTTTTCCCCGTCATGTGCAGTATTGGCAATACTGACACGCCATGTCAAGGGAAATGCATCGGCCGATTGATTTCATGGATAATCCCACTGGTATAGAAACTGCCGATCTGCTCATGGGACACGTATCCGGATAAACGATTGGAAATCCTGCAGGCAGTGTGGTTTAATCCAGAGTTTGAAATTCATATTTATCATCAATACAGGAGGTTATCATGATGGTCAGATCCAGATGTTTTGCATTTATTTTCATTGGAATTACAACCTTGCTGGCTTCCGGAGCCTGGGCCGATGGTCTGGATACGTTCAAGGACCAGTCCGGCGTCCTGAAAATCGCGGGAGGCACTGCCCATATCCCTGTGATCAAAGAGGCTGCCGAACGGATCATGACCTTGAATCCGTCCATCCAGATCAGCCTGGCCGGCGGAGGGTCCGGAGCCGGTATCAAGCAGGTGGGGGAAGGCCTCATCGACATCGGCAATTCAGGGCGTAAGGCAACTGACACGGAAATGGCGACCTACGGTCTCAAAGACTATAAGTGGGCCATTGACGGTGTGGCTGTTATCGTGAATCCGTCCAATGGGGTCAAATCCCTCACCAGAGCGCAGGTAGCTGATATCTATGCAGGGAAAATCACCAGCTGGAAGGAACTGGGTGGTGAAGATCGGGCCATCAACATCTACACACGGGATGAATCCAGCGGCACCCGGGAAGTTTTCTGGGGCAAGGCACTGGAAAAAGGGACCATTTCCGCAAGCGCCCAGTTTGTTGTTTCCAACGGGGCCATGAAATCAGCCGTTGCCCAGGATCCCCATGCCATTGGGTATATGTCGGCGGGTTTTGTTGACAGCAGCGTTTCTCCGGTAACCCTGGACGGCGTACCTCCCACCGCGGAGAACATCAAGAACGGTACCTACCCGGTTGCCCGGGGTTTGTACAGCAATACAAAAGGGGAGGCGACAGGGCTTGCAAAGCTTCTCATCGACTATCTCATGTCCGAGGAAGGTCAGAACCTGGTTGCGGACAAGGGGTTCATACCAGTCCGATAACATGGCGTCTTCCAAAATAAACATCAGGGCCAGGTCCTCTGAGACCCTGTTCAGGACAACGGTGGGCGCTATCACAGGAGCCCTGGTTCTGATGATCCTGTCTGTTCTGGTCTTCATGGCATTTACCGGCTTTCCCCTGATCCGGGAGAATCGGTTCCTGGAACTGATTACCGGCTCCTGGGCCCCCCACGAAAACCGGTACGGCATCTTTCCCATGATCGTGGGGACACTAGGCATATCGAGCCTCAGCGTGGCCCTGACCTTCCCGGTGAGCCTCGGCTGCGCAGCCCAGATCTTTCTTCTGGGCCATGGCAGGACAGCATCCGTCATGAGGCGGGCTGTCCTGCTCATGACCGGTATTCCAACAGTAATCTATGGGTTTGTGGGGGTTTTTCTCCTAGTCCCCTTTATCAGGGAACTGTTCCACAAGGGGTCGGGCATGTGCATTCTCTCTGCTGCCGCTATGCTGGCCATCCTCATCTCCCCGACCATGATCGTGTTTTTCATCCAGAGCTTTGACAGGGTGCCCCGGCCCTGGCTGGATGCGGCCTGCACCCTGGGTGCATCCAGGGTGCAGATCCTGGTCCATATGATTCTTCCGTTCTCCTCCAAAGGGATCGTGACCGGTACAATCCTCTCATTTGGCAGGGCTCTGGGAGACACTCTGGTTGCATTGATGATTGCCGGGAACGCAGTCCAGGTGCCCGGGGGGATACTGGATTCGGTCAGGACCCTTACGGCCCACATAGCCCTGGTCATTGCTGCCGACTTCCAAAGCATGGAATTCAAATCCATCTTCCTGTGCGGAGCAGTTCTGTACCTTATCACTTCGTCGATCATCGGGGCCATACGGGTACTGGAAAGCTGGAGGCCCCCAAATAGATGACCAGAGCCATTGACCGGTGCATACGCCTTTTCTGCGGGCTGTCATCCTTATCCGTTTTCGGGAGCGTGGCGTTTCTTCTTGGGTATCTTGTGATAAAAAGCCTGCCTGTCCTGAATCTTAAGCTCATCTTCGGCGACATAGCCCCCCTGGATGCGCTGCTCTTTGTGAAGCCTGTGTTCAACGGGATCTTTCCGGCCATGGCCGGAACAGTGCTCCTGGTTTTAACCGCTATGGCAGTGGCAATCCCCCTGGGGCTCTCAGGAGGCATCTACATGGCAGAGTACAGCTCGGGCCCGGTTAAAGGGATCTTCAGCTTTTCCTTTGATCTCCTGTCCGGAATCCCCTCCATTGTTATCGGACTGTTCGGGTTTTCCATAACCTTGTTCCTGCACGCCTTTTTCAAGGGGAAAATCGCACCTTGCCTGCTGATCTCCGCTTTGTCACTGGCATTTCTTGTTCTGCCCTACATGGTCAAGTCTACCCAGCTTGCCCTGGAGTCATTGCCTGAATCGACCCGAATCACGGGCCTTGCCCTTGGCGCCACAAAGTTTCAAAACATCCGGCATGTCCTTGTCCCCGAAGCCCTTTCTCATATCCTGGGCGGTATCATCCTGGCCATGGGCAGATGTGCTGAAGACACGGCGGTCATCATGCTGACCGGGGTAGTTGCTTCGGCGGGAATTCCCGGATCCCTGTTCAAAGGATTTGAAGCCCTGCCTTTTTTCATCTATTATATATCATCCCAATACACAGATGCCCGGGAACTGAGCATGGGGTACGGTGCCTGTGTCATCCTTATCGTGCTGTGCACCATGCTTTACCTGATCGCTTTTATCATCCAGAAACAGGTAAAGCATACGGTGCTTTACCGGATATGAATCCTTACCCATGAGCTGTCTTCCCGTGAAAATAAAAATTGAATCCCTGAGTTTTTTTTACAAAAAACACAAGGTGATCGACTGCCTCAGCCATGAATTCCCAAAGCACACCATAACCGCCATTACCGGACCCTCAGGTGTCGGAAAATCAAGCCTCTTATCTGTCTTCAACCGCCTTTATGAAACAGTCCCCCATGCCGGCATCCAGGGAAAAGTGCTTATCCGGATTGACAATAGGCTCACGGACATCCATGACAGAACCATGGACGTTACCCGGTTGAGGCGCCTGGCAGGCATGGTATTCCAGATACCCAATCCCCTTCCCATGAGTATCTACAGGAACATTGCCTTTCCCTTGAAGCTTGCCGGGATTACGGATAAAAACGATGTTGAACAGCGCGTTGTCAAAGCCCTGAAGGACACCGGGTTATGGAAGGAGGTAAGGGATCGGCTGGAAAAAAAGGCCATGGACCTTTCCGGGGGCCAGCAGCAGAGGCTGTGCATAGCCAGGGCCCTGGTTCTGGAACCCGAAATCCTGCTCCTTGACGAACCCACATCATCCCTGGACAAAAAATCCGCAGCCGTGATCCAGGAACTCATGACAGATTTGAAAAAGCAATGCACCCTGGTCATGGTGTCCCACCATCTGGAGCAGGTCAATGCCATTGCCGACGACTGCATTGTCCTCACAGCTCCGTAAGACGCCATGATAAATGATAAGCTCCCCATGGATCTGTCCTGAGACTTGCACCCTGGTTCCGGCCACCTGCCCGGAACGCTTCACCCTAACCGGGGCAGCAGCAAAATCCTGGAAGAGAGGCTGCCGAACACTTTCAGACCGGCTGTCCGTAAAGCCGGACACGATTTCTGCCTTCCCGTTTTGCCCGGTACAGGGCCTGGTCCGCCTCGCTGATGAGCTGGATCCCGGTTCTGCCAGGATCCGGAATGCAGGAGGCTATTCCCAGGCTGACGGTAGCCCTCAGGGCCTCATCCCGGTGGGGCAGGGAAAAGGCGGCCATGGCTGACCTGAATTCTTCGGCAACCATCCTGGCAGGCTCCTTATCCGTATTACCAAGCAGGACAATGAACTCCTCTCCACCGAACCGGGCAACAATATCCGTCTCCCGTTTAAAGACATTCTCCAGGATCATGGCGGTTCCCTTGAGGAATGCATCGCCTGCCAGGTGGCCATGGGTGTCGTTGATCCGCTTGAAATGATCGATATCGGCGATGATCAGGGTCAGCGGCCTCTGCTCACGAAGGGAGAGGTTCCACTGGTAGTTGAATATCTCATCAAAATGGCGTCTGTTGAACAGACCGGTGAGCACGTCCATACGGCTGATCTTTTCCAGCTCCCTGGACTTCTGACCCAGGAAAAACTCGTTTTCCAGAGCATCCCAGTATTCGGCGTTTCCCCGGAGGGAAACCAGTATCATGTACAGGGAAAACAGGGCTATCATGAGCGCCATGGAATAATTATCCGTCATGATCCACATGCTCACAGCGCAGGGAATGAGCATAAGGACGTTGAACACCACTGACAGCATCCTGCCGGGGATAAAGGCCACAATTCCACCGGCGCACAACCCTGTTGAACATATGGCCATGAGCAGCTTTGCCGGATGTTCGCCGTCCTGGATCATGAACAAAGCAAATCCAGTGCCCCAGGACAGGGCAGTCAGGACCACGGTGAACAGGAAAAACCTGTTGCTGGCGTTTTCCCAGTTCCGGTTCAGCCATGGCATTAATGCGACATGCAATCCCCGGATCCCGCACACCCCTGCAATGACGGCAATGAATACAAGGGCAAACCGGGGATGCCTTTGGTAAAAGTCATCGTTAAAAAAAACCACAAACGCTATGACAACATAAAACAGGAGCCCTTTTGTGGAACGGGTTGTGAGATCGTTGATGACCCGCCGGTTCAACCGGTATCGCTGGAAATCCACGCTGTATCCTTATGTTTTGCTACGCAATGGGTATTTTGATGCTGAAGGTGGTTCCCTTACCGGGTGATGAGGTAACCTCGAGGGCTCCGTTGTGGTTACGGGTAACAATGAACCGGGAGAGTGACAATCCCAGTCCCGTACCGGCGCCCGCGCCCTTGGTGGTGAAAAAGGGTTCAAATACGTGTTTTTTGTCTTCCTCGTTCATCCCGGGCCCGTTATCCTGAATCTCCACCACAGCCATGTTTCCCATCTGCCGCGTCCTGAGGAAAAACGTTGGTGAATCCGATCCTGACTTGGCATACAGGCCGGATTGGGCCATGGCATCCGCTCCATTGGCCAGGATATTGATAAAAACCTGCTGCAGGGTGCTCGCTTCACACATGACCTGTGGCAGGCAGGGATCATAATCCCGGACAACGGCTATGCTGGAAAACCGGAATTCCTTGTCCCTGCGGTAATCCTTTGCAATGATCTCAAGGGTGTTATCCAGGATCTCATCCAGACGATGGGTTGAAAAGTGGCACCTGCCCTGGCGGCTGAAGCAGAGCATGTTTTCCACGATGCGTGCCACCCTTACCCCTGCATCCTGGATGGCCGAAAGCTGCCCTGTGATCCCCCGTTTTTCCATGTAAGCGCGAATGTCCTCCAACGAGATGCCCAGGCTCCGGGCAGCACTCACGTTGGCGTCCAGATTTTTTGTCGTCCGGTTGAGCACCACCTGGGTATTCTGCAGGATTCCGGCAAGGGGATTGTTGATTTCATGGGCCATCCCTGCTGCAAGACCGGCCAGGGACACCATTTTCTCGGACTGGATCATGAGATCCCTGGCATGATTCCGGTCTGAGATGTCGAGGCACAGGGCCATGACCTGCCTTCCCTTCTGGGTCTCCACCATGGCGGCATTCAGCTCAATGGGGATGACTTTGCCGGAAAGATCAACGCAGTCAATCTCCAGATGCCTGATCCCGCCGGCAGCAAAACAGGTATGAAGTTCTTTTATTAACCGTGAACGGCAATGCTCTGCCGTCCATTCCATGACAGAGCGGCCCATGATGGATGTCACCTGATCCCGGCCCGTAAACCGGACGTAATTGGCATTGGCATCCAGGACCGTTCCCTGATTGTCCAGAACAACGTAACCCGTATCCGTTGTTTCAATGATGGCCCGGTATTTTTTTTCCGTTTCAACCAGCGCTTCCTGGGCAGCTTTCTGTTCCGACACATCACGGGTAACCCCCAGGAGACCGCAGGGCAGTCCATCCTTGTCCAGTTCAAACCGGACCGTGATCTCAGCCCACAATGTGGAACCGTCCTTGCGGTACATTTCAACGATCAGAGTCTGTGAGCGGGAGTAGTCCCTGGTTTCCGAGGCACGAACCAGTTCATCCCCCAGGATCGACTGGGCTTCGGCCAGGGATTCCGGGGTCAGGACGTCTGTCACCTTAAGCGTCTTCAACTCCTGTTCACTCCACCCCTGGACCTTGGCGGCAACAGGACTGATATAGGTGTAGTTCATTTCAAAATCCATGGACCAGATAACGTCCCGGACTGTTTCAGTCAGCTTCTGGAATCGCATCTTGCTGGCAGACAGGTCCTGTTCCGCACGCTTGATTTCAATGGCAACGGCGATCTGGTGTGACACGGACACAAGAAGGTCCATGTCCTTTTTCTGGAAGCAGTCAGGGTCCGTATAACTCTGCACAGCCATGACACCGACAATGCGGTTGCTTGTCCTCAGCGGCACCCCGATCCACTGCCTTGGCATGGTTCCCCTGATCCTGCCCTGGGCCTGCCGGATCTTAAGATCCTTTTCCATAAGGAACAGGGGTCTTCCCGACACAATAACCTCTCCGGTAAGGCACCGGTCCTCCTCAAAGGCACTGGCTTCCAGAACAATGGCATCATATTGATCTACGCAGTAAGGGAATACAATGGTTCTGGTTCCCGGATCATACAGGGCTATGAAAAAATTGGGCAGGTCAAGGACTTTTCCCAGAATCCTGTGGATGGATGCATAGAGGGAATCCAGGTCCTCGGTTGTGTTGACTGCATTAGAAATCTGGAAAAGGGTTTGGCTGACCTTTTCGGCATCATGCCGAAGCCGAAACCTCGATTCAAGGAGCTGGAGCCGCTCTTCCAGCTGTTCATAGTTAGGTTTGTTCATGGCGCCTGTCATGGATTCTGCCGGATGGGAATATGCATGATAAACACAGAACCCTTACCGGGTTTCGACTTGACCTCCATGGTTCCCTTGTGGTTTTTCGTTACAATAAAATAGGACAGGGATAAACCCAGCCCTGTCCCGATTCCGATTTCCTTTGTTGTAAAAAACGGATCAAACACCCGTTTCCGGTGTTCTTCTTCCATACCGGGGCCATTGTCTTCGATCTCCACCACGGCCATGCCATCCTTGTTTTTAATCCTGAGAATAAATGACGGCGGCTCCACAGGCTGACCTTTTTTCTCAGCTCGGCCCCGCTGCTCCCACATGGCTTCGGCACCGTTTTTCAAGATATTGAAAAACACCTGCTGGATAGTATTTCTCTCACAAAAGACCCTGGGCATGCCGGTTTCGTAAATCCGGTGAATGGTGATTGCCCTGAAATCGTACATTTTTTTTATATTGTAATCACTGTTGATGAGTTCAACTGTTGTGTCCAGAAGTTCTTCAAGGCAGTTTTCAGTGAAATTGGATGTCCCTTTGCGGGAAAAGGCCAGCATATTCTCGACGATACGTGCGGCACGCAGCCCGGCATCCCGGATGGCGGCAAGCTGGGACAGGACACCCCGCTGTTCCATATACCGGCGGACGATGTCCATGCTGATTCCGATATGGACTGCGGCCTCATGGTTGGCTGGAAGATCTCCGGAAACGCGGTTAATGATGACCTGGATCATCTGAAGTATCCCGGCCAGGGGGTTGTTGATTTCATGGGCCATTCCAGCTGCAAGGCCGCCCAGGGCCAGCATCTTTTCAGACTGGATCATGATATCGCGTTCCTGTTTCCGGCTTGTGATATCCCGGCACAGGGCCATGACCTGCGGTCCGGCCTTGGCTTCCACACAGGCTGCATTCATGCCGATGGGAACGCAGTTCCCGCCGGCAGCCACATGATCAATCTCAAGATTGGTAATGCTTCCGAACAGCATACATTGATTCAAGGCCTGGGCGTAGCGCTCCCTGCAGGGGACAGCAACCCAGTCCATTGCCGGCCGGCCCATGATTTCCGACAGTTCACGGCGGCCCGACAGATGAACATAGTTGGCATTGGCATCCAGCACGCATCCGTCTTCGTCCAGAATCACAAATCCCGTATCTGTTGTCTCAATAAGGGTTCGGTATTTTGCTTCACTTTCCCGCAGGGCTTCTTCGGCGTTGAGTCGCTGGGTGATGTCCCGGGCAACGCCAAGGATACCGAGGGGAAGACCGTCACTGCCCAGCTCAAACAGGGCTGTAACCTCTGCCCGCAGCACATCTCCGTCCTTTTTCCTGAGCCCGACAACAAGGGTATAGGCCTGGCTGTAATCACCCGTGGCCTGTCCGTCCATGAATCCTTGGGCAAGGGTTTCCATCACCTGCCCCATGGACTCGGGCATCAGGACTTCCCCGATGCTGAGAGCCATCATCTCCTGGGCGGTCCAGCCCTGTGTTTTTTCAACCACAGGGCTGATGTAGGTAAAATTCAGTTCCAGGTCCATGGACCAGATCACATCGTTGATGTTCTCAGTCAGCTTCCTGAACATCTCTTCACTTTCGTGGAGTTTCTCCTGGGCGCGTTTGCGCTCGATGGCGACAGCGACCTGCTCGGAAACCGATTTCAGGATATTCAGGTCCCTGAAATTGAAATAGTCGGGATCCGTGTAACTCTGGACAGCCATGACACCGATAATTTCATTTTTTGTCTTTAAAGGAACACCCATCCATATTTTTGGTACGGTTCCGATGACCCCCTTGTTGTCATCCTTCTGCTTCAGAACCGCCTCATCAAACAGGAGCGGTTGTCCGGCCAAAATCACATCGCCGGTCAGGGACTGATCTTCACTGAAATTTTCAATATACTCATAATCATGATCAAACTGATCCACAAAATACGGAAACGCTATGGAGCCTTTGCTTTTATCGTACAGGGCGATGTAGAAGTTAGGCAGATCCATGAGCAGGCTCAGAGAATTGTGTATGGACGCATACAGGGCTTCAAGGTTGGTGGTGGTGTTGACGGCATTGGAAATACGGAACAGCGTCCGGTTTACGTCCTCAGCATACCGCTGGTCGACGATCTTCTGCTCCAGCAGGGAGACCTGCTGTTCCAACTCCCCATAGGTCGGTTTATCCGGCATCTCTCACCTGATTTATTCCATGATCCCTTCAATTCATCTGTGGTAATTATCATAGCATGAATTCAATATTATACAACTGAAAGAATCGGTCCTGACAATGCCGAAAATCGAATCCGGCTCAATCCAATCCAAGGGTTCCGCCGGGGTTCATGATGCCGTGGGGATCAAAATGGGTTTTCAGGGCCCGGATGGCTGCCATCTGCTCTTTGCCAAGATGGGTTTCCATAAACGGCCCCATGGATTTTCCCACACCGTGATGATGGCTGAGAGACCCCTTGTGGGCAAGAATCTGCTCAATGATGCCGCGCTGGAACCTCCTGAACGCTTCCAGGTCCTGCATCCGGGTGATAAAGATAAAATACAGGTTGGTTCCCTGGGCGTAAAAGTGGGATGCATGGGTCATGCAGATGGTATTGGGATGCCCCTTGATGAAGCTCCTGACCCCGTGGTACAGGGTGTCGATATTATCCCAGGTCACTGAGGACTCCAGGGTGTCGATGAGAACACCGTGGTCGTTGAGGACGTCGCGCATGTAGGGATCACTGAACCGGCCATGGTACCATTTGTTCATGGGATAGGCCGTAAGATACAGGCCACGGTAATGCCTGCACACCTGTTTTACAGATCGCTTCACGGACGCCGAGAACCGCTTCTCCCCCTCGGTCTGGCCCATGACCAGGCATCTTTGGCCTGAAAAACGGCGGGTTGCGGAAAGGAACCGTCCCAGAATTCCCTGGTCCAGGCCGTACATCTTCAAGGCCACATCCGTCTCTTCAGGATCGGAAATCCTGAAGATGGACGGCATCCCGAATTCGCCCTGGCTTATCTCCCGGCCTGCAGCAACAGCCGATTTCCAGTCCGGAAACATGAAGGCAAACCTTCGGGTATTTTTCGGGAAATATCGGAACACCTTCAGGGTCACGGAAACAAGAACACCGAAACACCCTTCGCTTCCCATCATCATGTCACTGACCCTGGGGCCGGTGGCCGTACCCGGGTATTCCAGGGTCCTGAAGGATCCAACAGGAGTGACATACTCCTGGCTGACCACCAGGTCACAGGCATCACCATAATAGGAGGAGGCCTGTCCCGCACCCAGGGTCACGATCCACCCCCCCACGGACGAATGCTCAAAGGACTGGGGGAAATGGCCGCCCGTATACCGCCTGGACGCGCCCAGTTTTTCCGGGGCCTGGTTGAGCAGGGATTCATACGCAGGCCCCATCATGCCCGGTTCCACCGTAATGGTCTGGTTGGTTTCATTGAAATTGAGGAGCCGCCTCATGTGGGTGCCCATAACCAATGTTACACCGCCACGGCAGCACGCAAGTCCCCGGGTTACAGAACTCCCACCCCCGTGGACCTGGACAGGGATATGCCTTTCATGGCAGAAGCTGACAACTGCAGCCACATCCTGTTTGTCCCTGGGATGGATTACAACGTCGGAAAGGTCGCTGACCAGACCTTGCCTCAGCATGAGGATGTCCTCCATGGACTTGCCCGTGGCATACTTCAGCCGGTCATAGGTTTCCCGGGACAGATTGTTTCTACCCACCAGGGCTTCCAGGCCGGAAAGGTCCTGGGCACTGATACGGATGGATGTGACTTCGGGAACCGGCTCGTCGCCGGTTGACCGTCTCGGGGCAAGGTCTGTGTCCGACAGGGCCAGAGAATCCCTGATCACGGAGACAAACCCGGGGCTGGGGACCTTGAGAAAGTCCCGGCGCCCCCATTTGAATATGGATCGGAAACTTCTGTCAACGGGTGCTGACTGGTCCCACTCAGGCACATTGTTTTTTAGCGTATTCATCATCCCTCCTGGATGAAATACCGGATCTTTCCCGGCAGCATGGATTGCCTATTCAGGATATCCGGTAATGGTTTTGATCCGGGCGTACAGCGGTTCCAGGGCAGCATACATCTTTTTGTAAACCCCCTGGTACATGTCCTGGTACAGGCCGGTCTGTTCAGGATCCGGCTCGAACACGTCCCGGACATGGACCATGGCTTGAACAGCCTGATCAAACCCGGAGTAGATACCGGTTCCTATCGCCGTGAGGATAGCGGCGCCCAGTCCCGATGTTTCATGGGTCATTCCTCTGACCATGGGACGGTTCATGATGCCGGCCATGATCCTGCAGATTTCCGCGCTCTGGGAAGCTCCGCCTGACACGGCCGCCCTCCGGATGACAAGATTCCCCTTTTTTTCAATCCTCTCAAGCCCTTCCCTCAGGGCATACCCCAGACCTTCGATCACCGCCCGGTATATGTGGGCTTTTGTATGGACATCCCCGAACCCGATCATGGCCCCTTTGGCCAGGGGATGATCCAATCCCGGCCCCCAGTAGGGCTGGACAACCAGGCCCATGGCACCGGGCCCGGTCTTGACAAGATGCCTGTCCAGGATCTCTTCGGCCGGAATTCCCATGGTTCTGGCCTCCTCAACCTCTTCATGGGCGAACTGGTTCTTGAACCAGGAAATCATCCAGAATCCCCTGAAAATCTCCAGTTCGGGATTGAACTTTCCGGGAACAACAGCCGGATAGGGCGGCATGAACCGAATCACCTCAAAATAATTCCTGGATGTTGTCTGGACCGTTGCCGTGGTCCCGAAGCTCATACTGGCCATGGTCTCATCCAGGACCCCGGCGCCCAGGGTCTCACACCCCTTGTCCGAACCGCAGGCCACAACCGGGACCCCCTGGGTGATTCCCGTGGCAGCCGAGGCCCGGGGGGTAACAGCGCCAAGAACATGCCCCGGCTGGATCAGGTCCGGAAGGCGGCCGTGGTCCACAGGGAAAAGCAGTGCCGGAAGTTCAAGCTTCTTTGCCCAGCGCTGTTTCTTGTAATTGAAGGGTATATAGCCGATCTGGGAGGCCACTGAATCGCTGAAGACCCCGGTAAGACTGAAATTCAGGAACCCTGACACCTGGAGATACTTATGGGTTGCACCCCAGATTTCCGGCTGATTCTGCATGATCCAGTTGCACTTGCCGTCAGCCTGTACTTCGGTCACAGCCGCCTCCAGACCTGTAAGGCGAAGACCTGTCCGGAGCAGACCCCGGGACCCGAAAACCGGGCGGGCTTTTCTCTGGTCGAGCCAGGTTACGGCAGGCCTGAGCGGAATACCGTGATTGTCCACGCAGATCATGGTATCCCTCTGGCAGGTGATCCCCACGCCGGATATGGATCGAAAAATGGCCCTGTTCCGCTCCTTGAGCATGATGCAGGCAGAACACAGGCTCTGCCAGTAAACCTCGGAATCCTGTTCAGCCCACCCGGGTTTTGTGCTGAAATAGGGTTCATACTCAACCTGGACCCTGTCCAGCAGTTCTCCTGTTTCTGAAAACAGCAGGGCCCTCAGGCTCTGGGTCCCGCAATCAATGGCAAGAAGTGAATTTTGTCCCATGTTTGTCTCCCTTGTTTCCCTCAAGGCAGTGGTGCGTAATAGCGCTGCCAGATATCCAGGTACCTGTTTTTTTCCCGCTCCCATCCATGTTCATCCCAGGCAAGAATTCTGCAGAGAATGGGTTTTACCCGGTCCAGGACATGCCTTCCCCCCTGGGGAAGGAGCAATCCCAGGCGTACACGCCTGAGCATGAGATCGTCCAGGTGGCGGACCTGTTCATGGCGGGCCGCGACATACAGCTCAGCTTCCACGATTGCCGTGTTCCCGATTGGATCCCCTTCCCGGCTATCCCGGCTGATGCGCCCTGCAATCTCCCCGGCCAGGGAACCGTAACGCCCCCAGAGTCTTTGGATCAAACCGGGGGGAAGGATTCCAGAATCTGTCTGAAGCGCTTGCAAAGGACCGGCGGGTTGAAAACAAGACTTTGGCCTGTCTTTTGGCCGTCCGGGGAAATAGGGCCGCCCCGCTCTCAGGGCATCCCTGGCCAGGAGCCTGAACGTGGTCATCTTGCCTCCGGTGACGGTTATCAGTCCTTTGTTTTTCCACACGCAGTGCTCCCTGGATTCCCCGGATGCATCGGATCTGCCCCTGCTGAGCACCGGTCTGACACCGGCAAAGGATGCGATACTGTCTGACAGACTGACGTGAGCCCCGGGCATGGCATGGTGCAACCCCTCCATGAGATAAGCTGCTTCGGCTGCAGTGATGGATGGTTCCCGGTCAAGGCTCCCATGGTGGTCCACATCTGTGGTGCCGAGAACGGCACTCCCTTCCCAAGGAAAGATGAACACCGGACGTTGGTCCCTGGGGTGCATGAAATTGAGGACCTGACCCATGGGAAGCACATGTCCGGGAAAAATCAGGTGACTGCCCCGGAGGGGACGCAGGCTCAACCCCTTTACCGGTGACGGGTGAAGCTTTTCGGCCCAGGCGCCCGTGGCATTAATAACCAGCCTGGCTTTCACCTCCCGGACCAGGCCCGTATCCGTATCTTCCAGGGTTACCGAACTCACATTTCCCTGACGGTTCCTGCCGATGCCGGCGATGCGGGTATAATTAAGGGCAACGCCTCCCCTGGCAATACCCCTGCTGATCTGACTGAGGACCAGGCGGGCATCATCCACCTGGGCATCCTGGAAGCAGAATCCCGATACCAGACCCCGGTCGGAAATTTGCGGGACCTTTTCAAGGACCTCTCCGGAAGTCAACCGCCGGTACTGTTTTTTCATGGCCATGAGACTGTAGATGACAAGGCCAGCTTCCATCATGGGTGCTGACAGATTCTGACCTTTATAAATTGGCATGAGAAACGTCAGGGGCTCGACCAGACCGGGTTCTTGTAAAAGCATCCGCTGACGCTCCTTGACCGAATTCCGGGTCATGAGGAGTCTGCCCTGCTTCAGGTAACGCAAACCGCCGTGGACCATTTTGGACGACCGGCTGGACGTTCCCCAGGCATAGTCCCGCTGCTCTGCCAGGAGAACCGACAGGCCCATGGCCGCAGCCTGGTTGAAAATCCCGGCACCGGTAATCCCCCCGCCGATGACCACCACATCCCAGTCGGATTTAATGTCATCCAGAATCATTCCTGCTCCCTGCCCTGTTTCCACAGGTCGATTGTGGCCTCCAGGGTCCTGTGCACCAGGTTTTCCACACCGGCCCTCCCATTAGGAAGGGCCTGGAGCAATTCCCGGTAATAGGCGCGTGAATGCGCCAGTGCTTTGCCGTAACCAAAATAGGTCTCTCCCAGAATCCGGTACAGAGGAGAAAAATCATTGATAATCATACGGAACACCGGGTTGCCTGTCACGTGCACCATGAGCATCTGGAGGCCCCAGTCATAGGCAGCAACTGCTCCCGGAGCATCGGACAGATCCTGGGCCTTTTCCAGATAGGCAGCCAGGACATCCGGAGCTCTGTTCACTGCCAGTCCGGCAATCCCGGGGAAAAGGGCTGCCCTGACCTCCAGGAGATGGCAGACCATTTCATGGGATACAGCCCTGGTGTGCCTGGCGATGGACCCCAGAACGCCAAGCCCCCCCTGGGTAAGGTAGTCATTGACCAGGGTTGACTTTCCATGGCGGATGGTCACCCATCCTTCCCTTGACAGGCGTTGAAGGGCCTCCCTGAGGGTGGGCCGGGTCACCCCCAGATTGTCTGCCAGAATCCGCTCTGCAGGCAGGGGCTGTCCCGCAGGGCAGGCACCGGACAGGATGGCCTCCATGAGCCGGTATTCAGCGATTTGGGCCGGTTTTCCCGGTCTTGTCCCCGGGGTATCCAATGAATCGAGTGAGACGTGTTCCATGCAGTATCCCGTGTTCAAAAAAGTTTGTTAACTGGTAAGAGGTCTTACCAGTTTCGCATGACTATGTCAACCCGATTGTAATGAACCGAACCGAACCGTTTAGGGAATTTCTTTCCTAGGACTCGACTGGCTTTTTGTTGCACCGGCAATGCAGGCTCACCCAGGAATTATGGTTTTTTAACTTGTTCCGCTTAAATACCCATATTATAGTGAATTCCCGGATGCCACGCATTACCCGGCCGGTTCAACGCGGCAGCTACCCGTGACAGGCCAATCCTCCGGAACATGCCGGGGAACCATTGACAGGAGAACCCATGACCCTGAACATTGCACACCGCGGCGCCCGGAGCCTGGCGCCCGAAAACACCATTGCCGCTGCCCGGAAAGCCATGGCCCTGGGCGCGGATCTCTGGGAAACAGACACAGCCGTGACCCGGGACGGCAAAATAGTCCTGTTCCACGACACCCGCCTTGACCGGACAACGGATGCGGCTGCTGTTTTTCCTGAAAAGCCGTCCCTTGACCTTGTGGACTACTCGTGGGGAGAACTCCAGAAACTGGACCTGGGTGCCACCTTTATTAAGAACGATCCCTTTGGTGAAATCAGAAGGGGCTCAATCCCCCGGGAAGACCTTGACCGCCTTGTGGGAGAAAAACTCCCCAGCCTGGAGCAGGCCCTTGTCTTTACCCGGGACAGCAACTGGAAAATCAACATCGAGCTCAAGGAACTGCCGGACAAAATTGCCGGATTCCCCTTGCCGGAAAAGGTCCTGGACATTATCCGAACTGTGGGGATGCCCATCTCCCGTGTTATCATATCTTCATTTTATCACCCATGGCTGGAACAGGTGCAGGCCATGGAGCCTGAAATGGAAATCCAGGCTCTCATCGGAGATTCAGAATCAGCTCCCCTGGATTGGGGGGATTACCGTTTCCGGGTGTATAACGCCCGGGTCTCCCGTATTGACGAGCACCAGATAGCCCTTGCCAAAAACCTGGGGAAGAAAATTAATCTGTGGACGGTCAACGATCCCCATGACATGGTCCGGTTCATCAGGGCCGGGGTTGACGGGATCATAACCGACTATCCCCAGCGTCTGGCAGCTTTGCCTGATAGAGGTTAAGCCATGCAGGGGATCCGTTTCCCTGCTGCTTCCACGGCGCAGGTCTGACTGTGCATAACCCTTTAAATCATCTACACAACGAAAGCGGCATACATGAACCCTGAAGAAAAAGTACTCTGCATCCGGCGGACAGACCTTCCCAAGGACTGGGTCGGCACCCGGAGCGTTTTAAAGATAAATGAGGACAGTTTTTTTAAAACCTGTGGGGCAGCCGGGTTTCATTGGCTGGCCCGGGGTGTTGTTGAGACCGATCCCAATCTCAAGCAGATCATTCCCTACATCATTATCCAGACCCTGGACCGTGAACTGACCGCGGTTTACCGCCGCATGGGAAGCGAAACCCGCCTTCACGACCTCTGGTCTGCCGGTATCGGTGGGCATATCAACCCCGAAGACAACGGTGCTGCCTCGAAAGCGGCATCGTTCAGGGAAATTCTCGTTACCGGCATGGAACGGGAACTTGATGAGGAGCTTGAAAAGCGTCCCGGGAACCTGAAACCCGCATTTCTTGGAATCATCAACGAGGAGATCACCGATGTGGGCAAGGTCCATCTGGGCGCTGTGTTCACCCTGACTGCCCTTGAGACAAAGGAATTTGTCCCTGGGAAGGAACTAACAAACTTTCAGTGGGTCCGGACCCGGAACCTGACCACCCTCAACCTTGAACTCTGGTCTGAGCTTGCCATGGATCTGATCCGCCAACCCGGATAGGAGGACAGAAAATCATCACCAGGATCAAAAACTGATCAACAGCTCTGATCTCATGTTCTTCCGGATCAGATTCTTGACCCCGATTGCCTCGATGTCCAACTGCATCTGTTCCATGCACCGGTCGGTCGCACCCTGGGCATCAACCACCTCGGGATGGTTCTGGAGAACGGAAAAAAGGGCTTTAACCACCTTGGGATCGAAATTAATGTTGATCCCCCGCTGGAGGTTGACAATGGCATCGTGGAAGGTCATCTTCTCCATGTGGTTCCGGCCAGAGAGCATGGTTTCAAAGGCATCGCACACCGATAGAATCCTGGCGCCCATGGGAATTTTCTCACCCTTGAGTCCCTCGGGATATCCGGAACCGTCATACCGTTCGTGGTGGTAGAGGATCAGGGGTTCAACATCCTGGAGAAAGGTCAGGGGCTTGACGATCCGGGCCCCAATGACAGGATGCTTCTTGACAATATCCATCTCCTTGCCGGTCAGTATCCCCAGCCGCTCCAGAATATAGTCCTCCATCCCTATCTTGCCGATGTCATGGAGAAGGCCCGCATGGTGAATGGTTTCAACCTCCTTGTCCTTCAACCCCATCTCCACGGCAGTGAGGCGTGCAAAATCAGCCACCCTTATGGAATGCCCATGGGTCTGCTCATCCTTGGCTTCCAGGGCCAGAACAAAGCCCTCTACGATCTGCTTCAGGGTCTGGAGCATCTGGTCATCGTATGTCAGCGTTTTGTGCAGGGCAATGGTTCCCTGCTCTCCCAGGGCTGTAATCAGCTCCATCTCCCGGGTATCCAGCTTCCTGTAATTGGTGAAATAGACAGCCAGGATACCGGTATAGGAACCTACAATTGTAAAAAACAGGCCTGTAATTGACCCTACCCGCTGCTTACCGAGACGTTCCAGATCGGGAATCCGTTCATCGGCCCTGGCATCCTCAATGAATACACCATTCCCCTCTTCCGGATTGAAAATCTTGATAAGGGTATCATACTCGACCTGGGCAAGGCTTCTGTAGGTGAAGCCGTGGGAAATCATGGTCTCAATGGTCCGTTTCCCGGTATTGATAATCCAGAATATACACCCCTTGGCATCCAGTATGTTGCTGATATGCCCCACGATGCGCTCCAGGACCTCACCGGTGCTTGTCCCGGAGTGGATGGATTTGCTCACTTCTGATAGAATCTTGAAATACCTGGAATAGTCGTCGGTCTTCATCGGCTCGGTCATCGTTTTAATCCTGCAATAACAGCCATGGCAGCACCGGGTTCCTAGGAAAAGAAATTCAACGCGGTCTGGCTGAATCGGTTAAACATGAGTTTCTGCACCTGGGACACCGAGTACATGGCATCCTTGAGAAGCATCTGCTCACTGTTGGTAAGGGTCGACGGATCAATGTAATTGTCCGGAGACCTGTTCTGGAGTATGTGCTGGAGATTCCCACGGATTCTGAACATCACCAGGGTCTCGAAAGCGGTTTTAAAAAATGCTGCTTTTTTCGGGGGGATAACCCCCATCTCCGTGAGCAGCTTCAGGCGGCCCAGGGTGGAGGGTTCCATGATGCCGTTATTGACGCCAAAAATCCGCATCCCGTTGACCAGGTGAACCAGTCCGCCGGTCTTGATATTGAGCTGATTCTTGTGGGGGCCTGATTTCTCGGTCCGGAGATTGCCCATAAAATTGATGGGAATTGAAAATTTCAATTCCTCGTTGGTCAGCATGTGATTGATCTTTTCCGGGTCTTCAAAAACCTGGAAAATGGTATCCCATAAACGACGGGCCAAGGCCTGGTTTCCCCAGATGGGCCTGAAATCCAGAAGGATGGTCATGGTAATGGTATCCCCAGGATCAAAGGAGGTGGACCAGTTCTCCACATAGGAGCACCACTGGCTCACCGACCTGCGCCATTTTGGATTGGTTGCCATCACGCCTCCGGTACACAGATCAAAGCCGCAGGCGTCCAGGCCGTTGACAATGAGTTCTGCCAGAGCCTTAAAATACCCGTCCACAGCCTCGTGCTGATCCGGTTCAGGGTCGGCATAGATCATGCCATTGTCCTGATCTGTGCGCAGGGTCTGTTCATGGCGCGCATCACTGCCCATATTGATCCAGCAGTAATCCACAGGCGGCGATCCCAGGCCCCTGGCTTCCATCTCTTTTTCAGAAACTTTTATCACAGCCCGGACAAGACGCTCATGAAGCTCGGACATGACCTCAAGTATTTCAGAGACCTTGGCTCCTTCTGTCAGCAGGGCATTGAGGACACTGTCAATCTCCTGGCTGGCCCTGGCAATTTCGGGCAGGGTTTTCTTGGTTTCAATATCCTGAAGAAGG
Organism: Pseudomonadota bacterium; assembly: GCA_043806875.1. GTDB lineage: Bacteria > Desulfobacterota > Desulfobacteria > Desulfobacterales > Desulfobacteraceae > JAZDGN01. The sequence goes on from JAZDGN010000071.1 coordinate 84,239, forward strand.
GTGAGATTGCCTATATTCCTGGACCGGATAAGGTCCACGGCCGTCAGGATTCCCACCAGTTTTTCCCGCTCCACGACCAGGATGTATTTGGTCTTTTTCCTTGAAAGGGCAACCAGGGCCTGGCCGGTAAAAGCATCCGGAGTTATGGTGACCAAATCCGGGTTCATGATCTGACCGGCCGTGCAATTGTCCACCGGGCAGGTACAGTTGGTGATCAGGCTCTCCACAATGATCTGTACGGTCAGGAGCCCAACGGGCTTTTCTCCGTCATCCAGAACAACCGCGGAACTTATACCCTTGTCCGCCATGATACGGGCCGCATCAGCCACCTGGTCATTCACCCGGCATGTCACCACGGACGTGGACATGATCTCACTGACCCGTTTCCTGAAAAGGGGCAGATCAAAACAGACTGCCGAACCATGGTTCTGCTCAGCCTGGATCTTTTCATACAGGAGCCGCATCCGCTCAGCCAGGAGCTCATTAAAATAACTGGAGAAACCTGGATAATTGTAGATCAGCGCTTCAAGCTCTGTCCTGGATATGCAGATGCAGACCGCATCTTCTCTCGCCCGGGTGGATGCCGTGTAACGCTGGCGGGACAACACAACGGTTTCACTGAAAAAATCACCTGGCCTCCTGAGCCCGACAACAGATTCAACCCCCCGGTCACTGGTCACGATAATTTCAACAAGACCTGAAACAATGATGAAGAGTGTATCAAGGCTGTGATCGCCCTGCTTGAAGATATAGGTGTCTTCCTTGAAAACATTCACGGAAACCCGGGAGCACAGGTCAACCAGGACAGCGTCGTCAAGCTTGGTAAACGGATCGATAGTCTTCAGAACATCAACGATCTCCTGTTTGTTCATTCCCCATCTCCGCACTGGTGATTGTATCGTATGACAACAGCGGATAACTTAACTCAATTGTTCATCAGAGTCAAAACTTTTCCGTCCCGTCCATGACTGGACCACCCATAACAGGATCCCGACTATTCCAAGGGAACTGCGGGTGTAAACAGCAGAAAGCCGAGATCTTCCTCCGAAGTCAGGACCACTCCGGCAAGGGTAGGGCTGCTGGTGGTAGCACGAATAGACTCCACATAGGAAATTTCAAGATCAAACAGGGCCTGATAAACCCTGACCAGTTTTTCGTTGGGATCGATGCTGACTGTTACGACCTCATTGACCCCGCCGTTGCCGATGGCTTCCAGTGTCACCTCCGCGGTGGATGTTCCGAAATTGGCCAGGGCCAGCCCCTTGGAGTTCAGGGTGGGCTTGAAATCGCTGAAATAGAGCCCCAGCCTGGCACTCAAAGTGCCTGTCAGGTTGAACTGGGCTATGCCTCCTCCGGTTGTATATTCCTGGCTCAGGCGGAAATTGAGCTTGGGTTCAGTATAGGATACCTTCCCTGTCATGGCATCGGCGGAACCTGCGCTGAGGTTTTTTAAATCCACAGTTGTCTTGGACAGACTCCCCACCAACAGATTGGTCGAATACACTTCAGTGCCGTCAGCCCCGAAAAGCGTGAGGGTATAAGATGCCTGGGACAGGCTCAGGTTGTCCACCTGCAGCAAATCTATCCATTCATTCGCCCCCCCTGTAATATGGGGCAGGTAAACATACCTGGTTTCCCTCGGCTGTTCGATGACATAGGCTGAGCCCCGGGCTTGATCAGCGGCGGTTCCCACAATGGCATACTCACCGGATACAGATACAGAACCTCCGAAATAATCCTCCATGACACCGTCATCGGGAACAAGTTTTGTCTGCAGACTCCACGAATCTCCCGAACGCTTGTAAATATAGGCAGAACCGGATACATCACCCTTATCGTCATCACATAAAGCACCGACAATGGCAAGAGCATTGGATATGGACACCGAATGTCCGAAAAAGTCCGCGGTAGCCCCGTCAACGGCAGTCAGTTTTGTCAGCTGACTCCAGGTGACGCCATCTCGTTTGAAAATATAGGCAGAACCGGATGATAAACCTTTATCATCGTCCAATTCAGCGCCCACAATGGCATAATCTCCGAACACGGATACTGATTTCCCAAAATTGTCATCGGCTGCGCCATCTCCTGCAAGAAGTTTTGCTTCCTGGATCCAGGATCCTCCTGCCCGCTTAAATACATAGACGGAGCCTGACTGGGAACCTTTATCGTCATCACCAGAGGCTCCGATAACTGCATAGTCACCGGATATGGAAACACACACGCCAAAAGCGTCCAGGGGGTCACCGTCGTTGGGGAGCAGTTTTGCCTGCTGAATCCAGGAATCACCGGTACGGCTGAAGATATAGGCGGAACCCGAATAAGGTCCATTGTCACTGTCCCCGCTTGCTCCTACAATGGCATAATTTCCGGATATGGATACACAAGCGCCGAATGAATCATCGATAACCCCATCACTGGCAATCAATTTTGCCTGCTGTGACCAGGTATCACCGATCCTTTTAAATATGTATGCCGATCCGGAATAATCACCCTTATCATCATCACCCCATGCCCCGACAATGGCATAATCTCCGGATATGGATACACTGAACCCGAATGTGTCACCGGGCGATCCGTCACTGGCTGTCAGTTTTGCCTGCTGGCTCCAGACATTTTCAGAGCGTACGAAAATGTATGCGGACCCGGATGCAGATCCCTTGTCGTCATCGGCATGTGCCCCGATAATGGCGTAATCTCCGAACACGGATACTGAGCTCCCGAAATAATCCAGCGCGACTCCGTCACTGGCAGTAAGCTTGTCCATCCTGAAGGGGGAGACGGCATAGGCCGGAATGCCGACCAGAGCCGTGACCACGGCAACAAAAATTAACGCGGCTGCTTTTTTCATAGTTGACTCCATTTTTTAAGGGTGGGCTGTGAATTGCGATGATTGCTGATCATCATCATTTTAAGGCGGGGTGTCAAGAATTTTATCAGTGTCAGACGCCGGCATACCGGTAGCGCAGCCCCCCCTCCCCCTCAAAAAAAAACGACCACCAGGCACTGTTTATATCCAGCGCCTGGCAGTCGTTTAAATGGCACGGGAAGGTCAAATCACTTCCCGGAACAGATTAATGGGCAGAATCAGTTGTGGCCGTGACCGCCGCCGTGACCGCCGAAAAGCCCCAGGGTGTCCGCAATGGACTTGAGCACGCAGTAGGTCATACCGATGCCCAGGATTGTAATGGTGTACCACATGCCTCCGAAAAAGAGGAAGTGTCCTGCATCCCAGGCCCATTCAAAACTAAATGGAAACATAATTGTTCTCCTTCAAAAAAGGATTTTTTCTAAAATCCGTATGCAGTCATTATTCCTGGTTCAGCTCTGTTTCCTGGGGAAACATGGGCAGGTACCGATAGGCCAGGGAGATCAGGATTACACCGTAAGCAACGGGAAGAATTGTTGTCGCGATCTCCTGCCAGCTCGGGAAATACAGGGCCCAGGTATCAAAACTCATGACAGGCACTGCCATGACCTGGAGAACCATGACCCACCGGTTGAGGCAGACTCCGATACAGCCCAGAATAATTGCAACCAGCAGCAGCTTTGAATTTTCCCTGAAGTTCTTTTTTGTCAACAGGATTGCCGGGACAATGCCGCAAAGGACGATCTCAACAATAAGAATCCAGATACCGTAGAATGCATTGTTGGAATAAAAATCCATGAGGGAGAATCCGGCTTCAGGTGCCGTCACTGTTGCCCAGTAAATGGTATCGATGATCTTGGCAATAATATAAGAGGTGATCATCCAGCCGGAAATTTTGGCCAGAAGATGAACCACGTTGTCCTTGACCAGCTTTTTACGGGTGATTCCTTCGAACATCTTGAGCACGGTCAGAGAAAAACAAGGACCGTAGGCAGCTGCGGACCAGGTAAAAAGAAAGAAGGTCCAGGGCCAGACAAGAAGTCCTTCACGGTAGGCAAAGGGACGGCCGAACAGGACGCCGGCAACCCCGCCCAGGGAACCCTGATGGAAGCAGGACAGGAAGGCGCCGGTGGCTGCAAAAACGGCCATGACGCTGTGCATGTTATGTCCCAGGTGATGGAAGAACGGCACCTTGTCCACCTGGCGATTTTCCAGGACCAGCGGGATGAACTCGATGGTCAGTACGGCAAAATACAGGGACAGGCAGAAGGCTACCTCGGTCAGCATGGAATGCACGTTGGCATGCCAGAAGATGAACCAGCCTCTCAGGGGCTGCCCTATGTCTATGGCCAGGATCAAAAGGGCAGAACTGTAGCAGATGAACCCGATGACCACGGTCAGGTTGATAATGTTCTTGAGTTCGTCGATGCCGAATACATACCGCATGAGACCGGTAAAAAAGGCACCGCCGCCCAGGGCGATGACAGCAAGGTCAGCCCAGATCCACAGGGCAAACCCGTAATAATCATCCATGTTGGTCTGATTGAGACCTTTCAGCCAGCACAGCCCCATGGCATAGACGCCCCAGAGAAGTACTATACCCGCCACTGCGAGCCCCGTGGCAAACACAGGGAACGGGCAGCGTTTAACCCCGTTGGGTATTAATGCAGAATCCATAGTTATTCACTCCTGATTTGGTTGGTTATTCGTGCCCTTTGTCGTGCTGGTTCGGTTTCCCAGCCTCATCTTTCAGGTAATTGTCGCCGGCCCTGCGGACCCACTCACGCTCGGAAAGGTAATAGACCTTGGGATTGGTCTGAAGCCGTTCCAGAAGGCGGAACGCTTTAGGATTCCTAGGCTTTCCGGCATGGTGGAGATCGGGTTGTACCATCTGGCTTACCTGGTGGTCCGGATTGTTCAGATCACCAAAGGTGATGGCTCCGGCAGGACATGCCTGGGTGCAGGCCGTCTGGTATTCCGCCTCTTCAATGGTGTCGCGTTCTTCAAAGTAGGCAACGTCCTTGGCAGCCTGGTAACGGTGGTAACAGAAGCTGCATTTTTCAACAACACCCCTCATCCTGGGGGAAACATCCGGGCTCAGGTAATTTTCCATTCCCTTGGGCCACTTGGGATCCCACCAGTTGAAATGACGTGCGTGGTACGGACAGGCTCCCATGCAGTACCGGCAACCGAAGCAGCGGGTGTAAATCTGGCTCACGATACCTGTATCATGGCCGTAATCCGTTGCCGTTGCGGGGCAGACCGATACGCAGGGGGAATGGCCGTGGCCCCCCTTGCCGGCGCAGTGCATGCACGGCCGTGGGAGGTAACAGATTTCCGTTTCGGGAAAGGGTTTGCCATTGGTCAGTTTAAAGACGCGCATCCAGGTGATGCTGTCCTTTTTATTGGTTTCATTTTCCTTGAACGGGACGTTATTCTCGGACATGCATGCAACCATGCAGGATCCGCAACCGGTACACTTGTCCAGATCGATAACCATCCCGAACAGATGTGCTTTCGTATGATTCGTTTCTTTTGTCATCAGAACCTCTTTTGCAGTTTCCCCATAATGTTATGCCCTGGAAATCTGTGCCCTGATTCCCCAGGCAGCATCCAGTCCTGAAGCGGCATCATTTACCGGACTCATGAGATCGTTGATATTAACTCCCTTGCCGCCGACATACCTGTTCTCACCTGCAGCATGCCCGAGCCCCTTTGCCATGGCGATAACGCCCGGCATAATACCGTCAAAGAGGTTAGCCCTGACCTTTGCCGAGCCTTTCGGAGTAGAGACCGTGACCATATCACCCTGGGAAACACCCAGTTTGTGGGCTGTTTCCGGATTGATTTCAACGAAGCCGTCGTTGTTCTTGAGAACGGTGTCTGCCACGGTTTTCACGGCAAAGGGAGAGGATGCCAGGGAACTGCCCACAAGGCGCATGTTGTTAACAGGAACCAGGACAAAGGGGAAGGAGTCCTCACTGCCGTCCGCCATCACAGCACCGGAATTCCCGGCAAGAAAAGCAAAGTCTATGGCCGGTTTTGAATCCGGTGGATTTTCAGCGGTCAGGACATAACCATCTTCTGTCATGGCAGCCCAGGAATCGCCGGCAACAGCTTCAATGCACGCCTCATAGGTTTCCCATGGGAAGCCTGCAGACACGGGTTCGTCCATGGCCTTGGCAATACCGATCACGGAATCTCCGGGATGTCGGGTGTCAAACACCGGGCCGGCAACGGGCCTTGACAGGCCGATTGCAGGGACAGCCATCCCGGCTCCTCCGGGCAGGTCTTCGTATCGTTCAAGGTAGATATGGCTGGGAAGTATGACATGAGCCATATGACTCGTCTCGTCCATGTAGGAAGAAAAACTGACAATAAACGGGATCTTTTCCATTGCTTTCTGGACAGTCTTTACATCGTGCATCGCGTAGCACGGGTTGGCTTCATAAACCAGGAGGGCTTCCACCGGAGACGCTGCCCCGGATGACAGGGCCGTCATCAACTGGCTTACCGTTGTGACACCCTCAATGCCGTTTGCGTCAGAACCGGCCATTTCGGGCCATGAGCCAAACGCCGTGTTTTCAAGGGTCCAGACGCCGCCTTCCTTGTTGATGTTTCCTGCCAGGCAGTTCAGGGCATGAACCGCTGCGAATTCCCTGAGGCTACCTGCGCTGTCTCCCCGGCCCCTGCCCGCAATGGCAATGGGATGGGAAGCCTTGGAAAAGGCCTTGGCTATTTCAATAATGGCGGACTCGGGAATTCCCGTAGTCTGGGCCACCTTGTCCGTTGTGTACTCGGATTTCACCAGTGCCACAAACTGCTCGAATCCGCTGCCGGCGCTCAGCACATAGTCATTGTCATAAAGATTTTCCGAAATAAGGACGTTGCAGAGTCCCAGTGCAAGATCCGCTTCTGTGCCCGGTTTGGCAGGGACCCAGGAATCTGCTGCGGCCGCGGTGTTGGAGAGTCTGGGTTCAACCTGCACCAGTTTTGCCCCGCGGTCCTTTCTGGCGGCATTGATTCTGAAGTTGTGCACCGGAGATCCCCAGCCTTCGATGAATCCGCATCCGAAGCTCAGGATATAATCGGCATTGGCAAGATCAAATCCCGGTGACGCATCCACGCCGTGAATCGTTTTCAGAGTCATGGCCCAAGTCTGGTCCATGGTTTCCATGGCAAAAAAGGACGTTGATCCCATGGCTGTCAGCAACCGCTTGAACAACCCCGGAATGGTACCCTTGTCCTTGCCTGTTATGCAGGCGATCCGGGCTGCATTTCCTGAACCGCGGATCTCGTTGAGCTTGGCGGCAACCATTTCAATTGCCTCGTCCCAGGAGATTTTCTCAAAACCCTTAGCACTTTTTTTCAGGGGGGTTTCAATGCGGGAGGGATCAAAGAGATACTGGAGGCCTGAAATGCCGTGCAGACATACACCGCCGTCATTCACAGGGTAGCCTTCCCGTCCTTCAATCTTGACAGGACGTCCGGCAATTTTGCGTACACTGATTCCGCAGTTTCCGGGACACAGACTGCAGACCGAATTATCATAGGTTACTTCACCATCGCGTGGGACCGGAGTCCAAGGCCAGTTCTGGGTCCAGATGGAAGAGTCGTCCATCAGTTTCCAGGTTGCCGGAGAAACCGCTATACCTGCTGCTGCACCAAGTCCCAGGCCCAAGAAGCTTCTTCTGTCTACTTTCATAGGTTATTTACCTCAATAAAGTTTTAAAGCATTCCAATACAAGAACTCACGTTTATTTGTGGCATTGAAAACATGCGCCCTTGCTGCCTGTTTCCTTTTCATGACATTCAGCGCAGTCATCCATTTTCATGCGATCCCAGGTGTGCTTCTTGATGCCCCAGATGTTCTGGCCCCAGATGTCACGGCTGTACCCTGTCAGGCGGTTCTGTTCATACGTCTTGCAGGTAGTGGACATACCGATGTCACCATGGCAGGTCTGGCACTCCATCTTGGCCTTGATGACGTGGGCTGCATGGGAGAAGAAAACGCAGTCAGGCTGCTGGGAGTATATGAGCCAGGGGACTTCCTGCTCTTTTTCCACATACTCGGTGATGAAGGTCTCCTCATCCTTTGTTTCCCCAAGAGCCGCCTCATGGCACTCCATGCATTTGGCAAGGGACGGAATACCATCAAAGCTGCCGTCTTCCCGGAAAGTATGGCAGGACTCGCACCCATCTGTCTGCTCTACATGGAGACGATGGTCAAAATTGAACGGCTGCTCTTTTTTTGAATACAGCAGATTGGGAAACAGCAGCCATCCCGAAAGAAGGCATACAACAAATGCTGCAAGAAAGAGGAGTACACCCAATCCCATCCCGGAATCCCCCCCCGCCTTCTGTTCTCCTGGTGCCCCGTGGTCTGCAGCACCACCCGAACCGTGTTCACTTGTCTCTTCAAATTCGCTCATGAAAACCCCATCAATTAAAATGTTGATGACACTCGTTTCTTTCAGCCCGGGAACCGGGCCGTATATCTACGCTGCGGAAGGGTATGACGGTCCCTGCTCCACAGACACATCCGGCAATGATATACCCCTTGGTCAAATTAACGTTAATCTATATTAAGATCCACAAACCTTGTCAAGACAAAAACCGTCAGGCATAACTGTGAAGACCCGGCAGCAGGTTGACCCCGAAATAGGTAAACAGGACTGCCATGAAACCGATGATGGATACCCAGGCAATTTTCTTCCCGGACCAGCCTCGCATCATTCTGAGATGCAGACAGATAGCATAAATAAACCAGGTAATCAGGGACCAGGTTTCCTTGGGATCCCAGGACCAGTAGGAACCCCAGGCCGAATTGGCCCAGACTGACCCTGTAATGATGCCTATGGTTAAAAACAGGAATCCGAACATGACCATCTGGTGGGTGAGTTCATCGATGATATCCAGGGACGGCAACCGGGCGAGAAGCCCCTTGGTCCGGTCCGGGCCCGGCTTTGCCAGGTACATGATGCTGAAACCGAAGGCCACTGCAAATCCTGAATATCCCAGAAAGCAGGTGATGACATGGGCAATGAGCCAGTTGCTTTTCAGGGCAGGGATAAGCGGGGTTATTTTGTCGCCGATGTTGGGGGACAAGGAGGCATAGGCGATGGCCAGGAAAATAAGGGGTGTGGCAAATACCCCGATAGTGCGCTCCTTGTACCTGAATTCGACCATGATGTACAAAAAAGCAACAGTCCAGGAAAAGAAAACCAGGGATTCATACATATTGGAAAAGGGGGCATGGCCATATCCCATATTGTAGGACTCGACCCACCGCATGAGAATGCCTGCGGTGTTGCCCAGGAACCCGGCAATCAGGACACCCATGCCGATCTTGGCAAACAGCTCTTTACGGAAAGTCCACGAACCGATATACAGGACAGAGGCAAAAGCATACACAAACGTCGTAATCGACAACACCATTGAACTGTTCATTAGCTTACATCCTTCATTTTTTCTGAAAGTCTTGCAACTTTGAGCTTCATGCTCTGGCGGTTGCGATTGGCGGTTCCGGCGACAGAAACCCGTATATCCTGGCCATTTTTACCGCTCTTCTCAACCTCGACGCACACACTCTGGTGGGACATGAAAAAGGTTACCCAGCACCCGGCTATCATGAACAAAAAACCCGTATACACATACCAGACACCAGGATCTTTAGTCACCTGGAGCCCGGTGAAATATTTTTTTTCATAGGATTCGACCTCAAAGGCAAAATCACCGCGCCGCATCTTGTCAAATGTGGGAAACCTCACAGGCATGACAACCTCTATTTCATTGCCTTTAGCGTCAATCTGCATGCCGATCAGGGATTCCCCCAGGTTGTGCCCCCGGAAATTATAGCCCTGGGCCATCTGCTCCAGAGTGAAACGGCCGCCGTTTTCCGGCATATCAACCGTTTCTCCAGGGGACAGGGTCTGCTTGTAAACCATGCCGCTGGCTGCGCTGGTAATTGTCAGCACAACATCACTGGCTGAATCTGTTCCATAGCTTGACTGATATAAATTGATGCCTTTGTACCGAAGGGGGCTGTTCACGCGGATATCCGTGGTGAGCACCTCCTTGCCGTTCTCGATCAGAGTCAGGTTGGACCTGAATTCCTCGGGCGCTCCAGTATCATAGAAGCTCACGTGAAAATCATTGCAGCGGACAGAAAAACCGATGGGAATCTCTTTTCCGCCCTCCCCTGCAGCAACGGTATCCACTATCCCCCCTTCCGGGATGGTGACAAATCCCTTAAATCCCCAGATACTGCCGATCACTGCACCAGCCAGCAGCAGGAGGATGCTGAGATGGACCACATAGACACCCAGGCGTGATTTCCTGCCACTTTCGGCGTAAAGGGCAACTCCGCTTTCCGTCTCCTTACGGATTACGGTTCCTACCTGCTTTTTCAGCACGGTCTCACAGACCCTGATCCTGTCGCCCATGACTCCGATCGTCTCAAAAACCTGCCGGTCCTTGAGTTTTCTGAATCGTTCCGGGTTAAAGGATACCGTTTTGGAAAAAATAATGGTCCAGGTGGAACTGAGCCTGTCAATGGAACAGACCACAATATTGACGGCCAGAAACCCCACCAGCACCAGGAACCACCAGGAGTGGTACATGTCCACGATATCCAGCACAGTGAACAGCCTGTAAAAGACCTCACCATATTTCTGGAAATAAAAGGCCGGATCGGCGTTCTGGGGGATCAGCGTACCGATCACCGAGGTGGCTGCCAGGAGAAGCAGCACCACAACGCTGAGTTTTACGGATGAAAAAAATTTCCAGACCCGTGATCCGGATCCTTTGGAAGATGATTTTGTTGTCATAATGCAATTCCAGTCCAGGCCCCCTGTTGTCAGCGATACAGGTAGGGTGCCATGGTTGTTTCAAGATAGTGTCGGGCCGCTTCAAAAGCGCTGCGGTCATCACCCGGCTCGACACGGATCATATTGCCGAACTTCAGCCTCACCCTGGAGAAGGGTTTGGGTATCATGAACCGGTCCCAGGAATTAAAGACCCACGCCCGTTCAATAATGGAATAGCACGGGACAATCACCGCTCCGGAACGCTGGGCCATGCGTATAGCTCCCGGTTTGACCACACCGATGGGACCGGTGGGTCCATCCACGATATTGACTGCCAGGCTCGGACCGTTCTTTAGATGCTCCACCATTTCTTCCATGGCCTCTTTTCCTCCCCGGTGGGAAGAACCCCTGGCAACCTTCCACCCGCTCAGGGTGGCCACAGGGACAACCCTATCACCGTCACGGCTGCGGCTGATTATTATACAGGAATTAAAGAACCTGGAATATCCGCCGAAATGCCGGACAATGGGAAAAAACTGCTGGTGGAACATACATATGATGACGGATCCGCCGTTTCCAAGATGACGGATCCATGGCTGTTCATTTTCAATGGTCACACGCAGGAATCTTATGTACAGCCTGAGAACCCGGAACAGAAACAGGATAACCCGGGAAGCACCCGGAATATTTTTAATCGATCTTGGCATTCGCCTCCATGGCCAGGTCAATGCCGCGGGTGATTCCCGAACGTCTCTGAACCGGCAGCCCTGCGGCCGCCTTGATCACGTCAAGGTTCCCGGCAAGGATAACACGCTGTTTTGCCCGGGTGACCCCGGTATACAGCAATTCCCGGGTGACAACCGGCGACAGGGTATCCGGAAGGACAAGCAGCACAGTGTCAAATTCCGATCCCTGGCTCTTGTGGACCGTAATGGCAAAAGCAGTTCCATGGGCTGGAAGATCCGAAATCCTGAATTGTCTGACCCGGCCGTCATACCCGTTGAACACCGCCCCTACCCCCCTGTCTGCCTGCCGGATCACAAGACCTGTCTCTCCGTTGAACAGATTTCTGGTATAATCGTTGGATTCGATCATGATCGCCCGTTTAATAAATCCGTCCTTTATATCAAATCCATCCTGCAATCGCAAAACCTTTTCTGCAATCCTGTTGAGCGCACCGGCTCCGAAATGTCCCCGGTTGTGGGCGCACAGGATCCGGAACCGGTTGATGCAATCCAGGGCCTCACCTGGCTGTCCGGCTTCCATCAGTGGTCTGAAACCCTCGCGTATCAAACTTGCCATGTCCGTTTCCATATCCTGGGGCCGGGACTGTCCCATGTCCAGAAAAACCAGCTCCGGATACTCTCCACCTCTGAGCAGGCCGGAAACTGCTTCCCCGTCACCGGCATTGACCGCCCTGGCAAGCCTGTCTATCCCTGGATAATCGCCTGACCTGAAGTTGTGTTCCAGGCTGACCACATGGTGCTTCAGACTTTCTGCCCTGCAGATGTCCCCGAAAACAGCGCCTGTCTCCACCGAAGCCAGCTGGTTCCGGTCGCCCAGAAGAATCAGCCTGGCCTCCTTTGGCACGGCATCCATGAGCCTGGCCATCAGCGCCACATCAATCATGGAACTTTCATCAACAATCATGATGTCACAGACCAGCGGATTGTCCCTGGTGTGCCGGAAACGACCACCTTCCATGCCGGCGCCCAGGACCCTGTGTATGGTGGATCCTCCGGCAAGACGTGATGCGGCCTTACCGGTCGGAGCCGCTGCTATGATCCTTGGCGGAGCCAGCGACAGGGCTTCGGCTTGATCATGGAACAGCCGGAGAATTCTCTCCACAAGAAAGGTCTTTCCGGTCCCCGGCCCCCCGGTGATGACTGTAAATCTGTTCCGCACAGCCGCTTCAGCAGCCAGTCTCTGGAAAGCCGTCCCGGAATTGCCGGGACCCGTGCCCTGGAACAGGCGGTCCAGTCCCGAGGACAGCGCAGGTTCATCCACGTCCGGACCAGGTGAAAGTACCCGGGCCGCAACCGAGCGGATAACCCGTTCCTGGAAATCGAAATACCGTGCAAGATAAAGCCTGTTCTCCCCATCCAGCACCAGGGGACAGCGGGTTGAAAGCCCGACAAGTACACTTTTCTCAAGGGCAGATAGCCAGTCTGAAAGGTTGGGCAGAACCCTGCCCTTTACTGCATCCGTCTCCCCGTCTCCGGACAGGACTGTTCCCGCAACCTGCTCTATATCGAGACATACATGACCCTGGAGCGCAGCCCGGGATGTGAGGGCCGCACTCACCAGTATGACCGGATCCGATTCCCTGACCGCATTGCACAGGGTCCTGGTAAAATAATAGTCAAGATGGGAAATTATCCCTGCTTCCAGCAGGGATTCGATGGTAGGCATCACTGGGGGACTCTGGCCTCCTGAAGCATTCGATTCCGGTTTCAGGTGTCTGCGCCGCAAACGGTTCAAAGGGCGACATGACCTTTATACATGATTCTCTACTGAAAGCGTATGAAAAAAGACCGGGCCCGGGAAAAAGGTCCGGATCGTTTTCAGGCAGACTTTACTTTGAAACAGGGGCATGGTAATTCCTAGGGAATATGCTGAGATACACTCCGAAATACCTGAAAGAGGCAAACCAGGCCCTGCTGGCCCAGGACATTCGGACTGCCCGGCAGCGCCTGGAGGCATGCGACCTGTGCCCGAGGCAATGCAAGGTCAACCGCCTGGCAGGACAGACGGGCATCTGCCGGACCGGGCCTGCAGCCCGGGTCTCCAGCTGGGGGCCCCATTTCGGTGAAGAAGCACCCCTGGTAGGTACTGGAGGATCCGGGACCATTTTTTTTTCCGGATGCAACCTCATGTGTTCCTTCTGCCAGAACTACGGCATCAGCCATAACGAGCGGGGCTTTGATACGACCCCGGAGCAACTGGCTGGCATCATGCTCGACCTCCAGCATCAGGGGTGCGGCAACATTAATTTCGTTACCCCGAGCCATGTGGTTCCCCAGATCCTGGAAGCCCTGCCCCTGGCTGCGGAACAAGGGCTCCGGATCCCCCTGGTCTACAACTCCAGCGGCTATGACCGGGTTGATGCGCTCAGGCTTCTTGAGGCGGCATTCGACATCTTTCTTCCGGATTTCAAGTTCTGGGACCCCGAGCCTGCAAAACGATTCTGCCAGGCACCCGATTATCCGGAAACGGCAAGAAAGGCCATCCAGGAGATGTTCAGACAGGCTGGAAATCTCAGAACAGACACATTGGGCAAAGCCATTTCCGGCGTCATCATCAGGCACTTGGTCATGCCCCTTGGCCTGGCCGGAACAGAACAGATCATGGCATTTCTCAAAGAGCTGGTATCCCCTGGAATCCATGTTAACATCATGTCCCAGTACAGGCCCATGGGGGAGACCGGCAGCATCCCGGATCTGTCACGACCCGTAACCCGCAGGGAATACCATGACGCCCTTGAAGCAGCAAAAAGGCTCAACATGGTGATCATGGATTAACCGCCGTCCCCTGTTCCACACTTTCCCATTTTCTTTGCACTGATTTTGGTTTATAACCTGACCCATGCACCGATTCTACATAACCCCCGACGCCATCCAGGGCAACCAAGCCCGCATTTCAGGACAGGACGCAAGACACCTGGCCAAGGTACTGCGCCTTTGTGTCCGGGACAGGGTTGAACTGGCCGACGGCCAGGGAAAAATCTTTGTGGCTGAAATCACGGCCATGACTCCCAAGGAAGCATGCCTTGCCCTTTTGGAGGAAACAACTCCCGAAAAAGAATCCCGGGTCCACATTGCCGTTGCCCAGGCCCTGATCAAGGAAGCCAGGATGGACGACCTGATCAGGCCCCTGACCGAACTGGGTATTAACCAGTGGATACCCTTTGCCGCCGGAAGATCCGTGCCGGTGCCGGACCCGGCCAGGGTTCAGTCAAGGCGGGAGCGCTGGGAACGCATTGCCAGAGAAGCCATCAAACAATGCGGCCGCACCCGGATACCCGAGATCCACACCCCTGTCTCCTTTGACCGGATCCTGTCCCTTGCCGGAGACTATGACCTGAGAGTCGCCTTCTGGGAAAGGGCCACCTGCCCAGTGAGCAGTCTGCGCGACCGGGAAAAACCGCCCCCTGATAGAATCCTAATCCTCATCGGTCCTGAAGGCGGATTCTCCGGACAGGAAATCCGGATGGCCGAGACCCATGGTTTCAGATCCTTTTCCCTGGGTCCCAGAATCCTGAGGGCAGAGACGGCGACCCTGACAGCTGTAGTCCTGATGCAGAATCTTTTTGGGGACCTTGGCTGAAATATTCCTTGACACCCATGGCTAAAAAGCATATAAGTGCTCTGTTTTTTGAGCCCAGGTAGCTCAGTCGGTAGAGCAGGGGACTGAAAATCCCCGTGTCGGCGGTTCAATTCCGTCCCTGGGCACCAC
>JAZDGN010000072.1:0-7423 GCA_043806875.1 Pseudomonadota bacterium
GACCACCACGTTCAGCTGGTCCGGGGGAAGCTCACGGACCTGTTCGGGAAGCTCGGCAACCACCATATCGGTGATCAGGTTCGGCTCAAAAGCCAGCCAGAAACCCATGACAACCACTGCGGGAACGATGCACCACAGGGCAGTCAGGGTTCCGTAATAGGCCGGCCGTGAATTCAGGAAGTGGAGTCCTCCTGCCCGATGGGCCAGGGCAAAGGACCGTTTCCGGCCCATGTAGTAGCCCAGGGCCGATAATACAAAAAGCGTTACGCATAAAATGACAGGTGACATGGTTATCCTTTATTAACAGCATCCAACAATCGATTGATCGGGACTATAGACCTGCTCTGTTAGGGCTGTGTTCGAGGAATGCTAAACGTTAATGATTCTGTCCAGGTCCAGGGCAATGGTTGAGGCCAGTGTTAGCTGAAATAGAAAAACTGGATTACGGTTGGCGGGAAACTGACATTGGGGCTGGCATTGTCCAGTACCTAGACCTGGGAACATCAAACCGGATGTCGTCGTACCGTCACCTGTCAGGATCATAGCCCACGGCCACAACAACCCGTTGGCAGGGTTCCGCCTTGTTCATAAGGACGTTGGTTGCCGTATCCACGATTTCTCTGCCCCCAAGGCTCAACCGCCCTGGATTGGCGCCGGTGGTGATGACACTGGTGTACCAAGCGCTATCCCAGTTCAGGAAATTATAGCTTGATTTAGTTTCAATGTTATATTAACCCTGTGAGACAGATCTAACTGGCACTATGATTCCAGAAGGAGGTGTCCATGGAAACATCTGCAGAGCGAGACTCTAAAGTCCCTGTCCATCAAAAGCCAAGATTCCGGATGCCAACACTGCGCAATCCTTTCTCCAGAAAACTCGGCGGCATCATGATAGCTCTGGCAGTGGTTGTCATGATCTTCAATACCTGTTTCAAATATGTTGAACCCAACGAGTTCGGCATCAAACAGGTCAAACTCAGCCTGGGAAGCAAACGGGGTATCCAATCGGATATCTATGGCACAGGCCTCCATTTTGTGATTCCTGTCGCAGAGGTCATGCATTTCCTGCCCAGGGATCTTCAGGTTCTGGAACTTACCAAATATCCCCAGACAGCATCATCCTATGCCAGGCAGGACAAAGCAGCCCATATTCAAACTTCCGATGGTTTTTTTGTGGATGTGGACGTATCCATCATCTATCACATCGCTGATCCGTACAAGGTGTTTACCATCATCGGCCCAGGCCTTCTGTTCGAAGACAACGGCATCATTCCCAAAGCAGAACCGGCATTGAAAGAGACCCTTGGTGAGTTGACCACCGAGGAGTTCTACAACAGTCTCCTCAGGTCTGAAAAAGCTGAAGCTGCCAAGGTCAAACTAAACCAGGAACTGGTGAAAAAGGGGATCAGTGTGGACCTTGTTCTTGTACGGTACTTTGAGTACAGCCAGGAAATTCAGAAAAACATCGAAGAAAAAAAACTCAAGGATCAGCTGGTGTTTAAAAATATCGCCGAAGCCAGGGCAGCTGTTGAAGAAGCCAAATTGAAAAAAATCGAACAGGAAGGGAAAGTGATCGTTTCCGTTGAAATGGAAAAAGGCAAAGCTTACGTAACGCAGAAACGGGCCGAAAAAGACCTCTACTACCGGAAAAAACTGGCTGAGGCTGATCTGCTTATCAAGTTGGCTGAAGCGGAAAGAATACGGCTCAAAAACGAAGCCTTGCAGGGTGTCGGGGCAGAACGAATGGTCGGGCTTAAGATGGCAGGCACCTTCAAGGGTATGGACGTGATTGTTCTTCCCAGTGACGGACCATCAGGGGTGAACCCCCTGGACCTGGACAAAGCGCTGAAACTCTTTGACGTCCGTAAAGGAGGTGACAAATGAAACGCGTTATCTTCCTTTTTTCCCTATTGGTCATGGCAGCAACCCTGCAGGGATGTATCTTTTATTCCACCGGAGAGACGGAAGTCGGAGTCCGCACCCGCAAACTGGGCATTTTTGGTGAAAAAGGCGTTGAGGCAAAAGTCTATGAGCCCGGCTCCACCTTTATCCTGATCCCCATCATCAATGACTGGCACACCTTTGATACAAAACTCCAGAACCTGGAATTCACACTGGACCAGAACCGGGGTGACCGCAGGAACCGGGATGATCTTCTGTTTAAGACCATTGACGGAAACGACATCAGTCTGGATGTGATCATTGCCTACAGGATTGATCCCGCAAAGGCCTATCTGATTCTGCAGAACGTTGCCGGGTCTAATCAGGAACTGCGTGATAAAATTGTCAGGACCATTACCCGCAGCAAACCCAGAGATATTTTTGGTGAACTTAAAACCGAGGAGCTGTACGTGGCTGAACGGCGCGAAAGCCAGGCAGTCAAGGCGAAGTCGGTTCTGCAGTCCATACTCGAGCCCATGGGGATCATTGTTGAAAAGGTTCTTACCAAGGATTACCGCTTTAACCCCAATTACCAGCAGGCCATTGAAGACAAAAAAGTGGCTGACCAGAAAGTGGAAAAGAATAAATCTGCCCAGCACGCCGCCAGGGAGGAGTATATCCGTAAACTTGAAGAGGTCAGGGGAGAGGTCAATAAGATCATTGCCGACGTGGACGGAGAATATCTGAAGGCAAAAATCGAGGCCGACGCCTATTATGAAAAACAGAAGCTCCTGGCCAATGCCATTCTGGCAGAAGGAAATGCTGAAGCCAAAGGGATCAAGGAAATGAACGCTGCCATGGCCAGTGCAGGCGGAGAAGCCCTGGTCAAGCTTGAAATTGCCGAGGCCCTTCAGGGCAAACGTATTCTGGTGCTTCCTGTATCCGAGGGCGGAATGAACCTGAAAACCACCAACATGAACGATCTTCTAACAACCATGGGGGTCCGGTCCCTGTCAGACAAACAGTGACCGGCCATGAGGGTGGGCAAGGCAACAGAAATCGTTTCCAGTTTGTATTTATGGATAATACATCCTGGCTGAAACGGGCAATGGGAAACGTCTATCCTACTTGATAATTTTCATTGAGCTGATGCGGTCGTTCCACCAGTCCTGTGCAAGACTCCATGCCCCAAGCGGGTTGTTGCTGGTTCTAGTGTATGTTCTGCTCTTTCCCTTGAAGTTAATATCTTGGTAGACAATGACCTTGCTGATATCCGTGCCTATTGTCATGCAGGAAACTTGATCATTCCAGCTCGTTCCGGGTATGGTTGCAAAAGTATCGGGATCATTCTGTGGATATTGCCTTAAATCTTTGTACTCCCCCGGCCCAAACGTTGTCGAGGGTCCCGTGGTACACTGATAATCCCTATAGAATCTAACAGTCCCATTCGGAGCTGGATCAATCGCGCCAGCTATGGCCGGAATAATCAGCACCAGACACAAAATCGCAACGAAAGATTTCTTCATGGTAGCCTCCCCCTTTTTTATGGATAAAAACCATAAGCCACCTATATAATAAAAAAAAATAAATGTCAACCTCCTAAATTCGCAACCTCAGACTCCCATTTCAGGTAAGAGGATTACGATTTTAAAACAAGTTCCGAATCTGCCGGACTGTTTTCAAGAAACAGGCGATCTGTATCATATGCCGTTGGCAACCTCAAAGGCATCCCAGATGGCGTACATGATATTGGCCACCTTCCTGGCATCGCCCAGTACATAGACCTGGGGCACCTCAAACCGGATGCCGTCGTAAAGGGACCTGTCAGGGTCATAGCCCACGGCCAGAACCAGGGAGTCGCAGTCAATGACCTCGTCCCCATGGTCTGTTCTGCAAACCAGTCTGCCGTCGGCGTAGGATTTCACCGATGTTGATGTCTTGACCGTGACGCCGTTGTAGGGAAGCAGCTGGATGAGCATGTCGCTGTTGGCATGGCACAGGGGGCCATTCACGGCCAGGAGCTTGTCAAGCACCTCCACCACGGTGACGTCCCTGCCCTGCCGGGCCAGCCACAGGGCTGTTTCGCAGCCGATCAGGCCACCGCCCACCACCACAACCCGCTGGCCGGGGTCCGCCTTGTTCACAAGAACATCGGCTGCCGTGTGCACGGTTTCCGGGTCCCCTAAATTCAACCGCCTGGGATTGGCTCCAGTGGCGATGATAACGGCGTCAAACCGGTTCGACAGGATAAAGGCCTTATCGACCCTGGCATGCAGATGCACGTCAACCTTGAGGGTTGCCAGCTGATGGGCGAACCAGTCCGCCAGGTCGATTTCATCCTCTTTGAAATCCGGGGCGCCGGCCGGAATCAGGTTGCCGCCGAGCCTGGCCGACTGTTCGTACACCACCGGCTCATGGCCCCTGATGGCCAGGACCCGGGCCGCTTCGCACCCGGCAACCCCGCCGCCCACAACGAGAACCCGTTTTCTGGACAGCACCGGGTTATAGGCCGCGGACCGCTCACGGCAGCACTGGGGATTAACGGCGCAGTTCAGGGCCGAATAGGCCTGGACGCGTCCCATGCACCCCTCGTGGCAGGAGATGCAGGGACGGATCGAGCGGACATCGCCCCGCTGAAGCTTGTTGACATACTCCGGGTCTGCCAGGAGCGGCCTGCCCAGGCCGATGATGTCGCACACCCCATCTTGTATGGCTGCTGAAGCCATGTCCGGGTTGTCCATGCGCCCCGCACAGATGACGGGCACATCCACACTGGCCTTCATGATGGCGGCAAAGGGGCGGTAAAGTCCCTTGTCCTGGTACATGGGGGGATGGCTCCACCACCAGGAGTCGTAGGAACCCACATCCACGTCCAGGCAGTCATACCCGTAACCGACCAGAAGCTTTCCGGCTTCAATGCCCTCTTGGATGTCCCTGCCCTTTTCCTCAAACACTTCGCCCGGCAGGGCACCGCTCTTGTAATCCTTGATAAAGCTCTTGGGACTGTACCGGAGCGCCACCGGGAAATCCTTGCCGCAGGTCTTCTTGATCTCCTCGACCACCTCTCTGGCAAACCGAAGCCGGTTTTCAAGGCTTCCGCCGTATTCGTCCGTGCGATGGTTGAAAAAGGTCAGGGCAAACTGATCGATCAGGTAACCTTCATGCACTGCATGGATCTCCACGCCGTCAAACCCTGCCCGCTTTGCATGGAAGGCGCCCTGGCCCAGCATGGTGACGATGTGCCTGATCTCGGCTACGGTCATGGGCCTGCAGATCTTATCAAGCCAACGGTGGGGGATGGCCGACGGGGCCACCGGCGGGTACTCCCCCATGTTGGTGGGAACCGTGACCCTGCCGAACCCGCCCGACATCTGGAGAAAAATTTTTGTGTCATAGGCGTGGATCCTCTCGGTCATTTCCAGGGCCGTACGCACAAAGTGAACCGGATTGTGGGTCGAGCAGGGGACATGGGGCATGGCGTGTTTTTCAACGGTGTTGTCAACAAAGGTGACACCCGTGATAAGGAGCCCGGTGCCGCCCCTGGCACGCTCTGTATAATAGTCGATGCCGCGCTGGTTGAATGCGCCCTCGGAATCGGACAGGCCCAGGGGCCCCATGGGAGCCATGGCAAACCGGTTCTTGATCTCAACGGTTCCTATCCTGACCGGCTCAAAAAGGTTCTGGTAAGATTTCACGATATCCCTCCTTTGTCCCGAATTTGTGAATTATCTGGGCACCCACAGCACCATACGCGGTTTTTTGGTCATCTCTTTGGCCAACTCTTCCACAGGACCGTATTTCATGCACCCGGCCATGCAGTGCTTGACGCAGGCCGGCTCAAGCCCCTGTTTTGTGCGGGGTTTGCACAGAACACACAGCTCCGTGGGAAAGGGAAGGTATGTAAGGTAATACTTCCCCTTGGGCAGCTTCTGGACGATCTCGTTGACACGGATTCCCCCCATGCCCGCAGGCCAGCCGTGCTCCTGGGCGCAAGCCACCTGGCAGGTGTGGCATCCGGTACAGTATTCGTAATCGATCAGGAGACCGAATTCATGCTTTTTACCCATGGTTTACCTCCTCTGGTGTGCATTTGTAGATCCTGCACATGGAATGTTTGATGGGAGCACCCTGGCCGTCCTTCCCATGGTTGTTCATGGGAATGAGCTGGTTGATGTTGGACTCCCACACCCCGTACAGGCTGGGTTCAGCCTGCTTTTTTTCCGGGAACCACCAGCCGTGGGATGCCATGATCATCCATTCCGGAACCACGGGCGTCAGTTTTGCCTTGTACCGGGCACGGCCCATCCAGTTTTCTATCCACATCCATTCGCCGTTTCCGATACCGTGCCGGGTTGCGGTCTCCGGATGGATTTCGACCAGGGGGTCCGGATCGATGTCCCTGAGCCACGGGATGTTCCGGTGTTCCGAGTGGAAGAATGCGGGTGAGCGCCGCCCCGTGGACAGGATCAGGGGATAATCCTTGGCCAGGTCCGGCCGGCTGACCGGTGTAAAGGGCGGCTCCTCATGGTGGGGCACGGGCTCCAGGCCCCACTCCTCACGGAGGGTGGAATACAGCTCAAACAGGCCGGTCTGGGTCCTGAATCCCGGCTTTCTGTCAGCCCTGAGCAGGCCCTTTTCATGGCGCCGGTACGGGCAGCTCGAAGTCCCTTCAGGCGGATAGGCCCACCCTTTTTCCTGGAGCTGCTCAAAGGTCATGCCCGAGGGTTTGAGGATATCGTCGTAGAGTTCGTGGATGGTCTCAAATCTGAATTCCGGATCAAACCGTTTGGCCAGTTCCAGATTGATCTCCACATCCGGGAGGCATTCGTCCACGGTCATGGCCTTGTTGATGCTCTGGAGAGGGACCCACCAGCTCCGGAGACTGTCCTTTTCCAGGAAGGTAGCGGCCGGGAGCACAACATCCGCATACTGGGTGGTGGGTGTGTGGAACACATCCACGGCCACCACGAAATCCAGCTTTTCCAGGGCTTTTTTCCATCGTTTCGGATCCATCCCAAGCCCCTGCATGATGCCGGCGGTCTGAATCCACATCCCCTTGATGGGATAGGGCTTTTCCGTAAAGATCTGGTCCAGGGTCATGTCGGTCTGGCACCGCCAGTAATACTTGGCCAGGGGCATGTACCGGTCCGCACCGATGCGGGGTAAGTCCATCTCCTTTGTCTTGAGGGCGATGGGGCCGACAGTACCCGGCAGGGCATAGGAAACCACGTCAAAGGCAAACCGGGCAAAAACGTTGCCGCCTGGCACATCCAGGTTCCCGGTCAGGGCCCACAGGGCTGTAATACCGGTAACCAGAGGTGTAAGAGCCGGGGTCATGTCAACGGCCACACCCCAGTGAATGGATGCGGGCTTGCTTTTTGCGTAGAATTCGGCAGCTTTGCGGATCTCATCTGCCGGCACGCCGGTGATGGATTCAACCCTGTCCAGGGTATAGGTGCTGACTTCACGGCAGAATTCGTCCCATGCCGTGTGGCAAAGGACCGTATCACCGTTTTTGAGGAGAACCTCCCATTTACCTGAA
>JAZDGN010000073.1:0-40411 GCA_043806875.1 Pseudomonadota bacterium
CCGGGGGAAAAGTCCCGGAAGCTGTCGGGGCAACCGGCTTTGATGCAATCATTTTTAAAGGAAAAGCCAAGCACTTATCCGTCGTTGAAGTTACACCGGAAAAAATCATGTTTCATCCTGCCGAGAAATTAAAGGGGTGTGACACCTTTCATACTGAAGCTGAAGTTAAAAAGGCGTATCACCGGAAAATAGACACAAACTGGAAAGCCGGTTGTGTGGTGATTGGACCGGCGGCGGAGAACCAGGTCTTCTTTTCAATAATAAAGAATGATGGCTGGCGCTGTGCAGGAAGGGCCGGAACCGGAACGGTCATGGGATCTAAGAACCTCAAGGCCGTGGTTTTCCAAGGAGACTGCAGGCGCCCGGTATTTGACGAAAAGAAGTTGAAAGCCATTTCCGTCAAATTGGCCAAGGCCTCAAAAACAAACCCCGCGGTTCATGCATATAAAACCATGGGAACCTCACAGATGGTAAAGGTCATGAACAACGCGGGCGCCTTTCCAACAAAATACTGGCAGTACGGCACTTGTTCCCATTGGGAAAACATCGGTGCCGTTGCCCTCCATACCCGGTGCGAGGTCCAGCCCCACTCCTGCGCAAAATGTTTCATGAGCTGCGGGCGAATGACGCGAGTCCGTCAGGGGCGGCATAAAGGTCTTCTCCTGGAGGGCCCCGAGTATGAAACCATATATGCCTTTGGTGGATTATGCATGATTGACACCATTGAGGAGATCGTCTACCTGAATCATCTGTGTGATTCCTTAGGTATGGACACCATTACCACCGGAAACCTCTGTGCGTTTGCAATGGAAGCCTTTGAACAGAAGAAATCCGATTTCAGGATAGATTATGGTAATGCAGAACAGACGGCCCGGCTGATCCACATGATAGCCTTTAAAGAGGGGGTTGGAGAACTGCTGGCCCAGGGAATTGCAAAAGCTGCAAAAACCTGGGAGATGGAGGATACTGCAGTGCATGTCAAGGGGATGGAACCGGCGGGCTACGACCCGAGAGTGCTGAAAGGCATGGGCTTGGGGTATGCCACTTCAGCCAGAGGGGCATGTCATTTGCGTTCGACCTTCTATAAACCGGAGCTAAGCGGAATGATCCCGGCAGACCAGATTAAAGGCAAAGCGGAACTTTTTGTTGACTTCGAGGACCGGTTGACCATTTTCGACACCTTTATTTTGTGCCGCTTTTTCAGGGACATGTATGACTGGCCCCTTCTATGTGATCTGGTTCATGCACTCACGGGGCTAACTATCACCAGGGAAGATCTCAAGGCAATCGCATTGAGGATCTCAAGTGAAGCAAGGCATTACAACCTTCAGGAAGGCATGAAGGCGGACCATGAAAGACTGCCGCCTGGACTCCACAGGAAGCTGAAAGATTCAGGCGCGGAAATTACTGAGCATAACATGAACGTCATGCTCAGTGAATATTATGAAATAAGAGGGTGGGAACGTCCTGCAAATTGATAAAAATTTTGTCATGAGTGGTATTCAGGAATCTGGAGACATTCCTGGAGGGCATCTGTGCCCCATCCTGTACGTCATCCGACAGCCCGTGGCAACCCGTTAATCCAACAGGACACTAACCACATGTTCCTTTGACATACTTATTTGATGTTACTGGTTAATACGCGTTAAAACTGACAAATGGAGACTAATTCAATGTTAAAAGATTCATTGCCGAAACTGATTACAGAACTTCCGGGACCTTTGAGCAGAAAGGTGATCGATAAAAGGGCTCAGGCAATCCCCTCAGCCATTGCCTGCAGTGCCCCTTATGCAATTGACAAGGCAGAGGGCTGCATGGTGCAGGACCTGGACGGAAATATCATCATGGACTGGGTTGGCGGTATAGGGGTACTGAATATCGGTCATGGTAATCCCGAAGTGATTGAAGCCGTCGAAAAACAAATCAAGCGATATTTTCATCCCCAGATCAACACGTTCCATTATGCGGAATACGGTGATCTTGCCGACAGGCTGAATCGTCTGACCCCAGGTGATTTCAAAAAAAGAACCGCATTCTTCAACTGTGGATCCGAAGCGGTTGACAACGGCATCAAAATTGCCAGAAAATACACAAAAAAAACTGATATCATTGCATTCTCAGGTGCATTTCACGGCAGGACATTCATGTCCATGACCCTTACCAGCGGCCAGGTATACAAAGCGGCTTTCGCGCCGCTCGCTCCGGGTGTGCACCGTGTTGAATACCCCAATGAATACAGGACGGACACCCATATCAGCAGAGAAAATCTATCAGAATTTTACCTTGAAAAACTGAAATACATGTTTGTCGATTATATCAGCCCGAACAACGTCGCAGCCATAATCATCGAGCCGCTTCTGGGTGAAGGTGGTTTTGTCGACCCCCCAAAGGAATATATAATCGGGCTGAAAAAAATCTGTGACGAATACAACATCCTTTTGATTGCCGATGAAATACAGACCGGCTACTGCAGAACAGGCAAAATGTTTGCAACGGATTACTGGGAAGAATATGGAGTCTATCCGGATATCATCTTGACGGCCAAATCCCTTGCAGCAGGCCTGCCTCTGAGCGCAGTCACCGCAAGGGAAGAGATCATGCAGTCCCTGGCAGTCGGTGAAATCGGCGGAACATACGGCGGCAATCCTGTTGCCATTGCAGCCGCTCTCAAAGTTATTGAAATCCTGGAAAGAGACAACTACGCTCACAAAGCACTGGCCATCGGAGACCGGTGCCGCAACTCCTTTTCTGAGTGGGCCGAGAAATTCGACATCATCGGAACCTACAGGGTAAAAGGTGCGATGACTTCCGTCGAATTTGTCAAAAACCGAAAATCAAAGGAACCCTACCCCGAAGCCGTAAGCATGATTCTTAAAGAATGTGCAAACAACGGGCTGATCGTCAAGTCGGCCGGCTCTTACAATCAAATCGTGAGGATGCTCATGCCCCTTGTCACCAACGACGAGCAGTTGACCGTCGGGCTGGACATCATGGAAAATGCCATCGACAAGGTTGCCCGTGAGCTGAAATAAGGGGTATCGAAACAGAGCAAGCCCCTGGCCACGAATCCCATCACCTCCATAATCCCGAGACAGGGGCCCTCTCCCTTATCACCTTTGAAATTGACCGCGAGGCTGTTTGATGGGAGGAGAATAAGCTGAAAAATGGTCTCTCTATTGTCGTAGAAATCATGGACCAGTACCTTTAAAAACACTGAACTTCAACAAGGGGGCCAGAGTATCAGGCATGCTCCCGAGTATTAGAGGATGGGATATTATGAACTTTGAACAATTCTTGGCAAAGCGTAATCAAGGAGTGAGCTGGTCTGGAATTCGTGTTATGTTTGCCATGGCAGAACGAATTGATGATATCGTTAATTTAGGTATTGGGCAGCCTGATTTTGACACCCCTGAGCACATTCGAGATGCTGCTAAGTTAGGCCTTGACCAAGGCTATACACGGTATCCGCCTGCCTCAGGTTTTATGGACCTCAGAGAAACCGTTGCTGAGAAGCTGGAACGGGAAAATAAAATTAAGGCTGACCCTGAATCAGAAATTTTTATCTCAGTGGGTGCCATGCAGGGTATTTTCAACGTTATGCTTCATTTAGTCAATCCAGGTGATGAAGTGATGGTTATAGATCCAGGGTATGATTACTACTCACAGATCCAATTATTCGGTGGAACCCCCATTAGAGTTCCTGTCAATGAGAAGAATCATTTCAAACTTGATCCTGCAGATGTTGAGAAAGCCATATCATCCAAAACTAAAGCCATTATTCTCAACACTCCGTCCAATCCTACCGGGGCTATCTTTGACAGGGACATTCTTGGAGGGATTGCGGCCTTGTGCAAGAAACACAATATTATCGTCATATCGGATGAACCCTATGAACATATTCTGTTTGACGACAATGAACATGTCTCCATTGGATCTCTTCAAGGCATGAAAGACCTTACCATTTCCATCTACACCCTTTCTAAATCGTATGCAATGACAGGCTGGAGAGTTGGGTATGTAACCGGTCACAGGGCAATCATCAGCCAAATGGAAAAATTGATGGAACATATGGTCTCCGGCGTCACCGCGGTTGCCCAGCGGGCAGCCAAATCAGCTATTGAGGGGCCTCAGGATTGTGTGGCCCGTATGGTGGAACGATACGCTGCCCGCAGAAATCTTATCACCAGCGGATTAAACAGTATTCCAGGCATTTCCTGCATCAAGCCGGAATCTACGTTTTATGCATTCCCTAATATCTCCTCATTCGGCATGAGTTCATGGGATTTTGCTAAATACATGGCCACACAACATAAGGTTGCGGTGGTGCCGGGTTCCATTTTCGGTAAAAATGGAGAAGGTTTTGTCCGTATTTCTTTTGCCACGAGTTCAGAAAATCTCGAACGGGGGTTGAAACGTATAGCAAAAGGGGTTTCGACTTTAGGATGAACTTGTCTTTAATTTAAAAACAGTAAGAATGGCGATATGAATAAGCTTCTAATATTATCCAAGGACGCTGCCAGGTATTCAGATTTAATCAATGAGTCAGTACTTCCTCAACTTAAAACAGTTGCTTTTAACAGTCTCAAAGGAATCCAAACTGCCTGCAGTGAAGCAAATCTGGTTTTTGGAGATCCGGCTTTAATTCGGGAGGTTCTACCGTATATTCCCAACCTGCAATGGGCTCAGTCTACTTGGGCAGGGGTTACCCCATTGATTCAGCAGGAGTGCAGAAAAGATTATCTGCTGACCGGTATCAAAGACATCTTCGGCCCCCTTATGTCTGAATATGTTATCTGTTATATTCTGATGCATGAGAAAAAAGTGCTTAAACGGTATGCATCCCAGCAGCAGCATCTCTGGGATATAACAAAGCCGGGGCAGCTGAAAAATAAAATTATAGGCATTCTGGGTCTCGGTTCCATAGGTATTTCCATTGCCAGAACAGCGAAATTTTTCCAGATGAGAACCAAGGGCTACTCCCGCAGCTCTTTAACATGCGAATTTATTGACAAAGGGTATGACAGGAATGGCAGTATTCTGGAGTTTGTCAATGATCTTGATTACCTGGTATCTATCCTGCCGGATACTCCGGCCACCAGCCATCTATTGAATAAAAACGTTTTTAAAGCCATGAAACCCCAATCACTTCTGATTAATGTGGGGCGGGGCAACGTGCTTGATGAAGATG
This sequence comes from Pseudomonadota bacterium, assembly GCA_043806875.1. Lineage (GTDB taxonomy): Bacteria > Desulfobacterota > Desulfobacteria > Desulfobacterales > Desulfobacteraceae > JAZDGN01. The sequence continues at coordinate 5,189 of JAZDGN010000073.1, forward strand.
ATTTGATTAAGGCTATCAACAACGGGGAGATTTCAGGGGCTGTATTGGATGTATTTAAGGAGGAGCCTCTACCCGAAAACCATCCGTTCTGGGATACTCCTGGAATTTTGGTTACCAGCCATACAGCTGCCTTAAGTTTTCCTGAAGATATTGCACCTGTTTTTATTGAAAATTACAAACTGTTTCTGGATGCTAAGCCTTTAAAATATAAAATAAATTTCGATATTGGTTATTAAAAGTTAGGCGCCTATGCCGTTTAATCGGAAAAACGTCGAAAGAAACCATATGTTAAAGAAAAAATATCCGGAGATATGCCATGTTAAATGAATTGTTCAACAGGAAGGTTGGTTTAACCAATGAAGAAATTAAGAGGGCAATTGATCCCATCGATAATGTAAAGCACAGAAACATTCTTGGTGGCCCGTCATTTGAGGAAGTTAAACGCATGATAACCGACAGGACCGAACGAATTGTCAAGGTTCAAAATGGCTGGGAAATCAGAAAAAAATTTCAGCAGGATAAAATTGCAGGATTAAAAGGGTTGGCAAAAAAATCAAGGGGTGATGCTTAAATGTCTGATAATTTAACAGTCGGCAACTTAACTGCTGAGTCTGGAACCAAAGTCCAGGGGTATCTTGAGGTGGTAAACTGTGAAATCAAAATGCCGGTTACTTTGATAAACAGTGCAAATCCGGGTAAAACAGTTTTGATCACAGGGGGTATGCACGGAGGTGAATATCCCGGCATTGAGACTGGAATCCGTTTGTCATCCATGCTGAACCCCCAGGATATTAGCGGCAGGCTGATTATTGTCCATGTGGTTAATACGCCTGCATTTTTTGCAAAACTTCAATATGTCGGACCTTACGATGGAAAGAACCTGAACCGTGAGTATCCGGGAATTGCCACTGGTACGATTTCCCAGAAAATTGCATATACCGTTTCCTCCCAGATGTTTACAAAAGCTGATTTTTACATTGACCTTCACAGTGGTGATATCCATGAAAAACTGACCTCCTTTGTTTTTTATTCACTCCTTTCAACCCCTGAAAAAATAGAGCTATCGAAACAAGCCGCTACCTTGGCAGGCTTCCCCTATGTGGTCGGTTCCCTTAATCCTGTCGGTGCGCTTGGCGGGGCAGCCCAAATGGGCATACCCGGTTTATTGATAGAAAACGGCAACTGCGGACTCTGGAGCGAAGAAGATGTCGAAAACTCTCTTTCAGGCATACAGAACATATTAAGATTCTTGGAAGTGTTGCCTGGCAAAGCTAAAAATTTATGCGACGTTGAATTCTTTAAAAAAACGGTCAACGAAAACGCCAGAGACACCGGATGCTGGTATCCTTTCGTCACTATTGGGGACCTGGTTAAAGAAGGTCAGAAGTTAGGGGAAATTAAAAACTTATTCGGGCAAATCCTCAGCGAATATTTTGCAATCCGCGACGGAAGGGTCCTCTATCATACCAGTTCCCTGGCAATCAATGTCGGAGATCCGCTTATAGCGTATGCTTAACCTTCTAAGGTGCGATGGCTTCCGTGGAGTTTGTCAAGGACCGTCAAATCAAGGAACCGTATGCTGAGGCTGTGAGTAAGGTCATAAAAGAATGTGTGAACAAGGGGCTGATCATCAAATCCGTGGGTTCTTACAACCAGATTGCACGAATGCTCATGCCGCTCGTTACCAACGACGAGCAGTTGACCGTCGGGCTGGATATAATGGAAAAGGCTATCGCCAAAGCTGTCGGAGATCTATGATAAAGGAGAATCTGTGAACTTTCCATCCATGTACCGGGTCCGTCAACTGGTCGAAGCCCCCAGGCTTGACCTGATTGAAGAAACCGTCTCCCGGGAAATGCAAGCGCTTGATCTCACGGCCTACATAAAGCCTGGAAGCCGCATTGCGATTACTGCCGGCAGCAGGGGGATCGCCAACATCGACCGAATCTACAAGCAGGTGATTCAGGTTCTCAAAGATCATGGAGCCAGACCGTTCCTGTTCCCGGCCATGGGAAGCCATGGACGGGGAACGGCTCAGGGGCAATTGGAAGTCCTGGAAAGTTTGAACATCACAGAAGCATCCATGGGGATCCCGATCCTGGCATCCATGGATACCGTCAGGATCGGAACGTCATCGGCGGGGTTCCCGGTGTTGGTCGATAAGCACGCCTCAGAGGCCGACGGGATCGTGGTGATCAACCGCATCAAACCCCACACCGATTTTAAAGGCCCCATTGAGAGCGGTCTGTTAAAAATGATGGCGATCGGCATGGGCAAGCACCAGGGTTGCTTACAGGTTCACAAACAGGCGGTCCAGTACGGATACCGGAAGGTAATTCCTGAAATTGGCTCCTTTGTTCTGGAAAAGCTCCCCATCCTGTTCGGACTGGGCATTGTCGAAAACTTCTACGATGAAACAGCGTTCATCAAGGCGATTCTCCCGGAGAACTTACTTGAAAAGGAAGCTGAACTTCTGACTACGGCCAAAAGCCTCATGGCGCGACTGCCGGTGGATGATGTCGATATCCTGATCATCGATGAGATGGGAAAGAACATCAGTGGCACCGGTATGGACACAAATGTTATCGGCAGAATCATTCCCGCCGGCGATGGGAGGCCTTTAAAACCGTCAATCACACGCATTGTGGTTTTGAGCCTGACTCATCCTTCCCATGGGAACTGCATCGGTATCGGCCTTGCCGATTACACCACCCGCCGGCTGCTTGACGCTGTGGATCTGAAAGCCCTGGCCACCAATGCCATCTCGTCCATGGCTCCGGAGCAGGCCCGCCTCCCCATCGCCTTTGACACTGACCGCGAGGCCATCAACGCGGCTTTTGACACCATCGGGGCCATTCTGCCTGAGAACGCAAGGGTCATTCATATCAAGAACACTTTGGAACTGAGGGAAATCCATGTTTCCAGGGCACTGAAGGCCGAACTAGAGGAAAAACAAGGGGTGCTGCTGGAGGAGAAACTGGATCCCCTTACGTTTGATGATCAGGGAATGATCCATCCTGTGGAGTTTAAGGTGCGAGACTGATTCCTGCCACTCGGATTTCTTGACACTTCGCTCTGGGTGTTACTTGGGGTTTCAAGTTTAACGTGTCCCTTCTAAAGAAGGTTTTCAAACCACAACTTGGTATGCGAGGATTATCTGGTCTTCATCAAATGTTTAAGTTCCGAATATCAATTTTGTACCAGCCTGGAGTTGCGAATAGTATCCCCATGGCTGAAAATTTTGAGGCCGAAAATGTTTAAGATACCAATGCCATGCAAAACCTGATACTGTCGGTTGAGGGGTTAATCTTGATGCAAAAAATTTTGACAATACTGAATTTGCAACCCCAATTTTCAGACGACTGAGATACAAGAGGCTATTATGAAGAATGTCTTAAAAAATATTCAGGAAATAATTAACAATGCTGCTAAAGAAGCCTATCAGGAAACAAACGACGAACCAATACCTCAGTTTGGTGGTGCGCACAAATGGCCGATTAATTGTACCGTCGGGCCCGGACTGGAGGGAGCGATCGCATGTGAAAGCAAAATCGGTTATGTCAACGGCGCCAAGGGCTGGCTCGTATACAGAGGATATAATATTTTCGATCTGTGCGCCAATTCTACATTCGAAGAAGTTTCCTATTTGCTGCTGCACGGGAATTTGCCCAAACAAACAGAACTGAATCACTTCAAGAATAAGCTGTTTGAATATTCACACCTGAACAAAACCTTAAGACAGCTGATGGGATTCCCGGTGGAAGAAATGAGTGCCATGGGGGCATTGAGGCTGGGATCTGATCTGATGAGGCAGGAGCTTACCAGCTATGACCGATTTGAAGACCGTCCAACAACAATGGATGCCATCAGCTCAGATGAAGACTCTTTTGCCATGGAAACTCCTCCGAAAGGTGCCAAACATGCAACCTATGAGTTTAAAATTAAAAAATCAAAACAGCGACGCAAAAAAGTCTTTGCTCGCAAAACAGCACTGGAGTCCTGTTGTCAGCTTATTGCAGGCGTCTCGACAATTATCGGAGCTGTTGCAAGGATTCATAACAGGTGTATGCCGTTGGAACCCAGATCGGACTTAAGCTTTGCAGGCAACCTGCTCTATATGCTAACTGGAAAAGAGCCCTCTCTTGTTGAAGAAAAAATGATGGATATTTCACTGATCCTGCATGCTGATCATGGTATGAATGCAAGTACATTTTCTACAATGGTGGTCGCTTCAACACTCGCGGATATCTATTTTGCAGTTGGATCCGGCATTGCTGCGTTGAGCGGTGCTTTACACGGGGGCGCAAACGAAGCGGTTATCAATATGTTAAGAGAGATAGGGACCGTTGAAAACGTCGAACCATGGGTGGAAAAAAGACTCTCCCAAAAAAAGAGAATCAGCGGCTTTGGACATCGCGTGTATAAAGTTTACGACCCGAGAGCCCGAGTATTAAGCCCGCTGGCAAATCTGCTGGTCAAAGAAAAACCGGAATTCACCCACCTGTACCAAGTTGCTCAAGCACTCGAAAAAACAGTGATGACGTCCATGGGCAAAGAAAAAAAGCTTTTCCCTAATGTCGACTTTTACTCTGGAATTATTTACACCTGCCTGGGTATCAATGACGAACTATTCACTCCGCTCTTTGCAGCTAGCCGTGTAGCCGGATGGACAGCGCGCGTTTTAGAATATATTGAAAATAATAGAATTTTCAGACCAAGAGCTCTGTATACAGGTGACTTTAATCAGGCGTACAAGTCGATTGAGAAGCGATAATATTCAACACAAGCAAATAATGACAACGAAACTCAACAATAGTATCCCTAATCGTAACGTTCCGATTTTTTAAAAATATTAAGCATACAATTTATATTCTTAACCGAAAACATACCACTCTGTATGGTATCCCCGCCCCGGGAACACCAGTTCTCCGGAGCCGGGCTCCATCGCTCAGGCCAGCCAAATTCTCACCATGGTGGCAACCATAGAGCATAACCCGGCATGATACCCATAGCCAGGCTAAAGCCCTCCAGGATGATGGACCCAGGCATTGACATTCTATGTTGAACATAGGGGGTGCTGTCAGCATCCCCTATGCTAACCCGATCTGGTGAACAAAACCCTAAGGCCGTCGTGTCATCCGACACCATTTCCTGGCCATGATTTTCTCCCCATGGACAGCATGGCCTCGGCATTAGGCCACACCAGTCCACATTATACCATTGCCGGAAAACCAGACCTATGCCCCGATCAGTTACCAGGCATACCCGTCAGACAGTGCAGAAGATCCTTCCCTTTGGTGGGCCACCCAGGGGATGAGTCCGGCGGTGTGCCTATACAGGAAGGCGAGGAGATAGCCACAGGGGTCCATTGACCGGAAGGCGCCTCATAGCCGTGGTAGTTTTTTATTGATTTACCTGCTGAGGGGGTGAAATAGGGGGTGAAATGAAAATTTTGGCAATAAAAAAAGGACCCGGATTTTCATCCTAAGTCCTTGTTTTTATTTTGGAGGCGGCTTCCGGATTTGAACCGGAGAATAACGGCTTTGCAGGCCGTCGCCTTACCACTTGGCCAAGCCGCCTTATGGGTGGAGCGGGAAACGGGATTTGAACCCGCGACTTCGACCTTGGCAAGGTCGCACTCTACCACTGAGTTATTCCCGCTCACTTGAAACAAGAGGCTTTATATAATCATGAGCCCTGTTTGTCAACACCAAAATCAGAAAACAGGCAGTTTTCTGCCCCCCTTGGACCCGCCCCAGGTCAGTGGTTGCCGGCTACTTGGTCCCTTTTTTCTTCCAGTCTGACATAAAGGCATCGATGCCCTTGTCGGTCATGGGATGGGAGGCCAGGGAGCGCAGCACCTTGTAGGGGATGGTGGCTATATCAGCCCCTATAAGTGCTGAATTCAGAACGTGTACCGGGTTGCGGATGCTGGCAACAATCACCTGGGTATCAAACATGTAATTGGAATAGATTTCAACGATCTCTTCGATGAGCCGCATCCCGTCCTGGGCCAGGTCATCGAGGCGGCCCACAAAGGGACTGGCATAGGTGGCACCTGCTTTGGCTGCCATAAGGGCCTGGAGTGGAGAAAAGATCAGGGTCACATTGGTTTTGATGGATTCGGAGGTCAAGGTCTTGACTGCCTTGAGACCTTCCAGGGTCATGGGAATTTTGACAACGATATTCTCGTGAATTTTTGCCAGTTCCCTGGCCTCCCTGACCATACCATCATAATCCAGACTGATGACCTCCGCACTTACCGGACCGTCCACAATGGAACATATTTCACGGATGATGTCCTTGAATTCACCCTTTTCCTTGGCGATGAGAGATGGATTGGTTGTCACGCCATCCACCATACCGAGGCTGTTGGCATCCTTGATTTCGTTGATATTGGCGGTATCGATAAAAAACTTCAATTGGGTCCTCCTGGGGAATATTCCAGAACCGTCTGGTCTGGATCGTTTTCAATGTGCTCCATGAGCTGCCTTATCGTCAACCCGAGAACAGGGTGGCGCACGTCAGCCCCTATGTCACACAGGGGTTTCAATACAAAACTGCGGTTTTGCATCCGCGGGTGGGGGATTATGAGATCCCGGGTGTCAATTACCCGGTCTTCAAAGAGCAGAATATCCAGATCGATGACCCTGGGACCGAACCGAACACTCTTTTCAAACTGCCCCATGGATCTTTCAAGCATTTTAAGGCCCCGGATCAGTTCCAGGGGTTCCAGGGTTGTTTCAATTTCAACAGCGCCATTTATGAACCAATCCTGGTCCAGGTAGTCCATGGGAGCGGTCCTGTAAAACTTTGAGCGTTGAACCACCCGTGTCCCATCCAGACCGTTAAGCCGATCAATTCCCTGGATGCAGTTGTCATAACTGCTGCCCATGTTGGAGCCTACGGCGATATAGACCCTTGCCGGTTTCTCTGTCATGGAAGTTCAACGCTCACGGCATTGGAGCTGTCGCTCATCCCACGGGAAGCTGCAACAGCTATGACCCTGAAGAAGTACCGGTTACCCCGGGTTCCCTGAAAGACAAAAGTGCAAGTATCCGGGGCAGTGGTTCCAACGGGTCTGAATATCAATGGGCAGCCCTGGCAGGGATCGGTAAGGCTGCGGACAGCTGAGGAAACCTCATAGCCGGCAAGGGGAACCGCGTTATCTGTCTTTGGAGGCGGCTGCCATTGGAGCGTTATCCTATCCTGGACAAAGTCTGCCTTAAGCATGGAGGGCGCTCCGGGAATGGATCTGAGAGCAGGAAGCGGGGGCGCTTTTTTCCCGCACCCGGAAACAAGGATCAGGGCCAACGACGCCATGACAAGCAGAGTACCGGTGAAGCGCAGTCTATTTCTGTGCATCCGATCCTCCGGCTTTGTGAACAGCCTTCCTGACATTGTCAAAACCGGTACCGCCATGGGTAATCCTCCGTGAAATCATGGAATTGACAGAAAGAAAATGGTAAACGTCTTCCTGGATAAGGGCGGAAAAGCCCTTGAACTCGTCCAGGGATAAATCCTGGAGCTCCTTCCCGGCTTTCAAGGCATGGGCCACTGCCTTGCCTGACACGGAATGGGCTTCACGGAATGGCATGCCCCGGACCGTCAGGTAATCTGCAAGATCCGTGGCATTTAGAAATCCCTTTTGGCAGGCTGCGGCCATGGTCTGCCGATGAACCGTGATCTGGCCCATCATGGCGGCATAGATATCGAGACAGGCCTTCAGGGTCTTGACCGTGTCAAACAATGGCTCCTTATCCTCCTGCATGTCCCGGTTGTATGCCAGGGGAAGGGACTTCATGAGGGTGATGATGGCCATGAGATTGCCCACTACCCTGCCGGTCTTGCCCCGGACCAGTTCGGCCACGTCCGGGTTTTTTTTCTGGGGCATGATGCTGGATCCCGTGGTAAAGGCATCGGAGATGGTTATGAATGCGAACTCCGATGTGGACCAGAGGACAAATTCCTCGGATATCCTGGAAAGGTGGACCATGCAGATGGAAGCATGGGCGATAAATTCCATGATAAAATCCCGGTCTGCAACGGAATCCATACTGTTATCCGACGGTCTCTGGAAACCCAGGAGTTCAGTGGTGTACTGGCGGTCCAGGGGATAGGTGGTCCCGGCCAGGGCAGCCGATCCCAGGGGCATGACGTCAATGCGCTTAAGACAGTCCTGGAAACGCTGCCTGTCCCGTAAGAACATCTCGTGATACGCCATGAGATGATGGGAAAACAAAACCGGTTGGGCCCGCTGCAAATGGGTGTATCCCGGCATGACAACGTCAAGGTGATCATGGGCTGTTTTGGCAAGCACCGTCAGCAGTGTGGTCAGAGCTTTGATGATCGCCTGGGTTTCGGCCTTGAGGTAGAGGCGCACGTCCAGGGCGATCTGGTCGTTGCGGCTCCTGCCTGTATGGAGCTTCCGGGCCAGGGGTCCGACTTCCTTTTCCAGGGCGCTCTCGATGTGCATGTGAATGTCTTCCAGGGCATCTGAGTACTCGAAATCTTGGGATTCAATGCTCTGCTTCACACGTATGAGGCCTGCTGCCAGTGCCTTTGCCTCATCATCGGTAACAATGCCCTGCCGGGCAAGCATGGTCACGTGGGCAATGCTGCCCTGGATATCGTAGGCGTAGAGTTCCCTGTCCACATCAATGGAGGATGTGAACCGCTCCACCATGGTGTCTGTGGAAAGGGTGAACCGTCCGTCCCAGGGTTTGTTTGCCATGTTACCGTCCTTTTCTGAGTTCTGCGAGCTTCCGGATCCTGAGTCTCAGGGCGTTGAGACGGATAAATCCTTCGGCATCCTTCTGGGAATAGACATTTTCATCTTCAAAGGTGGCAAAGGATTCGTCGTACAGGCTCTGGTCGGATTCACGGCCAAGCACATAAGCGTTGCCCTTGTAAAGTTTGAGGCGTACGCGTCCGGAAACCCGTTTCTGGGTCTGGTCTATCATCCCCTGGAGAAGTTCCATTTCAGGAGAGAACCAGAATCCATTGTAGATCAATTCTGCGTATCTGGGGATCAGGGAGTCGCGGAGATGGGCCACTTCCCGGTCAAGCGTAATGGATTCCATAGCCATGTGTGCCAGCCTGAGCACCGTACCGCCAGGGGTCTCATACACTCCCCTGGATTTCATGCCGACAAAACGGTTTTCAACCAGATCAATCCGTCCGATACCATGTTTTCCCGCAATGGTGTTTAAGGTTTTAAGCAGGACCGCAGGACTCATGGGCGTGCCGTTGACCGCAATGGGGTTGCCGCTGGCAAAGGTAAAATCCAAAATTTCCGGTGTATCCGGTGCCAGTTCGGGTTTGACGGACATGGTGTACATGTCGTCCGTGGCCGGGTTCCAGGGATTTTCCAGGACCCCGCCTTCGTAACTGATGTGCAGCATGTTCCGGTCCGTGCTGTAGGGCTTGTCCGGGGTCTGGGGAACCTTTATGCCGTGTTCTTTGGCAAAGGCCATGAGCCGTGTACGGGAGGTAAGATCCCACTCCCGCCACGGAGCTATGATCTTTATGCCCGGGTCCATGGCAAGGTAACTCAGTTCGAACCGGACCTGGTCATTACCCTTGCCGGTTGCCCCGTGGCTGACGGCATCGGCGCCTTCGGCATGGGCGATCTCGATCTGCCGTTTGGCTATCAGGGGCCTTGCAATGGAAGTTCCCAAAAGGTACTGCCCCTCATAAATGGCATTGGCCCGAAAAGCCGGGAACACAAAATCCCGGACAAACTCTTCCCTTAAGTCCTCAACATAGGCTTTTACGGCACCGGTTTTCAGGGCTTTTGCTTCAAGACCGTCCAATTCCTCTTCCTGGCCGAGATCTGCAGTCAGAGTAACCACATCACATTTATAGGTTTCGATGAGCCATTTCAGGATGACCGAGGTGTCCAGTCCTCCGGAATAGGCAAGCACAACTTTTTTTATATCAGCCATTATTGCTGTCTCCTTGGTTTGAATTGGCAAGAATCAACGATTCCAGGATCGCCTTGTGCATGTGGCGCTTGTTTTCCGCCTGGTCCCAGAAGGCACCGTCAGGCGCTTCCAGGATCTCTTCGGAAATCTCTTCTCCCCGGTGGGCGGGAAGGCAGTGCAGGATCAGAACATCATCTTTTGCCCTTTTTACCAGGTCCCGGTTAACCTGGAAACCCTGGAACGCCTTTATGCGGAGCTGCTGCTCCTCTTCCTGGCCCATGCTGGCCCACACATCGGTATAAATCACATCCGCGCCTGCGACGGCCTTCACAGGATCGTTGGTATAGGTTATGGTCTTGCCCCCCCTGGTTTCGGCATCCTGCCTGACAGTATCTGAAATGCCGTACCCATGGGGAGTTGCCACGGTCAGGTCAAAACCCAGAACGGTAGCCGCATTGATCCATGAGTTGGCCACATTGTTGCCGTCCCCCACCCACACGATCTTGAGCCCCTGGTATCCGCCTTTTTTTTCAATGACCGTCATCATGTCGCTCAGGATCTGGCAGGGATGAAAGGAGTCAGTCAGGGCGTTGATGACCGGAATGGTGGAAGCGTTGGCAAATTCCACCACAAGGTTGTGATCAAAGGTCCGCATGGCCAGGGCATCAATATACCGGGAAAGAACCCGGGCAGTATCCTTGGCAGGCTCATTTCTGGAGATCTGAGTATCCTGGGTGCTCATGTAGATGGGTGTTCCGCCAAGCTGGATCATGGCGGTTTCAAAGGCAACCCTGGTTCGGGTGGACTTTTTATCAAAAATAAGCCCCAGGGATTTGCCCAGGAGGGGCCTGTCAAATATACCCTGTTTATATCGTTTCTTGAGTTGAAGGGCACGGTCAAACAGATGGGTGAAATCTTCTTTTTCAAGATCAAGAAGGGAAAGCAGGTCTTTCTTCAATGGTGATCTCCTAGTCCAGCACGCTGTCTAAAGCGGTAATAAGTGCATCAATCTCCTCCCGAGTCACGACAAGGGGAGGGGCAAATCTGAGAATATTACCCTGAATTGCATTAATAATAAAGCCTTTTTTCATACATTGTTCGACCAGAGGACCGGCCTCGACAGTCAGTTCCATACCGATGAGAAGTCCTTTACCCCTTACTTCTTTAATGCATGGGTGGCCGGGCTTCAGGCGGCTTAAGCCTTCCCTGAAATACTCCCCTTTTTCACGGATCTCCTTTAAAAACGCCGGGTCGGAGATCAGGGAGACCACTTCCCCGGCAACCCGGGTCACAAGGGGCGTTCCGCCAAAGGTTGATCCATGGGATCCGGTAGAAAATCCTTTGGCAACCTCCTGGGTTGCCAGCATGGCGCCGATGGGCAGCCCGTTGCCCAGGGCCTTGGCCAGGGTCATGATGTCCGGTGAGATTCCGTACTGCTGGCAGGCAAACAAGGTGCCGCACCGGCCCATGCCGGTCTGGACCTCGTCAAATATCAGAAGGATACCCCTGTCATTGCACAGGTCCCTGACTGCTTTCAGGTAGCCGGGGTCCGCAGGTATCACCCCGCCCTCCCCCTGGATGGGTTCCATCATCACGGCGCAGACATGGGGATCAACGGCATTTTCAAGGCCCTTGAAATCATTGAACGGAACATGGATGAACTTTTCCATGAGCGGTGCAAAACCTTTCTGGATTTTCTCCTGGCCCGTGGCGGAAAGCGTGGCCATGGTGCGTCCGTGGAAAGACTTGTCCATGGCAACCACCGTGAACCGGTCCGGCTCTCCCTTTTCCTTGAAATACCTGCGGGCGAGCTTGAGGGCTGCCTCGTTTGCTTCAGCTCCGGAGTTGCAGAAAAAAACCTTGTCCGCAAAACTGAGCTGAACCAGTTTCCTGGCCAGTTCCGCCTGGGGCTGGGTGTAGTAGAGGTTGGAAACATGGACCAGGGTTCTGGCCTGGTCTGCCATCACCTCTGCCAGTCCGGGATGGGCGTGGCCAAGGCTGCAGACCGCAATCCCTGCCAGGAAATCAGTATATTGCCTTCCCTGGTCATCCCAGAGAGTTGCTCCCCGGCCCTTGACAAAAACCACGGGAATCCTGGCATAGGTATTGAAAATATGGGCGTCTGTAGTTTCAATGGTTGTCATGGATACACGCTCCTCTATTGTTTATCAGTCAAAAACACCTGGGTTCCGATACCGGAGTCGGTAAACAGTTCCAGAAGCAATGCATGGGACCGTTTCCCGTTGATGATGTGTGCCTTTTCAACGCCTGCGGCCAGGGCGTCAATGGCGCATTCCATTTTGGGGATCATGCCGCCCTTGATCTCCTGGCGCCGGATCATGGCAGTAGTGGTGGCCGCATCCACAGAAGAAATCAGTGTGCCATCCGGTCCCAGGAGGCCATCCACATCAGTGAGAAGGATAAGCCGTTCTGCCTTGAGCGCAGCCGCCACCTTGGAAGCCACAAGGTCAGCATTGATGTTGTAAGTCTCTGACTGGGCACCCACGCCTACAGGTGCAATGACCGGGATAAATCCTCTGGATACAAGGGTATGGATAATGTCCGGGTTGATGAGCGATACGGTTCCCACCATTCCTGGATCAATAATCTCCGGCGGTTTGTCTGCTTCGGTGTAATTGTAAATAGTCATTTTTTCAGCCGTGATCAAGCCCCCGTCCTTACCGGTAAGCCCCACGGCTTTGCCGCCCAGACGGTTGAGGCGGGCCACGATCTCCTTGTTGACCTTGCCGCCCAGGACCATCTCCACAACGTCCATGGTGGCCCCGTCCGTATAACGCATGCCCCTGACAAACCGGGACGTTATGCCCATGGCTTCCAGGACCTTGTTGATCTGGGGCCCTCCGCCATGGACGATAACCGGATTCAGCCCGATGTACTTCAACAGAATGATATCCTTGGCAAAATCCTCTTTCAGATTTTCATCCACCATGGCGTGGCCGCCGTATTTGACCACGATGGTCTTTCCGGAAAATTCCCGGATATAGGGAAGGGCCTCTATCAGTATGTCTGCAACATTCATTGTCATAGTATGTACCTGCTTAAATCATCGTCCTTTACAATGTCCATGAGTTGGCTGTCTACAAACGCCTCATCCACGGTTACGTTTTTTTCATCCAGATCAGGGGCGCCGTACAGGACATCCTCCAATACCTTTTCAAGCAGGGTGTGAAGGCGCCGTGCCCCGATGTTCTCTGTTTTTTCATTCACATCCACGGCAATGGAAGCAATCCGTTTGACGGCATCGTCTGTGAAAGCCAGGTGGATATTCTCGGTCCTGAGCAGGGCAATGTACTGGAGGATGAGCGCATTCTTGGGTTCGGTGAGAATACGGACGAACTCATCCTTTCCCAGGGAGTCCAGCTCTACCCGGATGGGGAAGCGTCCCTGGAGTTCGGGTATCAGGTCCGAGGGCCGGGAGGTGTGGAACGCGCCTGATGCAATGAACAGGATATGGTCGGTCTTGACTGTCCCGTATTTTGTGGGAACCGCGCTTCCCTCAACAATGGGTAGCAGGTCCCGCTGAACACCTTCCTTGGAGACCTCGGGTCCGTGGTTGTCCCCCTTCCCGACGATCTTGTCAATCTCATCAAGGAAAATAATGCCTGATTGCTCGACCAGGGCTATGGCTTCCTGGACCACCTGATCCATATCCACCAGGTGGGAAGCCTCTTCCTGAACAAGCAGCTTCAGCGCTTCAACAACCTTGACTTTCCTGCGTTTTGTGTTTTTGGGGAGAAGGCTTCCCAGCATATCCTTCATATTGATGCCCATCTCCTCCATGCCGGTGTTGGAAAAAATTTCAACTATGGGCATGGACCTCTCAGCCACATCCATATCCACATATCGTTCGTCAAGTTTCCCCAGGCGCAACATGGCCCGGAGTTTTTCGCGGGTCTGGGACTGGGTTTCCAGAACCGTTTCATGGGGATCGTTGGAGGAAGCCTGGGGGGACTGGGGCAAGAGAAGATCCAGCATTCTCTCCTCGGCAATCTGTGATGCCTTGTCCTGCACGGCTTCCTGCTGACGGGATTTGAGCTGATTGACGGTCAGTTCAACCAGATCCCTGACCATGGATTCCACATCCCGGCCCACATACCCGATCTCCGTGAATTTGGAGGCCTCGACCTTGTAAAAGGGAGAATCGGTAAACTTTGCAAGACGCCGGGCGATTTCCGTCTTTCCCACCCCGGTGGGTCCTATGAGGATGATATTCTTGGGGGCGATCTCGTCTTTGAGGTCATCGGGAACCTGCTGCCTTCGCCAACGGTTTCTCAGGGCAATGGCAACTGATTTCTTGGCCCGGTTCTGTCCGACAATGTATTTGTCCAGTTCCCGCACGATCTCTCTGGGTTTTAAACTGCTCATGATCAGATCTCTTCTATGGTTATATGACTATTGGTATAGATGCACAGGGTTGCCGTAATGGCCATGGCCTCCTGGACAATGGTTCTGGGGTCAAGCTGGGAGTGCTTCATCAATGCTGCCGCAGCGGCATGGGCAGCCTGACTCCCGGACCCTATACTGATAACACCCTCGTCAGGTTCTATCACATCCCCGTTCCCGGATATGAGATAGGTGTTGGTTTCATCTGCAGCTATCATCATGGCTTCAAGCTTTCTCAGGTACCTGTCCGTGCGCCAGTCCCTGGCAAGCTCAACAACGCTGCGGGTCAGGTTCCCGTTGTGGTGCTCCAGTTTCTGTTCAAGCTTTTCCGCCAGGGTAAGAGCGTCGGCGGTTGCACCGGCAAAGCCTGTAATAATTTTGTTGTTGTAAATCCGACGCACTTTCCTGGCCTTATGTTTTGTTATGGTTGTCCCCAGGGTCACCTGGCCGTCACCAGCAACAACGACCTTTCCTTTATGCCTGATGGCAAGAATGGTTGTACCATGAAATTGATGGTCCATATATCACCTTTTTTCCTTTAGATTATTTTCTGGGATGGGCTTTGTCATACATCTCCATGAGCCGGTCCATGGTTACATGGGTATAAACCTGGGTTGTGGACAGGCTGACATGGCCCAGCATTTCCTGGATACCCCTTAAATCCGCCCCGGAGTCCAGCATGTGGGTTGCAAAGGTATGACGCAGGGTATGGGGTGAAACCGGAATATTAAGGCCACATCGGGTAACGATCCCATCCAGGATTCGCCGGATGGAACGATCCGTCAGCCGGGTCCGGCTCCTGTTCAGGAACATGGGACCGTCATGGACTTCAAGGGCATCACGATAGGCCTGGATCGCCTGGAGGGCCCGGAGACCAATGGGAACAATACGCTGTTTGGACCCCTTGCCCGTGACAGACACCCGCTGCCTGGAAAAATCCACCTCCTTATAATCCAGTCCGGCCAGCTCAGAAACCCGGAGCCCTGTAGAATAAAAGGTTTCAAAAATGGCAGCATTCCGTTTATCGGCCAGGCGGTCTCCGGTGATGGAGTCCAGGAGCCTGAACATCTCATCCACGGTGAGAAACGCGGGGATCCGCTTGGGCAGCTTTGGTGGCGTTACCTGGTCGGCAGGATTGGTATCAATACTTCCTGACCGGATCAGGTAATTGAAAAAAGTTTTAATGGCAGACAACTTCCGGGCAATAGACTTCCTGTTCAGGCCCTGTTTTGTCAGGCTGATCAGAAACTCCCTGACAAGATTCTTCCCGTCCTCGCGGATGGCCAGAAAGAACAATTCCGGGTTCACACGTAAGATAGCCTCCCCGTTTTCACCTTCATGCAAGAAATCAGGGTCCTTTTTGCCGCAGAATGCTATGAAATCAATCAGATCGCGATTATAGGCCCGGCAGGTGTGAACCGAATACCCTTTTTCAGCAGTCAGGGATTGTATGAACAGATCGACCAGCATATCACTGTCCCGCCTTTTCCAACCGGCCCATGATCTGTTTGACATCTTCCCAAAGGTCCCGCTTCATAAGCGGATCATTGATCAGGTCAAAGGGATGGAGGGTGGCCATGACCGGTATGCCCTGCCACTCATGAAACCGTCCCCTTAACCCTGAAACCGGGGTGTTGGTTTCAAGGAGAACCTGGGCAGCCGCTTCCCCCAGAGTGCAGATGCAGATGGGCTTCACCCGTTGGATCCGCCGACGGATAACCTGTGTCCAGGCACGGCCCTGATCCCTCCCGGGATACCGGAACGACAATAGAAGGATATCGTCAGGCGTCAGGTTCATGGCCTTGAGAATGTTTTTGAACAGGTCTCCGGCAGATGTGGCATACAGGCTGACTTCACCGTCCTGGACAGTTGATCCTGTGCCGCACACAAAAACAAGGTGGGCGGACGGATTGCCCTGGGCCAGGAACCAGCCGTTACCTGGGCGGCCTGGCCCGGGAATATTCCTGGGGATGTCGTGTAAATCCTCTGGCTGGGTCGTCCACCGGATCATTTTTTCCCTGGTTTCCGGTTTCAGGTCAATGGAATCGATTCCCATATCCCTGCAATAGGTCAGGTACTGGCGTATATCGGCAATAAGATCAAGAGCATCAGCAGCCATCTATTGTTTGCCAAGCCTTTCCATAATCCTGTTAAGGAGATGATGGGCCACGGCCAGCTTATCCATGGATGGCACATCTTCGCTGGTACCATCCCGGAAAAACAGCTTGACCTTGTTCTGGTCTGCGCCGAACCCGGATCCAGGTACTCCGACGATGTTGCCCACTATGATATCCAGATTCTTTTTTTTCATTTTGCCCAGGGCATAGGTTTCAAGATCCCGGGTCTCGGCAGCAAATCCAACCAGGAACTGGTTTTTTTTCCGCTGCCCCACTGCCTTGAGGATATCGGGATTTTCCGTCAGCTCAAGGGTCAGCCCCCTGCCCTGATCCTTCTTGATCTTATGGTCGCTGGTATCCAGGGGACGGTAATCGGCAACCGCGGCAACCTTGACGATAATATCGGCACGGTCCATGTTGCCCAGCACCGCGTCGGCCATCTGCCTGGCCGAGTCCACCGGTATCAGCTCGGTTCCCAGGGGTGCCGGCAGGTTTACGGGGCCTGAGACCAGGAGCACGCGCCCTCCCCTCTTTTCTGCTGCCTCGGCAACGGCGTAACCCATCTTGCCCGAGGAATGGTTGCTGATATACCGCACCGGGTCAAGGGCCTCCCGGGTGGGGCCTGCAGTTACAAGAACAGTTTTCCCGGAAAGGTCTTTGGGGGTCAGGAGGCGTTTGAGCCGGTCCAGGATATGCCAGGGTTCAGGCAGGCGTCCGGTCCCGGTTGTCTTGCAGGCCAGCTCCCCGGAACCGGGCTCCAGGATGACCATGCCGTCGGACTCCAGAACGTCAAGGTTCCTCTGAACGGCACGGCTGTCATACATGTTGGTATTCATGGACGGACAGACCAGAACCGGGGCTCTGACTGCCAGCATAATGGTTGACAGGGCATCGTCGGCAATGCCGTTGGCCAGTTTTGCAACCATGTTGGCTGTGGCAGGGGCAATGACCACGGCATCGGCTTCGGTAGCCCACTCGATATGTCGGACCGATGACTCATTGGTGTTGAAGAGCCCGGTGCACACGTCGTTCTCCGACAGGACCCGGAAGGTTGTCTCACCCACAAATTCCAGTGCGGACCGTGTCATGACAACCCGCACCCGGGCACCGGCCTTGCGCATCAACCTTACCAGCTCAACAGCTTTGTACGCGGCAATACCTCCGCAGACGCCAAGCAGGATGGTTTTATTTTCTAAACACATAATCTATTATCCGTATCAGTTGAAGAGTCTGGACGCTGAAACACCTGAAGGACTTGGAACGGTTGGCGCGACACCGATTTCCACATAGGTGAAGTAGGCTTTTTCCCGGATGGTAATAACGGCCCAGCGTGACTGTTTCTGAAAAATCATGATCATGGATGCCGGGGATTTGATCTGGCTGACCATATTCCAATTGTCTTTGAGCATGTTGGTGTTGAAAAAATGAAACAGGGAATTTTTGTCAACTCGTCCCCTCAGGGTCAGAATTCCGGAAGTGTAGCCCGGTGTACTGACCACCACCGTGGAGTTCTCCACAATGGCCAGATCCTTGGGAACAAGCACATCTTCAAACTCGTAATAGATGGCGGTGGTTTCTTTGGCAGCCGGAGAAGATGTACCTTCCATTGTTTTGGAAGCGGTGGAGCCCATGCAGCCTGCTGCCGTCAGGGCAAGGAGAGTAAAGCAAAACATCTCAAGAACGCGGGCCATCAGTTTCTTTTCCATGATTTCTCCTTGAAAGGGATAATATCTCAGGTTACAGCATGTCATGTGCCTTTGTTCTAAAACGAATTGCGGCAAATGTCAAATCTGCAGACCCGTTTGGAAGAAATTCATGGCAAGGGCAATTGCTGGACATACCTTCTTATTCTAAAGGCTTCTGCCAAACTTTGTTAATTATTTTGACAAAAATCGGAGATTCTACTAATATTGAAGCTCGTTTAGCCAATACTTTTTTTTTCTTCCTTCATCCATGCACCTCTTGGCTATCTACTTCGTCTATAGTATTATTCTTGCATGAAAAGATTTGGATTCTATCTGGAATGTACAGGTTGGTTCGATTCAAATCGTTCCAGTCAGTTCAACATAAACCCAAATCTTGATCGGGTTTGGCAGAACAAGAGCGTTCCTGACATTCAGAATGGTGCTCGAACGGTATTAAAAGATATTTGCTGCAGGAATTAAAAGTTATGAAAAACATTGCTACTAAAAAACGGGCCTGGATTCTTCGTCCGCTGAGATGCAATTCCAGATCATCCGGATTCACACTCATAGAAGTTATGATCGGTCTTGCCATTTTTTCGATCGGCATTCTTGGTCTGACCAAAATGCAAATATCCTCCATTAAAGGCAATGACACTGCCCGGGAATTTACGGAAGGGGCAACCGGGGCAACCGACAGGATAGAGGCTCTGATGAGCCTGTCCTTTGATGATCCTGGACTTGTAAATGGCGACACTGTCAAGGGGAAATACGCAATAAGCTGGATTGTTGATGTCCCTGACCCCAATCTTAAGCTGAAAAAAATAACCATGGCCGTCAATTGGGATGACAATGGAAAGGCCAGGACTTTTTCAGCAGAATACTACAAGGCAATTACTTTTTAATTATGACCATACAACATACAGTACAACTTAAATTCGTATATAATGAACAAGGTTCGGCCCTTGTCATGGCCCTTTTGCTGCTCGTTGTCCTGACTATTCTCGGAATATCTGCAACAACCACATCTAACATCGAACTTAAAATTGCTTCCAATGACATGCTGAATAAAAAAGCATTTTACGCCGCTGACGGCGGAACAGAAGTCGGACGGGAAATGATCGAACAGAACATTTCATGTGCCGATGGATTTCAGTCACAACCCCTTGCCATCGGACCTCTTGTTGTAGAGAAAAAAAGCTTTGCCTATCAAGAGGATGAGCCCACAGGCGATTATCCATCGGATGCCATAAGGGATCTGCATTTCCCGGCTGACGACACCAAACCCCATACAAACATCGTCATCTTTGGAAACACAAAGCTTTCCACGGGAAGTGCCATCCAGATGGCAGCTGGCTATGAAGGAAAAGGAAAAGGTTCTGCCTGGGGAGGAGCCGAAATAATTTATGACGTCCATTCCAGACATCAGGGCAGACAGAACAGCCGGTCAGACATCATGATCAACTACAGACACATTATCGGACATGAAGGCAATTGTAATTTCTAGATCAGTTAAATGGGGTGGCTTTGGACCCATAGCTATCCGGCTCTGTTTCAAGAAGTCATGGAGGTTGAAATGATAAATTTAAGAAAAAAAGCACTTGTTATATCAATTGTTATCGGGGTGTTGGCTTCAGCTTCCAGTTCCTTTTCCGTCAATCGTGCTATATGGGTCGAAGGTGCCGTTACCCGGGCACCTTGGTCGGTTGGTACCGAAATTATGATCGAGGTGGATTGGAAACCTTATTTGCTGCCACCGGGAGTCAGGATCACCCACCGTTACTGGCGCAATAATGGTGCTTATGATGAAAAGCTCGATACGGTCTCTTCTATTTTCACAGGGCAGAAGATATTGATCAAGGTTTGGGAAAAAGAGATCGTTCAAATTGTTCTGTTATAATAAGGAGGGGACAATGCTGCGAAGGTTAATGACGTTGCTTTATGCAGGATGGTATACGTTGGTGATAACACTCCTTTCTATTTTTTGTTCTCCCCTGACCTCAATTGCATCCAATTCTTTGGACTACCAGGCTCTCCCTCCTTTTGTCACAGCTGGCGTTCCACCCCTTGTCATGCTTGTAATGGGCAGAAATCACAAACTCTATTACGAAGCTTACAACGATGCCTCAGACCTGAACAGCGATCAGATCCTTGATGTCGGATACAATCCGGCCATTGAATATTACGGTTATTTTGATTCTTTCAAATATTATGAATATTCATCTGCCAACTCAAGATTTGAACCAAAAGGAACAACCACAGATAAAAAATCACCCCCGGGAAGTTACTGGAGCGGTGATTTCCTCAATTATCTTACCATGTCCAGGATGGACTGCATGAGAAAGGTTTTGTACGGTGGTTTCAGGTCTGTGGATACCGCCACCGAAACCGTTCTCCAACGTTCATACATTCCACAGGACGCCCATTCATGGGGAAAGGAGTATCACAGCGTCCGTCATGACGGGTATGATATTCAGGACTATACTCCCCTTGATCTTCCCAAGGGAGGCTCGCGCCACCTTTTCGTATCAACAACACTTTCCGACAATGGGAATCCACTGTTCAGGGTATTGGAAAACAGTGTCCTCAGAATATGGCAGTGGGTTGCCATAGAGGTTCCCGTTGCCGGTGATTATGGGGATGATGGAACAGGCAGACGGCTTGTAACCGATAATAACACTTCAGGCCTGGCGTTTGATGCAACGGAAAGCGGCAGTGCAGGAACGCCCTTTGCCAGCATCGGCCCTGACATAACGGTGCAGGTGCCGGCAGGGGATCTGACAACCGGCGGAACAGCTGGAACAGTAACTGATGTGGGCTATGGGAATCCAACCAATGAAGAATACCCAAAGGCATTTGACGATAATATCAATACAAAATGGCTCACCTGGGGATGCGGGGATGCTGCCTTTTGCCCGGTCTGGATACAGTTCCTATTCAATTCTCCACAACGGGTGATCCGGTATTCCATTACAACTGGAAATGATGAAGAATATCGTGACCCAAAAATATGGACACTTCAGGCCAGCAATGACGGGGTAGCCTGGATCGTTATCGATACGGTTGAAGATGGTGCCCTGCCCTCGGCCAGAAAAACAAAAAAGGAGTTTGACTGTGATAATCCACCCGCAGCAGGCGAAAATTATACCTATTACAGACTTGTGATCACCGGCAGAAAATCTACCGGAACCTGTAGCGGCAAACAGTGTCTTCAGATAACGGAAATCGAGCTTATCGGAGAAGGAGACATGACCGTCGCCGATCCCCACGAACCCCAAAAGGCATTTGACGATACCATCGCAACAGAATGGCTAACCACAGGGGATCCTGCTTCGAATACGGTTTACCTTGGTTTCCAATTTAACACGGCCAAATCCATTCTCAGCTACAGTGTCATGTCCGGCTCAACAGAGGCCCGCGATCCTAAAACCTGGATACTGGAAGCATCCAATGATAACCTGACATGGGTTCAACTGGACACCCGTTCAGATATTCTGTTCAGCACCAGACAGGAAAAAAAAAGCTTCACCTGTGCTACCCAGCCTTCCCAGGATTATATCTATTATCGTTTGAGAATCCTGGAAAAAAGAAGTTCTGCCGTTTATGGTGTTGCCATTGCAGAGGTTGAAATGATGGAGTCAACAGAACCCATACCTGCAACAGCCATTTTGACCGATTACATTGTAAGGGTTAAAGTCTGTGATGTTATTGTTGGTGTTGAGCCCAATTCAAAACTGTATCCTTCAGGCGTTTATAAACCCATCGGGATTCTGCAGCGATACGGTGAAGCCGATCGCATGTATTTCGGACTGCTCACCGGCTCCTACACCAACAATCTGTCCGGAGGGGTATTAAGAAAAAACATCCGCTCCATTCGTGACGAAATAAATACCAACACCGGTGAATTCCTATACAAGGACACCTCGGTTCAAGGCATTATCAAGACCATAGATACATTCAGAATAGTTAATTTCGATTATGGAAGCCACAGTTACAATTCCAATTGCGGCTGGATAACTACGCGTTCGCTCAGTCAGGGGGAGTGCCGCATGTGGGGCAATCCGGTTGCAGAAATGATGTATGAATCCCTTCGGTATTTTGCAGGACTGAAAAGCGCAACTTCTGAATTCACCTATGGTACAACGTCCAACAATGATAATGATCTCGGTTTGCCCAAACCCAACTGGCTTGATCCCTACACTGACAGCGAGGATTTGAATATGAACGGGACCCTGGATGCCGGAGAAGATATTAACGGTAACGGTGTTCTTGATGGATTCAGCTATTGTGCAAAACCGTTCATGCTGGTTCTCAGTGATATCAATCCCACCTATGATTCCGATCAACTGCCCGGGAGCGATTTCGGATCGGTCTCTTCATCACTCAGCGGACTGAATGTGAAAACCCTGGCAGATACAATTTCCTATGCAGAAGGTGATGGGGGAACCCATTTCATTGGTGAATCAGGAACTTATAATGGTGCCTGCACCCCGAAGTCCATTCCCGGATTCGGCACTGTCAGAGGATTGTGTCCGGAAGAACCTACCAAACAGGGAAGTTATTATTCAGCTTCTGTAGGTTACTACGGCAATAATACAGACATTCACAGCACTGCCAGCCATTCCCAGAAGGTCAAGACTTATGCAGTTGGGATCGCATCCCCGCTTCCCAGAATTGAAATAGCGGTGGGAACAAAATTAATCACCCTGGTCCCCTTTGCAAAATCGGTTGCCGGCAGCAGTATTTCAGCTTCCCAGGGAGATTTTCAGCCGACCAATACCATCGTTGATTTTTTTGTGGAGGATATCTCTCCCACCCGTGGAAAATTCAGAATCAATTATGAGGATGTTGAACAAGGCGCCGATCATGACATGGATGCCATTGTCGAATACGTTTACCAGGTGGTTGATGCAGCCGGCAATCCCGTTACTGATCCTGATCAGGGCGAGAAGGTAACCATTTCATTGAACTGCATCTATGCTGCAGGTAGTATCGTTCAGCATATGGGTTACATCATTTCAGGCACAACCAATGACGGAACCTTCCTTGAGGTCAGAGATTTTGATACAGCTGCAGGATCGGACCCGGATTATTTTCTGGACACCCCCCCTTCCGTCAATCCCGGCGGGGCATGGAATGATGGAGCAGCACTTCCTCTGACTGCAACAAGAACATTCTACCCCGGCTCATCATCAGCTGCGACCCTGCTGAAGACACCTCTGTGGTATGCAGCCAAATGGGGCGGTTTTGACGACTATAACAACAATCAGATTCCGGACCTGCCGAATGAGTGGGATAAGGATGGTGATGGGATACCTGATTCCTATTTTTATGTGCAGAATCCTCTGATGCTTGAGGAACAGTTGAACAGGTCTTTTGCGGATATTTTAAGAAGAAGCGCATCAGGTACAGCAGCATCTGTCATATCCCATACCCGCTCCGGTGAGGGGGCTGTGTATCAGGCAGTGTTCTACCCTGAATTCAAAGATTCTCTTGGAAACACCGTTAACTGGGTTGGCGAACTCCATGCTCTTTTTGTGGATAGCCAGGGCAACATGCGGGAAGATACAGATGGTGACGCAAAACTCGATGTTGACCCCGGTTTAGGCAACACTGACAGGATCATCGTATTTGATGGCACAATGGTATATAAGTATCTGGACAGTGAGGGCGATTCCATTCTGACTGACAGCGACACGCCTGAGTTCACCGGTGGCATCAACGACATCAAATTTTTATGGTCGTCATCTTCATTTCTAAATGAAATGAGCAACTCAGAAGCTGGCAGCCAGAGGATCTATGATCAGGCAACCAGCAACCGATATGTTTTTACTTTTATCGATAAAGACAATGATATGGTCGCTGATCCAAATGAACAGATTGATTTTGTATCGGAGGTTCCTCCAGCATCCGCCGATCTGACAGATACGGCCAAAATTTTTCCGTACCTGACACTTTTTTCCACATTTGAAGATGAGCCGTCCATAACCTATAACAGTGTCTCAACCACCATTAATACTTTCAGGAGCGACCCCAACCAGTTTCAAGATTTTCTCATCAACCAGAGTTACAGGGTTGTTAATTATATCAGAGGCGTTGACCAGAGCGGATTTACATCATCAACGACACCTGCCTACTACATACCCGAATTCAGATCACGGAAGGTGGATTACGACGATGACGGAACCATGGAAACCTGGAGAATGGGAGATGTTGTATACTCAACCCCCACTGAGGTGGGAAGACCGGCTGAAAATTACCATCTCCTGTACAGGGATACGTCATATGCAGCATTTGCCTCACATTATAAAGACAGACGTCATGTTATTTATGCTGGTGGTAATGACGGCATGTTTCATGCTTTTAATGCAGGCTTTTATGATCCTGCCACCACCAGTTTCAAGAAAAAATTGACTGTCCAGAAGGAATACGAATTGGGATCGGAACTGTGGGCCTATATTCCCTATAATCTGCTGCCACATCTGTACTGGCTGACTGAAAAAAATTACCCCCATGTCTATTTCTGTGATGCAAAACCTAAGGTTTTTGATGCAAAGGTTTTCCCTGACGGAACGCATTACAATGACACGGACAGTGATCCAGACTGGGGCACGCTGCTTGTAGCCGGAATGCGTTTGGGTGGCGGGCAGATTACAGCGGATATGAACAAAACTGATGGAAACACAGTCAACTCAGGGGTTGACCGGACCATGTCATCCGCCTTTTTCATTCTGGATGTAACGGACCCGGAAACCGCTCCAGAAGTTATTGCCGAATTACGATTCGAAGGCTTGGGTTACACCACCTGTTATCCTGCGGTTATTCCCATGAAGGATAAGGATATTGCCGGAGACGGAAGTATCAACGGGAACGACTGGTACCTTGTCTTTGGTTCAGGACCTTCCTCTTCAGGAGGCAGCGCGGCCGGGAATACCGACTCCGATGCTCTCCCGGGAGCTCTGAGCCACCAGTCGGCAAAATTGTATGTTGTGGATCTCAAGGAATTAGTGCTGAATGGCAATCTCAAGATCCTTGACAGTACAGGAACGCTGGTTAGCGCACCAACCACGTCACCATCCCACGACTATTATCAGTCCCTGGATCCAAATTCGTTTGTTTCCGATCCTGTGAGTGTTGATTTCAATCTGGACTTTAACGCCGATGCTGTCTATTTCGGCACCGTAAGCGGAGACAACGTGAATGGCTGGGGTGGCAAGCTCAGAAGAATTGTCATCAACAATAACACTGACACAGGAGATTGGGTTGGTGACAGTACCCTTATGGATCTTGATTCTGTCTTGTATGGGCAACCGGTTACTGCGGCACTGACGGCAGCGATTGAATCCTCTGGAATGCGTTGGTTGTTCTGGGGGACCGGAAGATTCTTTGTCAGAGCAGATGCATCCACTGTTGATACCCAGTCCTACTACGGGATCAAAGAACCCTTTTCATTTTCGGATACCAACAGCAATGGGGTTTTTGATGATGGAGAATCCATTACAGGATGGACATGGGGCAGTGTGACAAGAGCAGGACTTATCAATGAATCAAACGCTGTCGTATACGATGACAAATCGATTCAGAATGTCACTGTTGCCGGTTCCCCTGTTGCAACGTGGGATGACCTTATTGATGAAGTCGACAAAGCCGGCGGCTGGTACATGGATTTTGCGACTCAAAGAGAAAGGAACATCGGACAGGCAACGCTTCTTGGTGAACTTCTGACATTCACAACGTATATCCCTTCCGAAGATATCTGTTCCTTTGAGGGTGAGAGCAATCTGTACGGTGTTTATTACAAGACAGGATCAGCCTATTATAAGGCTGTCATGGGGAGCATTCTTCATGATACAAATTCCAATTCAACGGCTGATGAGGGTGAACTTGAAAGTATAAAAAAAGTCTCGCTGGGTCAGGGCCTTGCCGTGACACCCAACATTCATGTGGGAGAAGAAGAGGGATCAAAGGCCTTTGTTCAGACCAGCACCGGCGCAATAAAAGTAGTTGAACAGATAAACCCCGGAAAAACGAAATCCGGTGTAATTTCCTGGCAGGAACGCTAAGGGCTTGAAGTTCTTCTTTTTGGATTACTGAAAGACGCTGCAACAACCAGAAAAGGGCCATGACAGATTACCCTGCCCTTGGTGGAAATGGAGATGACCGTTTGAACAGGAAGGCTCAGATTCGCCCGGGTCTCTCAGACTCACAGGTTTCTGCATTTGACAGCACTTGTAAGAGTCCGGGTAGCGCTATTGGAATAATCTTCACGATTCGGCGGGGGTGTTGCTGTCACTGAAACCACTATGGACTTGATATCGGAAAGGATTGCCGTTTCCATACCATTCCTGTCAAGGTAGATAAAAAGTTTGGGTATGGGGGGAATAGCAATATTGTCCGGCGGGGATATGTTTTCAGATATGACCAGGTAATTTCCATTGTCCTCTTTCCTGCCAATGTTGATGGCTCCCGTCCCGTAAGCATCAAAAAGCTGGTATTCAATGGTTTTGAGTTCACCTTTTTCATCAATGGTTCCATCGTTGTCATTGTCATCCGAATCCGAATCTGAAACCAGGGTAAACCGAAGCGGGTTGCCGTAACTGCCATCACCGGCATTAGTGATTCCAGCACCGGATGTTCCATAGGGATCATATCCAGCCATCCGGATCTCCTTGAGCATGAAATACATGCCAGACCGCAGATTCTGCTGCATGTCAATCATCTGCTCCTGTCCCTTGAATGCGCTCTGCTGGCCGACGAATACCAGATACAGGCCGGACATAACAATTGATGATATTACAATCCCGATAAGAAGCTCAATCAAAGTGAATCCTGATTGACATTGCCTGTGATGTACATACTCGAGCAGATAAGATTTTTTCATGGTCTAATTCCAGCTTACGCCATCAAAGCTTTTCCTGACTTTTACGCTCCCGATGCCATTAACACTGATTTCCCGGTATCTGATACCTGCTGTTCGGATACGGAGGCTTCCGGTAGCGGTGGCAGGAAATCCCTGGCCATTAAATCCCAACGTATTGAACGGAATAGTTGAGACATATAGATCAATACCAAGAGGCATATCAAGTATCGCAATAACCGCTTCACTTGAATCCAGTGCCCAGTTCCCAGCTGCCCCACCGGGACCGTTATCCAAAAAAGCTGTTAGCCTGTCATTGGCAAGATCAGCGATAATAACAGCGTTTGCGTTCTCTTTGATTGCCCTCAGTCTTGCATCCTGGAAGCAGGAAACCATATCCCTGGTAATGCTGTTCAGTCTGAACTGAGATACCATATCAATCATGGAGGGAATGGCAATTACAGCCATAATCCCAACTATGCCAACGACAACCATAAGTTCAATAAAAGAAAAACCTCTGAAGTTGGGGCCCCGGAATTTTTTTTTCCATAATTTCATGGCAATCTTACCCACTTATATGTTATTTTCCATTTTCTTCCATGCAAGAATGATACATTGCTGTCATTTGTAAACAAACTGGCCGTCCGATAAGTATTCCGGGGATGAGGATTCCAGTTAACAACACGTTTTTTGACCTTAGGTGCCAAACTTTGTCACGGACTACAATAAAGTTTGACATCTTACAATAACAAATGAAAGCTTTTTTATTGAAAGGCCTTTGCCAAACATCGCCCCGTCTTCAAAATCAGGAGACTGTGATTTTGTTTTAAATGAGACAGCATCCGATAGTGGCATCATAATTTTAGTTGACAGTTGATCTGTGTTCTGAAATCAGATAGTGTATTCCGAGATCAGAGAACAATCTGTTCTCACGGGTATTAGTCTTGAGACATTCAATGTTTAGTACAAACATCTCCTTTTCAATCGGCATTGTACTTATTCATTGGTTTATCACTCTGTTGGTAGTTTGAAGGAAAACAGGAAGCAAATGGATGAAAAACAATCACGGACATATAATTTTGCTGTCATAGGCGTGGGTGGTTATGTTGCCCCCAAACATCTGAAAGCGATAAAAGAGACTGGAAACAATCTGATTGCAGCACTTGATAGGAACGATTCAGTCGGTATTCTTGACAGTTTCTCGTATGAAACTGCTTTTTTTACAGAATTTGAACGATTTGACCGGCATGCTGAAAAGCTCAGGCGTCTGCCAAACAATGAGCGGATTCATTATGTCAGCATCTGCTCACCCAACTACCTGCACGATGCACATATCCGGTTCGCTTTACGGATCGGTGCCCATGCCATCTGTGAAAAACCGCTTGTCCTCAACCCCTGGAATCTGGAATCGCTTAAAGAGTTGGAACAGGAGACAGGAAAAAATGTCTTCACTGTTCTTCAACTCAGGTCCCATCCAGCAATCAAGAAACTCAGGATGGCAATAGCAGAAAGACCGATTGCCCAAAAGCACGAAATAGTTCTTACTTACATCACGTCAAGGGGGAACTGGTATTTCAACTCCTGGAAAGGGGTTCAGGAAAAATCCGGGGGAATCACCACCAATATAGGCATTCATTTTTTTGATATGCTGATCTGGATCTTCGGGGCAGTTCAATCCTCTGCGCTTCATCTCTCAAATGCCAGCAAGGCTTCCGGACATATTGAACTTGAAACCGCTTCTGTAAGATGGTTCCTTTCAGTTGACCGACGGGATCTTCCTGGGTCTGCCGTTCAAAAAGGGGTTTCCACTTTCCGCTCCATAACGGTTGACGGTGATGAAATTGAATTTTCAGGCGGATTTTCCGACCTGCACACCATGGTATATCGGGAGATACTTGAAGGAAAGGGATATGGTGTGGATGATGCGCGACCTTCCATTGAACTGGTTTCTAACATACGATCATCAGTAATTGACAGATCAAAACAGGTTGGTTTTCACCCGTTTCTTAAACAGGATTTGATAACAGAATGAGTTCATTGCCTGACTATTTTGTCCATGAATCGTCCTATGTTGACCAGGATGCCGCCATAGGAACCAACACCAGGATATGGCATTTCTGTCACATCCTTTCAGGTGCAAGGCTCGGAAAAAACTGCAACCTGGGCCAAAACGTCTGCATTTCAGGCGGAGTAATTATCGGAAACAATGTTAAAATCCAGAACAACGTTTCAGTCTATGAAGGCACCATTATAGAGGATGATGTTTTTTTAGGTCCGTCCTGTGTGCTGACCAATATCAGCAACCCCAGGTCCCAGATAAAGCGCCAGGGTGTCTATGAAACCACTTTGATTCAAAAAGGGGCCACCATCGGTGCCAACGCCACCATTGTCTGCGGTGTGACAATCGGACGGTACGCATTTGTAGCCGCAGGCGCCGTGATTATCCGTGATGTTCCCGACTATTGCCTCATGACCGGTGTACCTGCAAAAAAAAACGGGTGGATATCAAGACACGGTCACCGATTGATCCATCCAGATCATTCAGGAGTCTTTACATGCCCTGAAAGTCGCCTCCGGTACATGGAAGACAAATCCGGAAAACTTTTCTGTTTGGACCTGGATGAAAATGCCCCCTTGCCGGCAATCATGGCAATCGGAAAAAAACAATATCAGGAGTACAAATGAATCCGATCCGTTTCAATGACCTCGATGCCCAGCAGAAGCGTATCCGGAAAGGCATTGACCAAAGGTTTTCTGAGGTGCTCTCCCATGGTCGGTATATTCTGGGACCTGAAATCGATGAACTGGAAAAAGAACTTGAGCGATTTTCTGGTGCCAGGCATGTGATAACCTGTGCCAATGGAACCGATGCATTGTTACTGGTATTGATGGCTATGGGAATCGGAAAAAATCATGCGGTATTCACTTCTCCATTCACTTTTATTGCTACGGCAGAAGTGATTGCCCTGGTTGGAGCAACGCCTGTTTTCGTTGACATCGATCCGGACACATATATCCTGAATTCCGATAAGCTTGAACTTGCCATTCAGGCTGTCCTGTCCAATGATTCCTCCATCTATCCTCTGCCGGTGCAGGCCATTGGAGAGAGACTGATACCAGGCTGCATCATACCGGTAGATTTATTCGGGCTTCCTGCTGATTATGACATTATTGAGACCATTGCAAAAAAATATGGGTTGTTTGTCCTTGCAGATGCCGCCCAAAGCTTTGGAAGCCTGTATAAGGGCAAGCCGGCCTGCACCCGGTGTCAAGCTGCAGCCACCAGTTTTTTCCCTGCAAAACCATTGGGATGTTACGGAGACGGTGGCGCAGTTATCACCTCTGACGACACATTGGCTGAGACGATCAGATCCATCCGTGTCCATGGCATGGGCCCCCATAAGTATGACAACCTGCGTATTGGAATGAACAGCCGTCTTGACACATTGCAGGCCGCAGTACTTCTTGAAAAACTTCCTGTTTTTGAACAGGAGACTGCTGAAAAAAACCGGATCGCAGCCATCTATTCAGATTCCCTGAAACATCATGTTACTGTACCCATAGTGCCAGATGCCATGAAAAGTGTCTGGGCACAGTATTCGGTCAGGTCATCTGACCGGGAGATGATCCTCGAGTCTCTGAAGCATTCCCAAGTGCCGACAGCAATCTATTATCCGAAACCATTGCACCTCCAGACAGCCTTTTCCTACCTTTGCTACAGGGCAGGAGATTTTCCATTATCGGAAACCGCTTCCAGGACCATCTTCAGTCTTCCCATGCACCCGTACCTGACCGATGAGCAAATTGATTACATCCTTCAGACCATCACAAAGCTTGAGATCATTGCTCCCCATTAACCGCAGTCGTCACTTATGGGACACCCCTGAAATTTCATCCGGATAGATACCTGTGTTTGTGGATTGATACACCACTTTGATGTTCCTATTGGCTTCCATATCAAACCACATGGCAAACAAGGTGAATTGACTGAAACTCATAAAGGAAAACATGGCGGCAAGTGCATTGGTTCGTGGAATATAGGTGGTTAGATACCACAGGATGAACACCCTGCTAAATAGCAGTACGGTCGCTATGCCGAAACCTATACCAAGCATGTAAAAGAAGACCAACGGATGAAAATCGCGGATCACATACTTTTCCTTCATCCGCCATAGAAACATTTTCAGCAGCAGCCAGCTGATGGTGAAGATGACCTTTCGTATCCTGATGCCGGATTTTTCCCCAATATTATAGACCGGTTCCACTGGGACATCAGTCACCCTGAAGTTCTCGACGTTGAGCCGGACAAGGATGTCATTGGGTTGTCCGTAACGTTTATACATCATGTCCCAGTCAATACACTTGAGCGCCCGTTTGTTGATTACCGTGTAGCCGGACTGGGAGTCAGCAATATTCCAGTAACCCGATGCAATTTTAGTTAACAAAGATAAAAAACTGTTGCCGAAGTATCTTATTTTTGGAATCTTCTGAAATGCCTTACCGGTAAATAGCCGGTTCCCTTTGGAATAGTCGGCAACATCCTGTACCACCGGATCAAGAAGCCCCGGAAGATCATCCGGATTCATTTGACCATCGCCTGCCATGACAACCGCTGTATCATAGTCATTATCTCTAGCCCACTTATAACCGGCGGCGATGGCGCCTCCGACACCCTGATTCGTCTCAAGCTCGATCAGGACAAGTTTTTTGTTATGCTGCCTGCATTGATTGATGACATCAACGGTCCTGTCTTTACTCTGGTCATCAACCGTGACAATGGAATCCACATACTCCGGCATGGTATTGATAACCTTTTCAATCTGGGTCTCCTCATTGTAGCAGGGCACTACGACGCAAACGGTCTTTCCTTTGTACATGGGCTCTAATCTCCTAGTCGCTTTTTAGTGAAAGAGTTAAACGGCTTGACCCAGAATTTTTGTTTGGTTAATACCAGTGGGATCCCAAGGACAAAAACATACAGAATGAAAACAGCATGGGATATCAATGCATAATCGAGCGCCTTGTCTGGGGTAAAGCCCAAAAGCACAAGCCCGGCTACCCAACCGGCTTCGTGGTTGCCTGCATTTGCTATCCCCTGGATCGGGAGGAGCTGGAGCGGAAGCTGGATGGTAATGAGAAGCCAGATGTCGGAATATGATATATTCAGTCTGATTGCCCTGGCAACGCAATAGTAACCCAGGCCGATAAACAGCCAGATCAGAATGCTGAGCAGGATCTCTTCAGGTGTTGCTGTTTCGATACTGAACAAACGTGAAATCTTGTCAGAGTACCTGGAAACCAAGGAAGCCAGTTTCCTGCCCGAAAAACTTATGATCAAAAAACTCAGCAGCATACCCAAGCCGGTCAGAAGCCATACGATGCTGAACATGAAGGAAAACCGTTTAAAGGACAAAAGGGCTGCCCAGAGAGTGAAAAGCCCAAGGATCGATATATCAAGCAGCCGTGCTTTTATCAGGAGACTGCTGCCCTGGGAAAGGGATAGATTGCAACTTGATTTCAGTATGAACGGAAGGGCAAGATCACCGCTTCTCACCGGCATGAGATAGGAAGCAATACCATGAATGGAAGCGGCATGAACGGCTTCGGGAAAAAGACGAATTCCATTGTGAGCCAAAGCAACGAAACGCCGGGCTCTGAAATAATAATTCATATAATAAAGGCAGATACCTAATAAAACCCAATACCCATCTGTCTGCTTAAGGGCCGGCAGCAGTTGATCCCAACGCCAGACCGTATAACCTGCGACTGCCGCAACGGCAAGGATAGAGATCCCCTTCTTAATTATTCCTCTCTTTGGAGTGTTTTCAGACTGTTTGTCCATGGGGTTCAATAAGTGTCGTACTGTTCGCCCTTATAGGCGCCCTTCTCTTTAATGGGTCGGCAGGGATTTCCAGCGGCAATGGTGTTTGACGGTATATCCTGGCTCACCACGGACCCGGCTCCGATAACGACGTTATCCCCAATGGATACCCCGGGCAGAATCACCGCATTCATACCTATCCAGACGTTGTTGCCGATGGTTATGGGATCGGTCTTTACATGTTTATCATAATCGTCAATGGAATGATTTGAACTGATAAGCCCAACGCCAGGTCCGAATCTGACATTGTGTCCGATTATTATTTTGTTCCTTGCCTGTATATAACAGGAGCCTGTCATACCAGGAGCACTCTGGTTCCCGAGGGTGATATTCTTTGGGTAAAGAATCCGGGATGTGAAGTGTACGGGCCAGGGTACAGATCCGTTGATCCGCAGGATTTTCTGGAAAAAGAAAAAATAAAGGACATAGGCCAGGGGGATACCCTTGGATTTCGGATAAAACAGTCTCAGCCAGGAAAGCAGGTAACGGTGTTTTTCAAAAAAGGCTGTTATGGTTTCAATGGACAGAGACATGGGAAAATTTCATTAAATCCTTTTTTTGAGGTCGTAAATCCATTTTAATACCGGGTATTGTTGATTCTATTGATTCTGATGCTTTTTACAAGAATTTTATTCAAATCCCATGCAAGGAACTTTTGACGGATAAAAGCCTCAGAAAGCAGAGATTTCATAAAGACCCCCGCTTATTATAATCCCATTTAAAATGCTGAATCTCAGGATGATGCTCAGAACCATCGACAGTATGTTTCAATTGGCTTATGTCTGTTGAAAGTCTTTTGGAAAGTACTGCCGTTATCATGCTGGTATCCATGGCCGGATAAATGGACTTGTTATAATCGGTGTTCAAAGCTGTAAGAATTCTTCCCAGTGGAAAGTGTTTCAGCATCTGATCTATTACTGAAACTGCATGGTCTGGATTGGCTGACAAACAGGCATTCCGTGCAAGGTAAAGATACGCAATAATTTCATCGGAAGAAGATGCAACAGCTTTATTTAAAAAATGGTTCGATGTCTGAAAACGCTCCATGTGTGACAGAACCATCCCCATGTTAAACAAGGTGTCCTTGTTGTCAGCATTGATCTTCAACGATTTATGAAGAATCTTGAACGCGGATTCCCATTTTTGCAGCTTGGCCAGAACAAAACCATAAATATTCAAAAATTCGATATTCCCCGGTTGCAGTCCTGCCAGAAACTCTGAAGTGGACAGGGCCTTTTCCCATTCATTGTTTAAAACATACAATTGGATAAGTTTATAATAGGTTTTTGGATGATTGTCCGTCTTGTTCTTAAGCAGCTGTTGCGTAAGGTCGATGGCCTCGGGAAACTGGAAGGTTTCCCTGCACGCATAAGCCATATTGTTTATGGAGACAAGAGATGCGTTCAAGGGCGTATCATCTTTCAGGGACAGGGCTTTTTTATTCAAGTCGTACAGTGTTGCCATATCCCCTATCCTCAAATAGTAGCCATATCCCAGATTGTGGTAAGGCCTTGCTCTGTCCGGCGCTTTGGACAAAGCATCCTCCCAGAGTGTTTTTTCATCAATCCATACCGTATTTCTGGCATAGGTCCCTATGCTGAGTCCAAAGACAATCACCGGGATCAACAGGACAAGAATCCATTGAAGGCCGCTCTGCTTTTCTCTCAGCTTATCAAGAAAGATCTTGAACCCATAAACAACCGGTGCAAATAGGAACAGACTCGGAAGATAGCTACGGTGCTCGAATATCATTTCAAGGGGCAGAATCGATGATTCCACCATCTGAGCAAGAAAGAAAAAAAGGATGCCAAGGCTTACCAATGGGGCCTTTTTTCTTACGATCATGGCAGCTGAAATAATTGCAGCAATGGCAATTATTGCAGAAACCGTAGAAATTGGATTAAAGAGGGAGGTTGAAAGCACATAGTCATGTTCGATGGAAAACCGGCTGGCAACAGGATAAAAAATCAGGGAAAGGTAGAGTAAGAGAATCCTCGGCTGGGTCAGTGCTCTTTCAAGCATGGTGAATGAACGTTTGTCATATAAGGTTTTCATGGTTGGGAGAGAGAATCCCCACGTATATAAAACAGCAGCTGCAACCGCAGAAAGTACGATCATGCAGACAGAGAAACGTATCCATAATCTCCTGTTCCCAAGGGACAGGGAGCGCTTAAAGAAAATGATTTCAAGAAGAAATATGGAAAGAGGAAAAGTTACAGCGTTTTCTTTAGACCCGATTGCCAGAAGAAACGAAACCCATGCCAGTGCGTAAAGCCGCTTTTTTTTTGTGGTTGTCCCAGAATGTTTTGCCTTGAGGTAAAACATGATTCCGGAAAGGTAAAAAAGGGCAGACATC
>JAZDGN010000074.1:0-27236 GCA_043806875.1 Pseudomonadota bacterium
ACTGATATGTGGCGGCAAAGGAGACTGGCGGTCTGCAATACCCCAGGATGCAAAAGAAAATTCCAATAGCAATCCCATGAATGAGCCTGGTCATCAAATCCCTCCTGCCTGATGAACATCAATGTCATTTCGGGTAATTCCGTTATCGATATTGTTGTAAAAACAAATATTCGAATCTCTATTAAATACACTATAAATAGAAGATAGCTATATCATTATTTTGATTTCTATATAATATAAAACAGTATGTTGCAAATATATTTTTAATTAGTTAATAGAATAAAATTGGCTGTATTTAGATGCTGTTTGCAAGTGTTAAGCTCACTTATTAATGAATTGGCTTGTCAGTAAACCAGAGAACCGGGAATATCAGCCGGGCATATGGGCATGGGATGTGGATAAGGAATAATGGAGACTTGTTTTGCGGTGAGCGGGGAATGAAAAAAGGCGGGCATGGAGGCCACGCCCGCCTTTAAAGCTTCACGTCAACGGCAGCAAAAGGAGGGAACTGCCCGATGTGAAGGGTGCTTTAATAGTGAACCATATGGCTTACCCTGAAGGGTTCCTCCACGGTGTTGAGTTTTACCATCTGGAAGTCCTCCACTTCAATGAACAGGTTTCCCTGTCTGTCCGTGAGCTTCAGCTGGTAGGTGTTGGTCTCATCCCCGGACTCGGTGCGGGTGGTGATGCACAGATACTCCCGGTGTTTCTCCGGTGTCTGGAAAAAGGTGATGCGCCGGATTCTGTAGGGGAGCACCGTAATGCTGGTGGTAAAAAATTCCAGGAGACCGCCTGTCTGGAACATGGCATCCACGATCACGGCCGGGGTTTTCAGCCGGGGCCGGGTGACACCCTTGAAAAATTCCCGGTTACTGAAATCCTTGACCGTGGTGACCAGGGTGGTCCCGTCAAAGGAGTTGATGTCCACGATGGTACCGAACAGCCCGTTCATGAACAGGCGTTTGGGATGGTACACGATGTCGGACAGGTCACTGTCCAGGGTTACGGGCCTGAATTCGGGCAGGGTTACGGTCTTGGATTTGACAGGTTTATCCGAGACAACGCACCGGCCCTGGTAGTGCAGGGTGGGATCCCCCATCACGATTCCCTTGGGATTTTTGAACTGGGATGTGATGGTGCAGTTGAATACATGGGGATCGATCCGCTCTGCATGGATGGTAAGCTCCTTGGGTCTCCCTTTCAGGATTTTGATGCCGTAAGGGATGGAAAAATCCGTGAGCTCGACCACCCGGGCCCGGTCTCCGGCCAGGGAAGCGGCTGCTTCGGCCAGGGTTTCAATGCCTGTGGAGCCGAGGAACAGGGGAACGTCCTCAATGCAGTGATCCTTGAGGAACAGGTCCCTCTCCAGGTCAAGGGTCCTGGCAAAGGTGATGCTCTTGCCGTTGTGGCTTACCGGTATGTCCAGGAACGGGAATTCCGTGTCCGCCGGGTCGCCCAGGAGTCCGTCCCTGTCAAAGGAGTAGTCCAGGCCTGAAAAGACCATTTCCGATTCCTGCCGGTCCAGGAGGTCTGCCATGAAAAATTTCACGCCCTGGTCCATGGGAAGGAACTGGATGCCCCGCTCCTTCAGGACCTGCATGACCGTGGGATTAGTGGCCATGCCCACCCCGGACCAGGCTGTCCAGGCATAAACCTTGTACGTCCTTTCCGGGTGGAGCTGCTTCTCCCGGAACAGGGCTTTGCCCAGGAAATCATTGGCTGCAGTGTAGTCGGCCTGGCCCTCGTTGCCGAACCGGGCCGTCACCGATGAAAAGGTGATGGCATACCCGTAGTCCCGTCCTTCCATGGCCTTGAGCAGGTTCGTAAGCCCTTTTATCTTCACGTCAACAACCAGTTCAAAGGCTTTGAGCTCTTTTTTGGGGATGAACTGGCTCATTTCCAGGCCTGCGGCGTGAAAAATGCCGTCGATGACCGGGTGGGCATCCACGGCCTTTTTTACCGCGTCATAATCGGTGACATCGGTGACATGGTAATCCACTTGTACACCCATGGCCTTCAGGGTTTCGATGTTGGCCACGGACTGGCGGGCCCTGAGGATCCTCTCGGTTCTCTGCTTGAGCTCCAGGGGCTTGGCAGCAGGCATGTCCTGCTTGAGCAGGGCCATTATCCCGGGCTGCCGGAGATCCGGTGCCATGTATCTGGAATCCAGGCTGAAGATGTCGTTCACGTCCAGGATGACCAGGTGGGTCTTGTAGGTTTTTACCACGGATTTGATGATTTCATAGGTGATACCGCCGGCACCGCCCGTGACCAGGAGGGTGGACCCTGCCGGAATGATGGGTTTTTCCCTGCGCGCCAGGGACGGTTTCATGGACAGGACCCAGCGGCGTTTGTCCCTGTACCCGATCTCGGTGTGGGCGTCCAGATTCATGAGCTCTGCCGCAAATGCCCTGGCCATGGCCTTGCGCTGTTTTTTTGGAGCGGAGCCGGACATGTCGATGATCTTTGTCCGGGCGTTTTTCAGCTCCTTGTTGGCTGTCTTGAGGAGTCCGGCCAGGCCGGCAAAGGCAGGGTGGATGGGCCCGCAGCCGTCCATGTAGGGGAATACCACGGAATCGAATGCCAGGGTCGCGATCAGGGACTGGGGGCGGCCCAGCTGGTCGAACAGGCTCTTGATGATCACAAAGGCCGATTTGATGGTGGCATTCACCTGGGCGTCGTCAATCTTTCCCGAGGCAAAGTAATGGTCCAGGGGAGCCAGGTGCAGGAAACCGTTCACGGTTTTAAGGGAGGGCTTGAGCTTCTCCAATCTTTCCGCTGCACTGGCTATGTCGCTGCAATCAAAGATCAGGTCTGCATCCTTGCCGGTTCCCAGGGTGATTACGGTCCCGTTGTTTCCGGTTATCAATGTGATGATCTCACGGGCAAATCCATGGCTGTCCAGGGTGACCAGCAGGGTTTTCCCGCTGAAATCAAGGGTGGCAGCATCCGGCAGGGTCGTTTCCAGTGTCCTGACCACCAGGCGCTTGATGGGCGATGACGGATCCGGGAACAGGTCGCTCCCGTTCACGGGAACCAGATCCTCTTCCTGCAGGTGTTCAGGCTCCACGGCAGGTGCCTGGACAGGTTCCTGGGATTGTGAAACCGTAACCTGGGGCTGGGACTCCGGTTGGGCTGGTTTCCCAGTTTTTGCGGCCACATAGGCTGCCAGTTTTGCAATGGTGTTGAGATCCCTGAGTTTCAGGTCTTCAGGGACCTGGAATCCGAAATGGCCTGCGGCCTTGCCGAAGATCTCCACCTGTTTGACGGTGTCGATTCCCAGGTCTGCCTCCAGGTCCAGATCCGGGTCCAGCATGTCCGGCGTGTAACCGGTCTGGTCTGCAATGATGGCCCTGACCGCATTCAGGACGTCGGAATCGGATGGTGCTGTTGCCGATGTCGGTGCTGTAACGAATGCCGTCTCTCCAGAAGTCTGTGGGTTGGAAACGGCCCGTGAATCACCAGGTGCTGCAGGGGCCTGTGATGCCGGAGCAGCAGCTGCCCCGGCTTTCACAGCCACATAGGCTGCCAGTTTTGTAATGGTGTTGAGATCTCTGAGTTTCAGGTCTTCGGGAACCTGGAACCCGAAATGGCCTGCGGCTTTACCGAAAATCTCCACTTGTTTGACGGTGTCGATTCCAAGATCTGCCTCCAGGTCCAGTTCCGCTTCCAGCATGTCCGGTGTGTATCCGGTCTGCTCGGCGATGATGGCTTTGATCTCATCCAGGATGCCGGCGTCCGTCAGTACGGAGGTTGCCTGAAGGGTAGCTGCCGCACCGGCGGCCCGGGCGCCGGGTAGGGCCTGTGCTCCGGTTGGTGCAACAGGAGCCTGTGATGCCGAAGCAGCTGCGGCCCCGGCTTTTACAGCAACGTAGGCCGCCAGTTTTGCAATGGTGTTGAGATCCCTGAGTTTCAGGTCTTCAGGAACCTGGAACCCGAAATGGCCTGCGGCTTTACCGAAGATCTCCACCTGTTTGACGGTGTCGATTCCCAGATCCGCTTCCAGGTCCAGTTCTGCTTCCAGCATGTCCGTCGTGTACCCGGTCTGTTCGGCGATCAGGGTTTTCAGGGTTTCCAGGATGGCCGGTCCTGCATCCATTGCCGCTGGAGCCTGGGGCGGGACAAGAGCCTGGTCAGGAGCGGGGATGGCAGGCGTTACAGGTGGTGCCTGTGGGGCTCGGGCCTGGGGAAGGGCTGCGGCCTGGACCCTGTCTCCTTCCTCTGCCGGAGTCTTGGCCGGAATGTGTTCCGGCGTTTGGTCCTGATCTGCTGGCTGGGCAGTGCCTGTGCCCTGGACAACGCAAAGGGTGTTGTCGATGATCTTGAGTTCCGGCGTGGCTGATCCGGTGATGTTTACAAGCCAACGGGTATAAGCGGCATTGCCTTCAATGGCGTTTTCCTGGATGCGTTTAACAAACAGGAACGCGAAGTGGGAACCGAAACCGGCTGCCAGGTGAAGGCCGTATTCGGCGTCCATGGTGCTCCTGGAACTGAAATGGAGTTCCCGGAAATGGTCAGGTATGGATTTCAGGTTGGCAATGGGCGGAGCCTGGTGTTTCTGCAGGGCCTTGACCATGACCACATCCTCGATGGCGGCTCCCAGGGTGTGACCGGTGAACCCCTTGGTATTGGAGATGAGGATGTTGCTCAGGTGATTCTTGAAGGTTGTCTTGAGGGCTGTGACCTCTGCATCGGCGCTGCCTCCCCTGGCCGGGGTATAGGTCTCGTGGGACATGAACAGAAGTTTGTCCGCATAGTCGTTCTTGTCCAGAGCATGGCGTTTTTCCACGATGGAGACAAACCTGTCCATTTCATGGGCCATGTGGGGCACGTCGATGTTGAATGTGTGAAAGGCGCTGTTGGCCATGTGGGTTCCCAGGATTTCCGCCTGTCCGTTCATGCCCCTGGCCCTTACGCCGGACTCGGCTTCTACCACGATTCCCACGGCGCCGGAGCCTAGGATGGTTCCGTTGCGGTCCGTGTCAAAGGGTTTGGCAGCTTCGGAGACCCTTTTTTTAACCGTGGCCGCACCCAGGGCAAGGAACCCGGAGCCGATCCACTGGTTCTGGGCCGGGGAAGTGGCGTTCTCACCACCGATGACCAGCACTCGTTTGCACCGTCCCACCCGGATCCAGTCTTCGGCCACGCCGATGGCCTGGGTGGTTGAGGCGCAGGCCGAGGACATGAGGGTGTTTGGTCCCTTGGCCCGGATAACCTGGGCCAAAAATGCCCCGCCCAGGGGGCAGGCATTGGCCAGGAAATTCCGGTCAAAGGTATAGGGGCCCAGATCTGTGCGTTTCTGCTGCCTGAGCCTGAAGAACCAGTCGGTGAGCTGTTCTTTGATGTTTACCGTCTTGATGTTCTCCATGAGGAAGTAGTAGATGGCTTCGAACTCCTCATAGGGTTTAAGGAAGAGTTTGCTGTAAAAGTACTTTTCCAGCTCCGTGATCAGGGTCTCGTTGTTGGGAAACAGGGAGGTTATGATCACGCCGGTTTCAGCCTGCATGGCCTGGGGCAGGGCGAAACCGTCCGGGATGAGCCTGCCGCCGTTGGATGCGGCCTTGTACTGCATGACCAGGGGTATGCCCGCATCTTTCAGGGCTTCGATACCTGCGCCCACGGCCAGGGCCATGCTGATGTCGTAATGGTTTTTGATGCCGTACTCTTCGTTCAGATCAAAGTAGCCCAGCTGGCCGGCAAGGTGGATGACGTCTTCGGTCCGGGTGATTTCCACAAACCGTGCGTTGCCGTCGGGCTGCTTGAACAGTCGGGTGATGTTCTTGTCCGTGATACGGAGCTGGTCGTCCAGGGACAGGGGCTCAATGAAGTTGGTTCCTTCCAGTATCCTGTCAAAGTTGTCCTGGGCAAATACCCGGCGGCCCTTGCCCGGGAGGCCTACGGAAACGCCGGAAATGACTATTTTTTCCGTGTTGAATTCAAACCGTTCCACAGCTTCGATGGCGGCCTGGCGTTTCCTGCGTTTGAATTCCTCGAACAGGAGCCTGTCGGTCAGGGCCATGTTCTTTTCTTTAAAGGTGGTGAAATCCTCGTCCATGGGAATGGTTTCCGGCTCCGGGGCAGGGGCGGCAGTCGGGGTTGTCAGGGGAACGATGGCCCGGGCAGGTTCCGTTTTCCGGGTAAAGATGGAGCTCACCGATTCCAGGTTTCGCCTGCAGGCGCTGAAGGATTCCACCTCCCCCTGTTTCACGTCAACGGTGACCGTGCTCTGGTATTCGGCGATGTTGATGTTCTTGAGCAGATTGCAAAGGAGCCGGGACGGTCCGATTTCAATGAAATGGGTGGAGCCGGACTGGTACACCCCTTCCACGGACCGGATGAATTCCACGGGGGAGGTGATCTGTTTTGCCAAAAGATCCTTTACGGCACGCCGGTTTTCAGGATAGGGCGCTCCCGTGACGTTGGAGATGACCCTGGTGAAATCAGCCTCGTTAAAGGTGATTGCGGCCAGGTACTCCCGCAGTTTTTCCGCAGCCTCCATGAACAGGGGGGTGTGAAAGGCGCCGGACAGGTTGAGTTTTTTGTAGACCACGTTTCTGGACGCAAGGCTTGTGCAGAAGTTGTCGATGGCCTGTGCATCTCCCGAAACCGCTGTCTGGTTTTCGGAGTTCTTGTTGGTGATGTACAGACCCGGAACAGTTGCTTCCCTGATCAGGGAGCTGGTTTCCTTCTCGTTCCTGAACACCACCATGATCTTTCCGGGGTGCTTCAGGGCAGCTTCGCGCATCAGGTCCGAACGCTTGATGATCAGCTTCATGGCATCGTCGAATCCCAGCATTCCCGAACAGAACAGGGCCGTGTATTCGCCTACGCTGTGGCCGATAAAGAAATCCGGGTTAAAGCCCTGGGCCTGGAGCCGGTCATGGATGGCAGCCGAGGACAGGAACACTGCGCACTGGGTGTTTTCCGTGAGGTCCAGGCGCTTGTCGTTGCCGAACATGATGTCCAGCAGGGAATAGCCGCGGATGGCTTTGAAGATCTCTTCCCCCCGGAGCATGACATTGCGGATGTCTGCATCTGCATCAAACAGGGCCTTCATCATCCCGGGCCTCTGGGCTCCCTGGCCGGACAGCAGTGCAACCAGGCGCTGTTTTCCGGGGGCGGCGACCGGGAGGTGGACCAGGGGCTGGTCCTGGTTCCGAGACGCTGCAGCTGCGGGAACCCGTGAATTGTCTGCGGTTTTTGCCATTGTGGTCCGGGCCGGAAGTCCCTGGACCTTGCGGTCTGCCTGGACAGCTGCAAGGCGGGCAGGCAGGGTAGAGACGATCATGTGGCAATGATTGCCACCGATCCCGTTGACATTGGTGGCCAGCCTCAGGGGAGCCGTGTCCGGAACATGGGTGGTTTCCCTGGGCGGTTTCAGAACAGAGCTGGTTTTGAGGGTGGAGTGATCTTCGGAGTAATTGAAATCCGGGAGCAGGGTTTTCCTGGCGTTCATGAGCATGAGCTTGGCCAGAACCACGGCCGGGTTGGCCGCCTTGAAATAGCCGAACTGGGCCTTGACATTACCGCAGGACAGGGGATGGTGAAAACATTTTTCCACCACTTGTTTTTCGATCATGTCACCCAGGATATTGGAGAAGGCGAACAGGTCCAGGTGGTTGATGTCCTTTTTACGTATCCCGCTTGCTCTGTAAGCGTGGTTGATGGTGGATACAAATGCCTGCTCGGACGGGGCCAGAAGGTGGTCCGGCGCACTGGATTTGACCGAGCACTGGACTATTTCACCCAGGATGGTCATTCCTGCGTCCGTGGCTTTCTTCCAGGTTGTGATCACATGGATGGCAGCCCCTTCGCCCATGACATACCCGTCGGCCCGGGAGTCAAAGAACCGGCAGTCGCTCTCGGACAAAAGGCCCAGGCGTTTGAAGGCCATGAGAACAGCCGGGTACAGATTGGCGTCAACACCGCCGGCAAGGACAAAATCCAGGTCCTTGAAGGCCACGCTCCTGGCCGCGTTTCGGATGGCTATCACCGACGAGGCGCAGGAGGCATCCACCACGTAGTTGGCGCCGTTAAGCCCGAAATGGTTGGCGATGCGTCCGGAGATGATGTTGGACAACAGGCCCGGCGTCGTGTCCTCGGTGTTCTCGGGGATCCGCTCCCGGATGGCTGCCACCAGTTCTCCGGCAATGGTGTTCCTGGTATGGGGATCCAGGATGTCTGCGTTTTTGATGATTTCTTCAATAAGGCCTTTTCTGACCCTCAGGATATTCCTGGTCTGGCGTTCGCCGGGAATGGTTCCCAGGATCACGCCGATGCGGTTGCCCTTGGTGATCTGATCTGCAAGACCTGATGAGGAGATGGCCTCGTCTGCTGCGATCAGGCCCAGGAGCTGCCCCCGTTCAATGGACCTGACCGTCTTGGGCGGAATGCGGTACCTGGCGTTGTTAAAGGACAAATCCTTGATCACGCCTGCCTTTACCAGGGGGAGCCGGTAGTCGGACTTCTTGTCAAAGGCCGCGTAGGCCCTGTTGCAGAACCGCTCCTCCGGGATGGACGAGAGCTGCTTTTCCCCGGACTGGAGGAGCGACCAGAAATCGTTGCAGTCGGCGGCGCCGGGCAGCCGGACACCGATTCCGGCAATCACTATCCTGTCGTTGTTAAAGTCATAGCCGGGATCGGCAAAGATGGTTCTTGGCAGGGGGGTGTATTCCGGGGTGTACTGTTCCACGACCATGTGGTAGTTGATTCCCCCGAACCCGTAGGAGCTTATGCCTGCCTTGCGGGTCCTGCCGTTCTCTTCTTCCCAGGGTTCGGGTTCCGCGATGATGTACAGGGGTGATCCCGTTAGATCATGGTTGGATGACAGGGTCTTGAAATTGGCGCTGGGGGGCAGGACCCCCTTGTTGATGGCCAGGAGTGCCTTGACAAGGCCTGCGGCCCCGGCACTGCCCAGGAGATGGCCGATCTGGGATTTGATGGAGCTGACACCGACCCGGCCCTCACCCGTGTACACGGTCTTGAGGGTCGCAAGTTCCGCCTGGTCTCCCATGATGGTGGAGGTGCCGTGGGCTTCCACGAACCGGATGTCCGACGGTGTGAGGCCGGTCCTGATGGACGCAAAGCATCTCTGGAGAGCCAGGGCCTGGCCTTCCGGGTTGGGGGCGGCAATGGCCTTGCCCCTGCCGTCGGAGCTGGAACCGATACCCTTGATCACGCCCAGGATGGTATCATTGTCACGGATGGCATCCTTCATGCGTTTCAGTACAAATACTGCAGATCCTTCACCCAGGACAAAACCGTCTGCCCTCTGGTCAAAGGGGAAGGATCCTTTGGCTGACAGGGCTCCCATCTTGGAGAAGCCCACAAAGGATTCCGGGGCCAGATGGGTGTTGACACCGCCGACCACGACCTGGTCGGCTTCCCCGGACAGGAGTTCCGCCATGGCGGCATCGATGGCCGTGAAGGATGAGGCACAGGCGGCGTCCACGATGTAGTTGGCGCCCCTGGCTCCCAGGTGGCGGGCCACCCTGGAGGCTTCGATGTTGAGCAGGATGCCGTGAACCGGATCGTATCCGGGATGCCCCCCTTCCATGCCCAGCCTCAGGGCATCGGTTACCTGCTGTTTTTCTTCAGGGTCAAGCCGG
This sequence comes from Pseudomonadota bacterium, assembly GCA_043806875.1. GTDB lineage: Bacteria > Desulfobacterota > Desulfobacteria > Desulfobacterales > Desulfobacteraceae > JAZDGN01. Next base: position 9,609 of record JAZDGN010000074.1, read on the forward strand.
TTAAAGGAATCGGTCTTTTCCAACATGGCCATGACTTCCGGGTAGTGGTACTTGAACTGGAGATCATTTCCCAGTTCATTTCCCAGGCACGTTGCAATGATGACACTGACCCGCTCCGGATTCAGGGTCCTGAATTTCAAATTGTCGTCCAGGTACCCTGCGTTGGCCACGGCCTGGCAGGTGGCCTCTAGCAGGATCTGCTGGCTCCTGGACAGGTGGGCCGCCTTGATTTCATCATAACCGAAACGTTCACCGTCAAAGGAGTAATCCTCAAGAAGCCCGGCAAGCAGGGTATAGGACCTGTCCTCGGCATCCTTGTCAGGGGCATAGTACAGGTCGCGCCGCATGCGTGATTCCGGCATCTCCCGGATGGCATACCGTTTGGCCAGGATGCTGTCCCAGAGTTCTTCTGGATTGCCTGCCCCGGGCAGGATGCACCCCATACCTATGACGGCTATCTCATCATTGATCTTGCTGGTCTCCGACCAGAGGATTTCCAGGGCTGCCAGGTTGGTGAAAAGATCGGCCTTGGTGTCAAAGAACATGGTATGGATATCGGGGATGGTCCGGGCTGATCTGAAAAAGGCCAGGCTGTCTCCCACCAGGAAGTTTCCCTTTTCCCGGTGCTCGTCTCCCTCGAACCAGGTGTAGTTCTCGGGGCCGGGGCGCTTGAAGTCCGGAAGGAATCCCTTGGCACCGATGAGAAGGGAGCCGATGTTCTTTTTCTCAAAAGTGCGTTTCCTGTCTTCCAGGCTTTTTTTCTCACGGATCATTTCCTGTTCCGTGCGGATCATCATGCGGGCGAACTCAGTTGGTGCAGTCCGGGAGGCAAGACCAACGCTCTGACCGATGACCATGGTGTCATCGTATTCGGCGATGATGTCCTGGTAGAGTTTCTTCACGCTCCCGGAATCAACGATCTCCTGGGTAAAGAGGTAGGCCGTGCCGACCTGTATGCCGATTTTGATTCCCTTTTCAGCCAGGGTGGATGCGATGCCTGAAATGAAATGGGACCCATGGCAGGTGGAAATCCCTCCGGCAAACACAAGGGTAAGTCCTGCCGGAGTAAGGGTTTTATCCTCCAGTATACTGGCGATGGCAGCTTCCCAGAGGACCAGGCTGGACAGGGATCCGATGTGGCCTCCGGCCTCCTTGCCTTCAAAAATGAACCGGGTGCAGCCGTTTTTACGGGCATTGTCCAGCATGGACAGGGACGGGGTGTGGAGATAGGTTTTTGTCCCGGCCTTTTCCAGGTCCGTTACCTGGGAGGGAACTCCGCCGGCAAACAGGGCAAAGGGGGCCCTGTATTTCTTGACCAGGGCCAGGTGGGCGTTGACGGAAGGATTAAAGGCTTCAATGCCGACCAGACCGGCGCCAAAGGTCTTTACCCTGTCTTTTGCCTGTTTCAGCATGGGATCTGCCAGAAATTCCGGAAGGCTGCCCACGGCAAAGAACGGGAGTGCCCCGGCTTCCAGGACCTTGATGGCAAAAGCGGCGTTGTCGCTGATGTTGGCCATGGGACCCTGGATCAGGGGAAGCCGGGTGCCGTGTTCCCTGGCCAGTTCTGATCCGGGCCTGATGGGATCAAAGCGGTCCACCCTGTCCAGCAGGGTGCCGATGGTTTTTACAAAATCTGCCACCATGGTTCTGATGGCGGTGCCGGGTTTCGCGAAATTCTTGGCAAACAGTCCGTCCTGGCCCAGGAAGAACAGGGACTGTACAGGAACGGCATCCTTATTGTCCATGGTCGTATATCGGGTGCGGATTTCTTCCAGGATCCTTTCATGGGCATCCGGGGCGCCGGCCAGGAGGATGGCATTCTGTTTGAGTTCCTTGGCAATCCGGGTTCCGAGTTTGGCAAAGACCCGGAAGATGTGACCGGGATCCGTGGTGATTTCAAGGGAATCATTTTCATCGATGGTTTTAAGAAGGGTCTTGAAATTGTCGGCTACCGGTGACTCATGGGAGAGCCAAACCTGGGAATCAAGAACAACGCCGCACACGCCGGCGGCAAACATACCTGCGGCCGTGTGCCGCCCCACCCCGCCATGGATGAACACCGGTACATGGGAATGTTTCAGGTACCACTGCATGAGGATAAACGACGAGTACCTGGACACCCTGCCGCCGGCTTCGTTTCCCTTTAAAATAAGGGCATGGGGGTCCAGGGCTTCAATGGATTTTGTCATGTTGATATCCCGGATCTCAAGGGCCAGGCGGGTATCAGTGAAGTCTGGGGCCTCAAACGGTGCTTCATCCTTGTCCAGGGCGATGACCAAAAGGTCGAGATTGGCAGGATTGCGTTGGCTCAGGGCCTTGACAAGGGCCGGGTCAAAGGATGCAAGGCGGACCCCGAACAGAATCCGGGTGTCCATGAGCTGGTCCACATGCTCAAGAATGGTATCCCGGGTCATGAACTCGGTGTCCAGGACCGGCAGGGCGCCCGCATCGCTGACGGCTGAAAAGAAATTTATGGAAAAGACCCGGGTCGGATTGGTGATCATGACTGGCAGTCTGGAACTCAGAATTCGGGTAATCATTGGAATGTGGTTCTCCTTGGTTCTATGAATGACCCGGCCGCAATGCTTTCCGGGTCCGTGGATTGTTGTTGTTCAAACCTGCTTTCATGCCCTGCCTTGGTTTGATTCGGGGCATGAATCCAGGCCGTACCGGATTAGATGTTTACAAGGATCATGCCAGGAGATCCCTGAAACCGGTATGAAGCCGAAATCATAATGCTTTATGGGATTGTGTTCCAGGCGTGCCTGTGCTAAAAAAAGGGGTTCTGTTCATGGGATGAACACTATGTGTACACATGATGACCATGGAGGCGTGGTTTGACCAACCAGAGACTCAGTACCGAGGAAAGGGCTTTTTTCAGGACCGTGTACCACGCGGCCTTTGCCAACCCCTTCAGCGACCTCAGGCAGAAGCTGGATTCAAAGATTGCAGGCCTGTTTCCCGGCGTATCCCGGAGGGAGAGCGTGGACCGGTGCATAAAGGAGGTCGGCGCCAGGATCCGGCGCCTGGAAAACGAGGGCCGAAGCACCATCAATGCCTTTACCGGTCAGGACAAGACCCTGATCACAACGGTTGTCCTGTTTGATGAATTCCATAAGTTCAGGGACCGGTTTGACCAGCTCATCGTGGATCAGATCGCTGCCGGAGACGAATCCCTGCCTGTTCCCTTTGCCGAAGAGGCCATGGGCAGGCTCAGGCAGTGGGGATTTCCGGAAGACAGGCTGCTCCATTATTTTTCCCTGTCCTACCAGCTCCGTCGCGCCTTTTTTTTCATCTCCCATTCCCTGGTGGGCCGGAGCGGGTGCATGAAGGAGCTGCGGCGTAAGCTCTGGGACAATGTGTTCACCCACAACATAGACCTGTATGACCGGTTCCTGTGGAACCGGATGGAGGATTTCTCCACGCTGCTCCTGGGAGAGACCGGGACCGGCAAGGGCACGGCAGCCATGGCCATCGGCAGGAGCGGGTTCATCCCATTTGACCGGAAAAAGGGATGCTTTGCCGAGAGTTTTGCCCAGGCCTTCATCTCCCTGAATCTGTCCCAGTTCCCTGAGACCCTCCTGGAATCGGAACTGTTCGGCCACCGGAAAGGGGCGTTCACAGGTGCTGTGGATGACTACCCGGGGGTTTTCGAACGGTGCAGCTCCTTTGGATCCATTCTTCTGGATGAGATCGGTGAAGTGCCCAACCATGTCCAGATCAAGCTCCTCCAGGTGCTCCAGGACAGGGTTTTTTCCCCGGTGGGCAGCCACGTGAAATCCAGGTTCAAGGGCCGGGTTATTGCAGCCACCAACAGGAGTGTGGACGATATCCTGGAGGGCCGTGTTTTCAGGGATGATTTCTATTACCGTCTCTGTTCGGATATCATCGAGGTCCCTCCCCTCAGGGAAAGGATCCAGCAGGATCCCTCGGAACTGGATGACCTCCTTGACTTCACGGTCAGAAGGATGACCGGGACCACCTCAGAAGAGTTTACCCGTAAGGTTCGCAGGGTTATTGACAGGCAGCTTGGAAAAGATTATCACTGGCCGGGTAATGTCAGGGAGTTGGAGCAGTGCGTCCGCAGGGTGCTGCTCAGGCGCAGCTACGAAGGTGAGAAACGGCGGGGGCCCCAGGGGCTCGATCAGGAATTGCTCCAGGGGATGGCAGCAGGGGATATCAATGCCGCAGACCTGGTTTCAAAGTACTGCGACCTGCTCTACACCCGTCATGGCAGTTACGAGGAAGTTGCCAGGAGAACCGGGCTTGACCGGCGGACTGTAAAGAAGTACATTGCCCAGCAATCCGGCGCGAAAGAGTGATCCCCGGTTTTAGACAGTAGCGGCTGCTGGCGCGGTGCAATGGAATATGGGGTGGGCAATCGGGCCAGAACAAATTTGATAAACCGGGCAACCGGTTTCTGATGCGAGGGTGGGTTTCATGTTGAATTTTCTTCCTGGAATGGTCAAGGGCGTCTTGTCATTTTCCATGTACTTCATTAACACGGTTGTCATGTGCAGCATGCTTCTTGTGGTTGCCGCAATCAAGTTCCTGATTCCAAGCCCCTGGTTCCGGCGGGGGTGCGATCGCATCCTCATCACCATTGCCACCCTGTGGATCAGCATCAACGCCATGAATTCAGATCTGTTCAATGCCATTGAATGGGACGTTCGCGGGGTGGAAGAGTTGGATCCCAACGGCTGGTACCTGGTCGTGTCCAATCATCAGTCCTGGGTGGATATCCTGGTCCTCCAGAAGGTGTTGAACCGAAGGATACCGTTTCTGAAATTTTTTTTGAAAAAAGAACTGATCTGGGTACCTTTTCTAGGGCTTGCCTGGTGGGCACTGGATTTCCCGTTCATGCGCCGGTACTCCAGGTCGTTTCTGGGAAAAAATCCCCACCTCAAGGGAAAGGATCTTGAGAATACCAGGAAAGCCTGTGAAAAGTTCAAGATTCTGCCGGTGTCTGTCATGAATTTTGTTGAAGGAACAAGGTTTACCCCGGCGAAACACCAGGCCCAGAATTCGGTTTTCCAGAACCTTCTCATGCCCAGGGCAGGGGGAATAGCCTTTGTTCTGGGGGCCATGGGCGAGTATCTCACCAAAGTGGTCAATGTCACCATCGTGTATCCGGACGGGGCAGACACCTTCTGGGGATTCATTTCCGGTCGGGTGAAGCGGATCATCATGGATGTGGAGGTGTTGCCCATCACCGCCGACCTGATCGGTGATTATTTCAACGATCAGGAATTCAGGGACAGGTTCTGCCTATGGGTAAACGGTTTGTGGGAGAAGAAAGATGACACCATCCGCGCCCTGCTCAACCAGTGACCCTGCCGCGGTTGCCCGCTGTGACGGCTACCGGTTGGTAACGCGCATTTCCCACCAGGGTTCTGCCTGGTCTTCTCCGGGTTTGGTGAACAGAAGCTCCTTGATGACGGCATTGTTTACGGTCTGATCGATCGTTTTTTCAGTGTTCCTGCCGGCAACAACAGTCCCTGCCTGAATGGCTCCCCGGGTCTCAATTACGGCTTTGCCTGGGTTGGCGTTATGCATGGAGGTCAGGGTCTGCATTTCTGCCTGGTTATCGGCAAGCCGTTTTTCCTGTTTTTCCAGTCCTGTTTCCATGCGATTTTTTCTTTTTTCCAGCTTTTCCATGGCATCAAAGCACTGGTTGACCTCCGCCTCTGCCCGGGCAACTTCGGCCTTTGCTTCGTGAAGCTGTCCCGGAATCGGGTCTGTTCCCGGGGGGATGCTGCTTTTTTTCATCAGGGCCTGAATCCGGGTAACCTCCAGCTGGGCCCGGTCCTGAACATGGGCGAGGTTCGTGACAGCAGTCTGGAGTCCGTCAGCCTGTTGGCCAAAACGTTCCATTGCTTCCAGGATTCTGGAGATCCATTTTTTCCTTCGGGTGATGGCAATGTCAACCATTTCCATTTCCCGGATCAGGAATCGGTCGACCCCTGCCGTGATGATACTGGGTTTGGCGCGTTCAGTTCCGATCTCCCTGGCAAAGACACCCTGGTTGGCCCAGATTCTGGAGGTTATTATTTTTCCTGATTCAATGCGGCAGGCCCCGCTGGTTTCAATTGTTGTATCTACGATTTCCCTTTTGATGGAAATGTCGCCCAGGCAGGTGATTTCAGACGTGTGCACATAGGCGGCAGTTACGGTACCCCTGGCATACAGTTTTGCTCCGTGAATCCCACCTGCAATGATGATATCGCCTTCGGCATGGAGTATGCCTCCGTCGATTTCCTCGGCCACAATGGTGCTCCCGGTAACCTTGAAGCCGCTCTGTATGCATCCTCTTACCCTGACATTGCCTTTAAAGTCCAGGTGTCCGGTTTCGTAGTCCACATCTCCCTTGGTGGCAAACTCTTCAAGGACACTGATGCATCCTGCCCAGGAGATCACAGGCTGACCGCTGATGGCGGCATACAGTTTCAGTCGGTCATCGGAAAGGGTGGTACCTGTGTCGTATTTTATTTCAACATCATTGGCCGGCCGCATTTCAATTGTTTCTCCCTGGACGGTTTTTCCGTTTTTAGGGTCAACGGCCGGGATTTTTTCTGCCAGCAGGGTTCCGGGCTCGACCTGGGGAATCTCACCCCGGTCCTTGAAGTCCATTGCTCCGAAATCGTCAACCAGACCGGCCTTGAGCCTTTCCGTATCAAACAAGAAGCGGATGGTTCCGTCGACTCCGGGTATGGGCAGGTCTCCGGCTGCAATCCTGAACGCTTTTTCCTTGAACGCTTTGGAAGTTATAAATCCCTCGATGAGGGTATCATCCACAATTCCGTGGGTAATGGCATGTTTGGAGAGCAGGTGCCGGATGTTTTCAGCTGTCATTGTATCATTGAAATCATGGGTTTTGGTCAGGTGCACATAGAGGTTGTCATTGGATACTTTAAGGATCAGGCCATTTTCAAGAGTTTCATGACCCTTGTCCGCTTCAAGGGGGGATTCAGGCATAAAAGATGTCTGTCCTGAAACCGTCCGGGATCTGAGCCGGCCGTCTTCCTGAAATGGTGACTGCACCTCCCCAGGGGCTTGGAACAGTGAGTCTTCAAACTTGAGCCTTTTTTGTTCGATGAGGATGGCCTCTTTCTGCCTCGCGGTGATCATGCCGGCTTCCTCCAGGATATCCCCCAGCATTCTTGAGCGCTTGTTCACCAGAAGCTCCCGTCTCTGTTCTTCCAGGGCCATGTCCAGGATCATCTGCCCGATAAACCGTTTCCTGACGGCAATGGCACCAAACTTGATATCTTTTTTAACCAGGGTTATGGCTTTGGCCGCCGTAAGCAGCCGTTTCATGTCCAGCTCAGACACCAGGCCCTGCCTGACCATGTATTCGGCCAGAGCCTGGTCAGAATCCGGGGTGTCCAGACAGATGTCCAGGGCCTTATCCAGCTGCTTCAGCGTTATCAGCCCATACTTGAGGGCAAGTTTCCCGATGGGCGGGTAATCGGCAATGTCGTTTCTGGTAATGGGCATGCAATACCTCGGATCACAACAGTCCGGCCAGGAGTCCGGCCAGGATGAAATGGGATTCAACAACGAACTCCAGGCGTGTTCCCGGCAGGATTTTTCCGTTCTGGCTGGATACGATGATATATAGCATGGTCAGGGGAAGCAGGGCAAGAGCCATGCCGGTCCAGGTAACCAGACCTGAAATGGCTGACCCGGCCATGACAATACTGGATCCTGCCAGGACCTGGCGGATGAGTCTGAAACTGCGTTTTTCTCCCAGGAGTATTGGCAGGGTTTCTTTGCCGGTAATCCGGTCTCCCTGCATCTCAAGCACGTCAAAAAATGCTGTACGGGCAAAAACAAGTCCTGTGGCAAAAAGAAAGCCAGGAATAAAAGAGGCGCTGCCGGGTGACGAGAAGGCAGGAAGGAGCGAGGTTACCGTTCCCCAGGCAGCCGAGATCAGGATGGTCTTTGATCCCGGGATATCCTTGATGCGCCGCAGCCTGCGTTTTGTGGCCCAGGCCGGAAGGATCCTGCGATTGTAAGACAGGCCCAGGACGCTCATGACGGTGAGCAGCACAAAGGACTGGAGGTTGTTGGAAAAGGACAGGTAGAGTCCTGAGGCTCCGCTGGTCAGGGCCAGAAGGGTCAGGACCTGTTTGTTGGATGAATAAAAAGCAGCCCTGCCCGGATTGTTGTACCGGTCGGATTTGATGGAGAACAGGTTGTTGATGATCTGCATGGACAGGATGTAGAGCATTGCAACCGTTGCGTGGTAAAGATTCCGGTCGAGCCCCTGGATGGAGGTGCAGGCATAGGTAAGGCACCCTGCTCCCAGGGCCAGGAACAGGTTGGTTTTCAAAAGAAAGTTCCGGCACAGGAGCACGAATGACATCAGCGGGTTATGCCTCTGGTGGAGGGCTTCCTCAATGGCCCGGAAGGTTTTGCTGATCACCCAGTTGGGGGTCGAGGCCCCGGCGGTGATGGCGATGGACCTTGCTGACGACAGGCTTGACACATCCAGTTCCGAGACATCCTCAATGTGAAAGGAGGGCTTCCCCGTCTCCCCTGCGATCTGGGCAAGGCGCCTTGTATTACCGCTTTCCTTGCCGCCCACGACAATTACGGCGTCGCTTTGCCCCGCAATTGCCCTGACTTCCGCCTGGCGTTTTTCCGTGGAATCACAGATGGTGTCATAGACTTTGTAATGGGGCAGGTTTTCGGTCGTCCAGGCTTTGACGTCACCATACAGGGAAGTGTCCTGGGTGGTCTGGGCAACGACAACAGCTTTGTCAAACCGGGGAAGCTGTTTGAACTCCTCCAGGGAGGAGGCTGTCATCCCCTTTCCAGCCGCATACCCCAGAAGCCCCCTGACTTCAGGATGGTCACGGTCCCCCACTATGATGGCATTGTACCCCTTTTCAGCATGCTTGCGGATAATAGTCTGGACCCGGATCACCCTGGGACACGTGGCGTTGACGACCGTGAATCCGGCGTCGGCAAGGGCCTTCTGATCCTGGGGCGGGACCCCGTGGGCGCGGATCAGGACAATGCCGTTGCCCGTTTCAGGGATGGTGCTGATAAAGGGGATGCCCTTTTCCCTCAGCATTTCAAGGACCTGGGGGTTATGGATCAGGGGGCCATAGGTGCAGATGGGGCCCTGGTTGGTGTTGGATGCATCCAGAACCAGATCCACTGCCCGGCGAACCCCCATGCAGAATCCGGCAGTCCTGGCAATGATGATCTTCATGAAATACGGTTCAGCACGTCGATGATGTGTTGAAATTCGTCCTGGTTTTTGAAGCTGATTTCGATTTTTCCCCGGTCGCCCTGTTTCTGGATCCGGACTTTTGAACTGATTTTCCTGGACAGGGCCTGGCTCAGCTCATTGATTTGCTGTTGTTCGATTTCAGGGAGTTGGTTTTTGATGATTTCAGGGGTCGCTTTGATCTTCTGTATCAGGTCTTCCGTCCCCCGTACGGACAGTCCCTTTGCCACGACAATTTCCCACGCCCTGATCTGGCTTTCCTGGGAACCGGCTCCCAGGAGAGCCCTGGCGTGTCCCATGGAGATCTGGTTGTCATAAAGGCTTTTCTGGATGACCTCTGGCAGGCCCCGGAGCCTTAGAAAATTGGCTATGGTGGAACGGTTTTTTCCGATTTTCTGGGCTACCATTTCCTGGGTGTAATTGAATTCAGTGATGAGCCTGAAATAGGCCTCAGCTTCCTCCAGGGGGTTCAGATCCTCCCGTTGGACATTCTCGATGATGGAAACTTCCAGCATCTGCCGGTCCGACAGGTCCCGGATCAAAGCCGGCACATGGGTAAGGGCTGCCATGCGGGCGGCCCTGAGACGCCGTTCACCGGCTATGAGTTCATAGCTGTTGTCGCTTCTGCGGACCAGAAGGGGCTGGAGAATTCCCTGCTCAAGGATGGACTCCTTGAGTTTATGGAGCTCTTCTTCCGAAAAGGTGGTCCGGGGCTGGTAACGGTTGGGGGTGATGTCTTCGATTCGGCACATGAAAAAATTGCCGGATGTGTCATCAATGGCGTCCATGTCGGGAATAAGGGCTGAAATCCCTCTGCCGAGGCCTGTTTTCTGCGGTTTTTTTGTCATCGCTTGAGCAGCTCCTTTGCAAGGGCAAGATAGCTCTGGGACCCTTTTGATGCTTTGTCGTAAAGAATGGCAGGCATACCAAAGCTGGGGGCTTCCCCCAGTCGGACATTCCGGGGTATCCGTGTCTTGAAAACAACGTCCTTGAAATGGGTTTCAACCTCATCCACAACCTGCTGGGTAAGGTTGGTCCGGGTATCCAGCATGGTGAGCAGGATGCCTTTTATTTTCAGTCCCGGGTTCAGGGACCGTTTGATGCGCTTGACCGTTGCCAGCAGTTGCCCCAGTCCTTCCAGGGCATAAAATTCACATTGCAGGGGGATCAGGAGCGAGTCTGCAGCGGTAAGGGCATTCAGGGTCAACAGGCTGAGGGAAGGGGGGCAGTCAATCAAGATATACTCGTAAGCGGGTTTCAGGGGCGTCAGCAGTTTTTTCAGGACAAGTTCCCTGTCCTGACTGGCCATCATTTCAACTTCGAAACCGATCAGCTCCACGGCGGATGGAAGAATGTCCAGGTTTTTTACCTGGGTTTTGCACACAAGGTCGGAAGCCTGTGCTTCGCCAATAAGGCCGTGGTACAGTGTCCTGGTCAGGGCTGGCTTGTCGATGCCTGTCCCTGTGGTGGCATTGGCCTGGGGGTCGCAGTCGACCAGCAGGGTTTTTTTCCCCTTGAGGGCCAGGGCCGCTGACAGATTTACGGCTGTTGTGGTCTTGCCGACGCCGCCTTTCTGGTTGGATATGCTGATAATCTGTGTCATGGTCAGAGGGATATCATAAATCTCAAATCAGGGCAAATGCAATTCAGGTGGTTGGTTTAATTTCTGATGCCCCTGGTTGGTCCTGAAGATCAGGAGATACTTATCTCTTAGGTCAATCTTCACTATCGTGTCAACACAATTCACCATCGCTGACATTTCAGAGGGTCCGGCCGATAATCCGGGTCATGCTAATTTCAGCCGGGCAGTCCCGGAATCAGGGTCAACCGGACAGTACGCTTTCTGGGGCCGTCAAACTCGCAAAAGAACACGGCTTGCCATGTTCCCAGAACCAGCCGTCCCTGGTCAACGGCAACTATCTCCGAAGAGCCGAAAAGGCTGGTTTTTACATGGGCTGCCGAGTTCCCCTCACGGTGATGGTAGTTGTCGAACCATGGGACAGCCTTGTCCAGGGCCTGGATGATGTCAAGCGGGACGTCCGGGTCAGCATTTTCATTAATGGTAATGCCTGCGGTGGTGTGCATGGAAAAGATGTGGACCAGGCCCGAAATAAAGCCCGAATCCTGCACAGCCTTTTGGACGGCTGCGGTAATGTCGATGAGTTCCGATTTTTTGCGGGATGAAACCGTAATGTTCATGGCTTGTCTCCTGTCGTGAACGTGCTGAAATGGTGCATGTTTGTTATCCATGATCCTGAATTCTAACATGCAGGCCTGATCAAGGCAATGGTTTGAACGACACTTGTCCGATGGTTGTCTGTTGCCCTCCTTTCCCCGGGGGAGGCAGGGTCAGGCAGACTCCCCGGCTGCCGCGGTTTTTGCGAGCTGGCCCGAAATCATCTGGACGAAAATAAGAGAGATCAGGCTGAGCAGCGCACCGGTGATAAAGGTTATCCTGTAATCGATTAGCCAGAGCATCCCTCCCAAAGCAGGCAGGAAAACAGCGGCAATGTGGTTGATGGTAAACCCCACCGCCATGCTGGGTGCGATGTCCCCTGGATCGGCGATCTTCTGAAAAAATGTCCTTATGGCAATGGCAAAGTTGAAGAAAATATGATCGGCAATGTAGAGCAGGGCTGCCAGTGCCCTGGATTCGACCATGGCATAGGCCGTAAAGATAAGGATGAGACTGAAATACTCCAGGGACAGGACCTTGCGCTCTCCGAATCGGACAATGCATTTTCCGATAAGGGGACTCAGAAAGTAGTTCACAACATTGTTCACCAGAAAGAGCAGGGCGATTTCAAACACGGAATAATTGAACTTCTTGACCAGTAGAAACACGGCAAAGGCAATAAAAATCTGGCGCCGTGCCCCGGCCATGAAGGTCAGGACATAGAACAACCAGTATTTTTTCCTTAGAACCATGGTTTTTCGTTGGATGGGCAGGTCCTGTTCAGTCGGGGTCCCGGTCAGGGCCCAGAGGCCTGCGGCAACCACCAGAACGCCGCAGATCAGATACATGGAGGCGTACCCCATCCTGGGTGCGAGGATAAGCATTGGGATTCCTGCAGCAATATTGCTGGCTGCTGCAACGCTTCTGAGTTTTCCGAACACGATGGGCGATGTGGTCTTATCAAAATACTGGAGGGTCAGGGACTGGTTGGTGGTTTCAAAATAATGGAATCCGAAACTCATGAGCAGGGTAGTCATGAGAAGACCGTAAAAGGAGGGGAAAAAGCCCGTGGCAGAAATGCCGATACCGAAAATGATTACGGACAGGGCAGACAAACGGTGCTCTTTTATGATCAAAAGGACATAAACTACCAAAAGGGAAAGAAAGCCGGGGATCTCCCTGACCGATTGGAGGATACCCACATGGCTTCCGTCCAGGAAAACACTGTTTACGGCAAAGTTGTCAAACAGGGTCCGCCACACGTGGAGGCCGGCCGTGGACGCGATGGTCAGGACCATGAGGAACAGGTACATGGGTTTGTGTTTATAGTGCAAAGGGGGCATGAATGTAATCCTGCAAAAGTCATTGCTGCCAGGGGGCCTGCCTTCTCCCCGGCTCGCCCGAAAATTTTCAGTATACGGTCATGGGGTGAAAAGTCAATATGCCGGGTTCCGTCTGCCAGGGAATGGGCATAAAAAGGAACCCTGTCTTTTTCTAGTGTTCCCGGTTGAAAAACACATGGCTTTGGCGTATACCTTGTCTATGAAAAAAACAGTCAACAAAACCTGTTGTGTCATCCTGGCCTGGGTCATGATCATTGGATTGACAGCAAACCCTGCCTTGGCCATTTCCGTTGGCAAGGAAAAGGAACTTGCCACAGAATTCATGGAAACCCTGAGAAATTTCACGGCTTTTGTCCAGGATCCCATTATCCTGGGTCTGGTCAGGCAGATCGGGAAAAGAATCGTTGCCCAGCTGCCGCCCCAGCCCTTTGATTTTAACTTTTACGTGGTGGACAGTCCCGAGTTCAACGCTTTTGCAGGCCCTGGAGCTAACATTTTTGTCAACCGTGGACTTATCACTGCCCTTGATAATATCGATGAACTGGCCGGAATCCTAGGACATGAAATCGCCCATGCAGCGTGCAGGCATGTCTCACAGATGATGGATAGGTCAAAGATCGTGAATTACGGCACGCTGATCGGTTTGCTGGCAGGCATCATCCTGGGGGTTGGCGGGTCAGGTGAGCTGGGTCAGGCGGTTATGGTGGGTTCTGCAGCAGGTGGCCTGACAACGATGCTGGCCTACAGCCGGGAGAATGAAGAAGAGGCTGACCGGACTGGCATAGGTTATATTGTCAATGCTTCGTTTAACCCTAACGGCCTCCTGACCGGTCTGGAAAAGATCAGAAACAGTGACTGGTATGGGATGGAAAAAATTCCCGACTACATGAAGACCCACCCCGGGACCACGGAAAGGATTGTTTACATTTCTTCCTGGATAGCGGATCATCCAGAGGTCCTGGATGCCGGCAGGGTTCCCCCGATTGACCCGGAGCGGTTTGAAATCGTGAAATACCGGCTTGCCGGTATGTATGGGGAGGAAGAATCAACCCGTAAGAGCCTGGAGCAACGATTGCTAAAGGGGCCGGATAAACCGGTCCTTCATTACGGCATCGCCCTTGTCCTGGAACGCCAGTCAAGGATTCCCGAAGCGGTGGAACAACTGAAGATTGCCCTGTCCCAGAAATCCTTTGACCCGTATCTGCTTCTGGAGATCGGCCGGCTTTATGCCCTTTCAGGAGAGCCGGGCAAAGCTCTTGATATCCTGGAAAATCTCAAGGCAGAGGGGGACGTGGCGCTGACAACCTTATTCTACCGAGGGATAGCCAGGCTGGATCTGGGGCGGCAGGTCAAGGCACGGTCCGATTTTGAATCGGTAATACGCAAGGCTCCCGATGCCTTTCCCAAGGTTTTCTACCAGATGGCCAGGCTGGAGGGAGAACAGGGCAACAGCGCCCTGTCCCATTTTTATCTGGGCAAGTATTATGCTGCGGTCAATGATTTGGATAATGCAATCGTCCACTTCAACCGCAGCCTGAAGAACCTGGCCGACCCGGAAAAGGTGACCGAAGCCCAGGCCCTTCTTGAAAAGCTGAAGGAGAAAAAGGAAGAAAGGCAGTAACCGGGCAGCCTTTGTAACAGGTTTCGTCTTTATCAGGGTTTGTCGAACCGCGAGAACTGCATGGAGTACGTTCCCCGGCCCTGGGTGCTGGACCTGAGCGATGTTGAGTAGCCAAACATTCGTGAGAGCGGAACCGTTGCCTTGACGATCTGGGTTCCGCCCTTGGGAGTGATGGCCTCAATTTTTCCGCCACGGGTGTTCAGGTCTGCGATGGCATCTCCCATGAAGCTGTCAGGCAGGAAGATCTCCACATCCATGATGGGTTCCAGGAGGTAGATACCCGCTTTTTCCAGGGCCTGGTTGCAGGCCATGGTCGCGCATACGGAAAATGCCAGGTCCGTGCTCTGGGTCTCGTTAAAGGAACCCCCGGTCAGTGTCACCTCGATGTCCACAATGGGATACCCTTTCAGAAAACCGCTTTCCAGGCAATCCCGAACGCCTTTTTCAATGGCCGGATAGACCGTTGCCGGAAGAGTGCCTTCCGCAAGCGTGTTTTTGAACACCACGCCGGTTCCCCTGGGCAGGGGAGCGATCTGGAGATTGACCTCGGCAAAGTGGTGCTTTCCGGAAATCTCCCTGTCAAACACTGCGTGACCCAGGGACAGGGCACCGGGTGTCTCGCGGTACACGACCTGGGGCTTGCCTACATTGACCTGGGTTTTGAACTCCCGCTGCATCCGGGAAATGATGATTTCCAGGTGGAGTTCCCCCATTCCGGACAGGATGGTCTGGCCCGTGTCGGTATCTGTTGTAACGGTCAGGGTCGGGTCTTCTGCCGTGAATTTTTCCAGGACTTCGGTCAGTTTCTCCTGGTCCGCGTGGGTTTTGGGCTCAATGGCAATGGAGATGACCGGTTTGTAGAACTCCATTTTTTCCAGGAGCACGGGCTGGTTCTCCATGCATAGCGTGTCGCCGGTGGAGGTGAATTTCAGTCCGACTATCCCGACGATGTCGCCGGCAGAGGCTTCATCTATCCGCTCCCGCTTGTTGGCATGCATTCTGAGAATCCTGGCGATCTTTTCCTTTTTCTTTAAAAATGGATTGTAAACATCAGCCCCGGTGGCGAGTCTCCCGCTGTAAATCCGGGCAAAGTAGAGTTTGCGCCCCTCGATCATGGAGACCTTGAAAATCAGGGCGGAAAGGGGGGCGTTCTTCCGTGGCGGGAACTCAAGGATTTCCTCGGTTTCCGGATGAATGCCCTGGACCGGTGGGACGTCCACAGGACTCGGGAGAAAGGCTTCAATGGCATCCAGCAGGGGTTGGATACCTTTGTTTCTCAATGCGCTTCCACACAGGACAGGGACAACTTTCCTGGCAATGGCCGCTTCCCGTATGGCTGCCTTGAGATCCAGGGCCGTGATCGCCTCTTCGGACAGGTATTTTTCCATAATGCCGTCATGAACTTCGGCCAGTGCCTCAACTAGTTTTTCTCGCTGGTCAAGGGCGTCGATTTCAAGGTCCGGATCAATGTCGCCCAGGGTGAACTGGGCACCCAGGGACTCCTCGTTCCAGGTGATCTGGCGCATTTCCAGAAGGTCGATAACACCGGTGAACCGGTCTTCGGACCCCACGGGAAGCTGGATGACCAGGGGATTGGCCCGAAGTTTTGACCGGATCATGGCCACGCAGTTGAAAAAATCGGCTCCGGTCCGGTCCATCTTATTGATAAAGGCTATCCTGGGGACATGATATTTGTCGGCCTGGCGCCATACGGTTTCGGACTGGGGTTCCACACCCCCGACAGCACAGAAAACCCCCACTGCACCGTCAAGAACCCTGAGGGCCCGTTCCACTTCAATGGTGAAATCCACATGGCCAGGTGTATCAATGAGCTGGATAATGGCGTTCTTCCACTGGCATGTGGTAACCGCAGAGGTGATGGTTATGCCCCGGTTCTGCTCGTCTTCCATCCAGTCCATGACTGCCTCTCCATCGTGGACTTCGCCGAGTTTATGGGATTTGCCCGTGTAGTAGAGTATCCTCTCGGTAACGGTGGTCTTGCCCGCATCGATGTGGGCCATGATGCCTATGTTTCTTATCCTGTTAATCTGTGTTGCGCTTGTCATCGTATTATCAGCATGTTTGCCTTAAAGAAATCGTCCAGGTCCATGTGCCCTGTAAAGGTCCGGGCATCCGTGCCCTGGATTAGGAATTTGATCTGTTTGATTTCGGGTATGTTCAAGACAAGAGAGTTGACAATGGAATATATCGCCAACAGCTCGGCTTCTGCTCCTCCCGGAAGTTTGTTGGTGATTGTATCGTCAAGGTCGATATAGGCGTTGCCCTCACGGTCAATGAACAGGGCGTTGAGCCGGGTTTCCCTGGGCAGGGTCCTGCTGAGTCCCTGGGGCGGGTCCTGTATCAGACGGTTGATCAGTGCAACAGCCAGTTCATGGGGGCTCAGGTTTTGGGGAAAACGGTGTTCCACCGAAGACAGATACCTGCCGGAACCGTCACCGAAATACAGGAAACCGCTCAAAAGCTCCGGACTGGATGAAACGGTGTCCACGGCCTGTGAACAGAGACCCTGGCCGGTGCCCATCAGCAGGGCAAGTGCTGTGCATAGAAGCGACAAATTTTTGGCTGACCCGGACGTCATTCCTGCACCTGTCGGTTGTTTGTATCGGGTTGATGAAAGCCCGGCGGGTTGTGTTACGGGAGTGCCCCCGGCCCCTTGCCGGCATTTGTAAGGATGTCCATGTGCTGCTGCAACATCCGCTGGCCTGACGTTGAAAGTATAAATGGATACAGCATCCAGGGGCTTGTGTCAAGAAAATAAGGACTGGCAATGGACATGATATTCTGTTACGGCAGCAGGGAAATGTATGTCAGGTTTCCTTGTCAGTAACGGGTTTCAGCACCTGGGGCAAAATTGCCGGTTTGTCGTATTTATGTGTTGACCGAGCGCTCGATCAACATGTATAGTGACGCCGGGTTAACAGCACAATTATCTGCAACTGCAGCAGGCAGAGCAATGAAAACAGCCCGGCAGCGGGTTTTTCATGAGTGCGGGTGCCGTTTATGTGTCGGCATTCCCCGCCAGGGGAAGGCTGCAGATACCGGCGCCGGCATGGCCGGGAAATATGATCCCGGCGTATTCCGGGGCACAGTGAATCTCGATACGACTAACACAAAAGGAAGGACAGTTGGCATGGGAATAATAGCAGACAAGATCAGGGACCTTGAGGAGCGGGAGAAGAAGGTTCTTGGCATGGGTGGGGAAAAGGCCCTTGCAAAGCGGCGTGAG
>JAZDGN010000075.1:0-45084 GCA_043806875.1 Pseudomonadota bacterium
AATTATGCTTGAACAAGACCAAAACGAAAACATGAAATTATCAGCATGATCGCAAACGATTATTGTCAATGATTTTTTTTCGAAAACTCAAGGATATATGCTTTTCATTTCTCTTGGGGTATCTGTTTTTTTTCATGTTTACTGCAGTATTTTTATTTTTCCCCAATTTTCAAAAACCCTGGAAGGAAGAACAGTGAATGCAGGAATGGCTGAAACCGATGTGCTGCTGTTGGTGATTTCCCATCTTATTCTTCTTGCCATACTGTTTTTTATCCTGGTTAAAGCAAGCCGGAATATGATGGAACGGGATATGGCAATGGCCTCATTGCAAGAAACCCGTGAGGACCTGGAAAAAATGGTGGCTGAACGGACAGCACAATTGAAAAAAGCGAATCAGGCCCTGATGGTTGAGATCGAAAACCAGAAGCGTTCCGATATGGCCCTCATGGAAAGTCAAAACCGTCTCAAAACAATGCTGGAGTCCAATCCTGATCCCATTATCATGTATGACCTGAAAGGATATCCCAGATATTTAAACCCGGCGTTTACAAATAAATTAGGATGGACCCTGGATGAATTAAAAGGCGGAATCATCCCTTTTGTCCCGGACGACCAGAAAAAACTGACAGCGCAAAAGATAAAAGAGATGTATGATTATGGAAAAATCCTGACCTTTGAAACCAAACGCCTGACAAAGGATAACCAGACCCTTGATTTTCTTATCAGTGCGGCCCTGACCCACGACACAGAGGGACAACCTGACGGTATTGTTGTCAACCTGACCGATATCAGTGAGAAAAAAGCTTTGGAAGCCCAGTACAAGCATTCCCAGAAGCTGGAATCCATCGGAATCCTGGCCGGCGGCATTGCCCATGATTTTAATAATATCCTGGCCGGTATCATGGGGTATTCCCAGTTGGCCAGGATGAATCTCTCAGACCCTGAAAAAGCAGGCCAGGACCTTGACCGGGTCATGAAAGCTGCGGACCGGGCCAAAGCTCTGGTCCGCCAGATGCTGACCTTCAGTTGCCAAACCAAATATCAGAAACAATCCATAAAAATGCATATCATTATAGAGGAAGCGCTCAAACTCATCCGGTCTTCTTTCCCCTCCACCATAGAAATAAAAGAAGAAATTGCTTCAAAGGCATCAGTCATGGCAGATCCCGCCCAGATCCGTCAGGTGATCATGAACCTCTGCACCAACGCCTATTATGCCATGCGGGACACTGGCGGTCTGTTAACTGTGGCACTCAAAGAAATAGATGTACCGGGACCGGATACGATAGCAGAATTCAATATGACGCAGGGCCATTATCTCAGGCTTCAAATCAGCGATACAGGATCAGGCATTGCACCTGAAATCATGGATAAAATTTTTGATCCCTATTTTTCAACAAAATTTCCAGACAAGGGAACCGGCCTGGGCCTTGCCGTTGTCCACGGCATTATCAGGGACAGCAACGGTTATATCAAAGTGCACAGCCAGCCAGGCAAGGGAACAAGTTTTTTTGTGTTCCTGCCTGTTTTAATTTTTCAGACATCACCATGCCTTTTCTGACCAAGGGCGTTCTTGCATCAAATATTCTTGATTCAAACCATTCAGCTTGATCTCCAATAAAGAACATTCCGGCATACCCTTCCTAAATAAATTATATTTTTACAAAAGTATAATTTTTAAAATGACTTTACAGATATTTGAAATATTGATACTGATCGAACTAATTAATGAATATAATCATTTTTGGAATGTATAAAATTTAAAGATGAAAGGTATGTAGACAACCCAATAGTTGAGGGGCTGTTGGTATTTTTTTTACCAAGGCATTGACAATGAGCCAAAATTATTATGAATAATATTTTTGACAATTTAATATAAAAAAATAACTATAATATATCTAACACAAAGAATTTATTTGTTGAATTGTAATATATTGTGAAAGTTGTTATTAATAAAAAAACAATATATGATAGTTACTATGCAGCGGTGAATCGTTGAGGTTCTCCATCGCATAGCACATGTTTTGTATGATGAGAGGAAACAATATGTCATTATTATTTAATATCAATGAGCTATCCAATGATTTTTTACCGGTCATGAATAGTGAATTTGACAAAAATGATTTAAAAAAGATAACGAAAGAACTCTGCCGTTCGTACAAAAACGGGATGATCCCAGAAGACATATTTCATGAAGCAATAGAGCAACTTCTTGCTTTTTTTATTGAACGCAGCTTTAGTGACAAAATTTCCTTAAAGAATCATAATTTTGACGATAAACTATTTAAATCAAATACATTCTGGAAATATTAAAAAATGACGTCCTCAAGCAAACCAACCGAAAAAAATAAGCCCAACGAAATCGGCCCTGCAAAAGAGAACTCCAAAAGCAAAGAGAAACGACCTGATTTTTTAAATCTTCCGGACGATATGCCTCAAGAGGTAAAACGAACTATTCAAATGGCTATGATGAGTTCTTCTTCAATGGGAGGACCTCGGCATCACCCATTATTCGAAAAATTCACCGAAGAGCATGTGCATAAATATTTAGACTATATCCAAAAAGATGATGATAATGAATTCAGCCTTCGCAGTTCAAACCGTTGGTTTTATCTCTTTTATACAACATTAGGAGTTTGCTTTTTTTTGTTTCTTGTGATCTACTTACTTCCAAATAATAAAGTCTTTTTGGATGAAATACTTAAATTATTTGTAACATTTGCTGGCGGACTTGGCAGTGGGTATGGGTTAAAAGTATTGAAAGATAAGAAAAAATAATATCTGCTCCAATTAGGAATTGAAGATCGATCACGGGATGAAAAGTTGATAAGATTTTCATCCCTTTTAATTTCAGGTGCTTGTCATATAGTTTGTTATCCTTTTATGTCAGCTTGCTAAGATTGTTCTAATTCCACTTTATTTTCTGACAAGTATAATTAAACCCATTTCTCAAAATTCAATTTTTTTAATATACAAAGAGGAAGTGTATGCTTTCCCTGGTATCATTGAATATGTCTTTACATGAATTTTAAATCTTGCTACTGATTCATTTATTTTTAGACACAAGAGGTAACCATGAAATTATCCGCTGAGCAGCTTTTGGAAATCGCGCAGTTTTCGTTTGTACGCATGGATGGCGCCTGGTTTATGGCCCTGGCCGGAAAGCTTGGGAAAAAGACGGCATGGGAGATGGATGTTGATGCGTGGACCCGGTTCTCTTATGTATTTGGGAAAAAAATCAGAAAAGACATTATCCCTGATCCGGTATGGCCGGAAAGTTTTCTGGAGATGCTGGAGATTTTCAGTAAGGTGCTGAAAATTGAAGGCCGTGAAGTCATTGTTGAGCCGGATACCATCACTGTTCGGGTTACAGACTGTGAAACCCAGAAGGCAATTGCCAAGGCCGGGATTGCAGATTGCGGCATTGTGACGGTACAGACCTATCAGGGACTGATCCGAGGATTGTTTGGAAAAGAGATGGGTGTGTCGGTGCAGCATACAAAAAACCTGAATCAGGGAGATGCGTGCTGTGAAGTGATCATTTCCGGGAAAGCGGCTTTTTAACACGGCTAATACAGCCCGCCGTTGCAGGAAATGACCTGGCCCGTGATATAGGCTGAATCTTTTGATGCAAGAAAGCTTACAAGACCGGCCACATCTTCCGGGGTCCCGGGCCTGGCCAGGGGAATGGACCTGATCATGGCCTGGCGGATCTGATCGGGAATCAGATCGGTCATGGGGCTTTCAATAAACCCCGGTGCCACGGCATTAACCAGGATGCCGTACCGGGCAAGCTCCTTTGAAAGGGTCCGGGTCAGGCCGATGACCCCGGCCTTGGATGCCGTATAATTGGCCTGCCCGGCCTTGACCATGACGGCTGCCACCGAGGTCAGATTGATGATCCTCCCGTGGCCTTGGTCCTTCATCAGGGCCGCGGCTTCACGGCAGCAGAAAAATACGCTCTTCAGGTTGATGTCCATGACCTCATCCCAGTCTTTGTCCGTCATTTTCAACAGCATATTGTCCCTTGTAATCCCGGCATTGTTGACAAGGATGTCCAGCCCGCCGGATTCTTTTTCCACAGAGGAAAACAAGGCTTTCACATCCCCTGCAACGCCGACGCTGCCGCCCAGGGCCAGGATTTTCCGGCCGGGAACCGCGAGTTCTTGGGCAAGAGCCTCAACCGCTTTTGAATCAATATCATTCAGCACCACATGTGCACCATCCTGTGCAAGCCTTTTTGCAACGGCTTTTCCGATTCCTCTTCCCGCCCCTGTGACCAGGGCTGTTTTTCCTGTCAGCGAACCTGTCATTTTGAATCTCCTTTTTTAAAAAAAATGTATCAGATGCGTAATCGTAAGGTAGAGCGAATAACCTGTCTGCCTTACGATTACGTATATCATATTATTCCTTTTTTATCCTCGGTAAAAATCCGTGCTGTCCCCACACCTCATAGGTTTTCCTGAACCCGGACAGATCTTCCCAGGCTTCCTTGAACAGGGGAGATTTTCCCGACAATTCGGCTGCTTCCTCATTCCAAGCGGTTTTGAGGGCGCCCAGGATTTCATCGGAAAGGGATTCGATCTTGACCCCGTGTTTTTCCCTGCTGTCAATCATGGCTTTGGCCTGGATGGCCTCGGTAAAGGCAAGGGTATCCAGGGTGGCGGCCTTGCAGAGGATTTCCAGGATATTCTGCTGATACGGGCTCATTGCATTCCAGGTTTCCTTATTGATGAGAAGCTCAAAAAAAGTGGCCTGCTGGTGCCAGCCCGGATAATAATTGAATTTGGCGATCTTATGAAATCCCATGGCAGAATCAATGGCCGGCATGGAAAATTCCGTGGCATCAATCACCCCTTTTTCCAGGGCGGCAAAGAGTTCACCCCCCGGGATCAGGCTGACATTGGCGCCGAGTCTGGACAAGACTTTTCCGCCAAGGCCGTAAAACCGGATATGCATGCCTTTCAGATCCCCGGGACGGGTCACGGGTTTTAAAAACCAGCCGGCAGATTCGGGACAGAAAAGGCCCAGGGGGATGACATGGACATTGTATCCTGCATCATCATACATTTTCTGATAGAGTTTTCTCCCGTTGCCGTGGTACATCCAGGCCAGGAATTCAGGCGCCTCAGGCCCGAAGGGGATGGAGGAGAAAATAGAGGCCCCGGGAATGGTGCCTTCCCAGTATCCGGAGATACTGAATCCCGAGTTCACGGCTCCCTTTGATACGGAACCTAAGACCTGGAGGGGATCTACGAGCTTGCCGGGTTCATATAATTTCATTTTCAGACTTCCCTGGCTGGCCTGTTCGATATTCTCCGCCACCCATTTCAGGCTGGTGTTGACCCCCGGCAGATTCAGGGGAAAGCAGGCTGGGGTATTCAGCAGAACCGGTTTTTCCGCAGTCTCGGCCCCCATGACCGGTGCCAGGGGCATCATCAGGCATGCCAGAAGGATTGAGCAGCAGAGTTTCAGTAAGATTTTTTTCATTGTTCTTCTCCTTTATTTTAGTGATTATCCGTAAACTACGGAGGGGAGCCATAATACGAGTTCCGGCCAGGCCATCAGCATGGCCAGGCACAAAAGCTGCAACAGGATGAACGGCACCACTCCCTTATAAATATCAATGGTTCTGACTTCCGGCGGGCAGACCCCTTTCAGATAAAACAGGGCCAGGCCCACCGGCGGGGTAAGAAAAGAGGTTTGAAGGGTCACGGCCACGAGGACGACAAACCATAACAGTTCGGGTTTATCCAGACCCTGGAATTGGGAAAGATCAAACCCCAGACCGGATATGGCCGGAACGATCAGGGGGAGGACAATCAGGGTGATCTCGATCCAGTCCAGGAAAAACCCGAGGAAAAACACGGTCCCGAGGATGACTGCCATCACGCCATACCGCGAGAACGGGATATGGGCCAGGCCGCGTCCGATCAGCTCATCCCCGCCAAGACTCCTCATCACCAGGGCAAAGACCGTGGCCCCGATGAAGATGGCAAAAATATAGGCAGTGGTTAAAAATGAAAACTCCATGACTTCACCCAAGACCTTGAAATTAATTTTTTTATTGGCCCGGGCCAGCAGGGTTGCCCCGAGCGTGCCAACTCCGCTGGCCTCCGTGGGTGTGGCAATGCCCGCAAAAATAGAGCCCAGAACCGTCAAAATCAGGAGGGCCGGCGGAAGGATGGTTTTGAGAACGTCCAGGACCATACGGATCTCAAGGGGTCTCCTGTCCCCGGCAATGGGTGCTTTTTCCGGGCTGACCAGTCCGAGGACAAAGATATAGAGGATATAGAAGCCCCCCAGGACAAGGCCGGGAATAAGGGCTCCCATGAACAGATCTCCCACGGATAAGGAGAGCTGGTCCGCCATGATGACCAGCATGATGCTGGGGGGAATCAGGATTCCCAGGGTTCCGGCCCCGGCAATGGTTCCCAGGGCCAGGGGCAGGTAATATCCCTGCTTCATCATGGCCGGAAGGCTCAAAAGCCCCAGAAGCACCACAGATGCACCGATAATCCCGGTGGAGGCGGCCAGGATGATCCCGATCAGGGTTACCGTAACGGCAAGCCCTCCCCGGGTTTTGCCGAACAGCTCCTGCATGGATTTCATCATTTTTTCCGCGATCCCGGATCTGTCCAGCATGAACCCCATGAAAATGAACATGGGCAGGGCCACCAGGACCCAATTGCTCATGGTATTGAATATCCGGACCACGGCCATGCTCAGGGTGAGATAACTCAGTCCTGTCATGGTGTTGAACCAGAGATCCGAACAATACCCGATCAGGGTGAAGAGGATGCCTGTGCCGCCCAGGACCCAGGCAATGGGAAACCCGGTGAACAAAAGGCCGATAAAGGTAATGAACATGGAAATAACGAGATAATCATTGAGCACCATGATGTTTCCCCCCTATAAGAGCGTTGGCTGTCCTTATCATCCTTGAAACCGTCGTGAGTATCATGAGACCGAAACCAAAGGGGATCAGGGATTTCACAAGCCACCGGAAGGGCAGGCCCATGGGGGAGACCGAACGCTCCCCCGTCCGCCAGGCTTCGTGGACAAAATCAAGGCTCTGATGGAAGATGATGACTAAAAAAGGAAGCAGCAGAAAAAGAATGCCGGCCAGTTCAAACATCTGCCGGGTTCTCCCGGACAGCCTTGAGGAGATAACATCCACCCGTATATGGACATCCCTTTCCATGGCACAGGAAATCCCGGTCATAATGCCAAGGGCATACAGATGCCATTGAAGCTCTTCCAGGGCGATGAACCCGCTTTTAAACACATAGCGCAGCACCACCTGGACAATGATGACCATCAAAAGAAGACCGTTGGACCACATGAAGATGCGGCCAAGGCTTTTCACAAAGGCATCCAGGCCATTGCAGATCCTTTCCGTCTTATTTTCCATGACCGGAAACGTCCTTTGCAAACTCTTTTCTCAGGGTCTTCTTATCGATTTTGCCTACAGAGGTCTTGGCGATTTGATCCACGAACCGTATTTCATCCGGAACCCCATATGCCGGGATCTCCCCTTTTTCCACATGGGATTTAAAAAAGGATTTCAGCTCTTCCTCAGTTATTCTGCCCTTTGCTTCAGGCTTGAGAACTGCCAGGACCAGGGGTCTTTCCCCCCATTTGGCATCGGGAACGCCAATGGCTGCGGCTTCTGAAACTGCCGGATGCCGGCTGATGATATCTTCCAGTTCCAGGGAGGAAAGCCATTCTCCTCCGGTTTTGATTACATCCTTGACCCGGTCGGTGATCTGGAGATACCCTTCCGTATCAATAAAACCGATGTCCCCGGTGTGGAGCCAGCCCCCGTCCCAGGGCAGCCCTGCAGAGTCCCTGGGGAAGGGCTGACCCGCCGATGACCACCCGCCATGCGGACAGGTCTGCTTTTTCAATGGCAGGACTGGACAAGAGCATATGAATGATGGTGGGCACGCAATGGGAAAAGGTCACTTTTTCCGTGAGCACGAGTTTCAGAAGTCTTTCCGGTTCATATTTCCCGGGGTAGACCTGTTTATTCCCGAGCATGGTGAACAGATAGGGCATGCCCCAGGCATGAACATGGAACATGGGGGTCAGCGGCATATACACATCGGACGAATCCACTTTGACCTGGCTTTTATAGGCGCAGAGCCCGGACATGAGCCCGTAGGTGTGAAGGACAATCTGGCGGTGGGAAAAATACACCCCCTTGGGCAGCCCGGTGGTGCCGGTGGTATAAAAACAGGTGGCCATGGCATTTTCATCAAAATCCGGGAATTCATATTCATCTCGGGCGCGGGACATGAGGGCCTCGTATTCGCCGTAAATGTCCGGGTAAATATCGGCCCGGGCATCCTCATCGGTCAGGAGGATAATTTTTTTTACAGTGGAAAGCTTGTCCCGGACACTGGAAAGCAGGGGCCAGTTTTGCCACCCGTTTTGACAGGGTGACATAATCGTATCTGGATTTGTCCCGGTAGATGATCTCCTGGTGAGGGGAGCGGATCAGGGCGGGTTTCAGAAGCTGCTTGATCAGCAGCGGGTATTCATAGGATGAGCGGGTCCTGGGGATGAGTCTGACAGTCATGGTTCCTCCTTTAGTAAGCAGTATGGTTTCTTAAACCTTTATTCTGCTTCCCTGTTTAAGGAAAAACCTTTGGAAGAACAATGGGGGAAAACCCGTAAAACCCAGGGGGAAAACCCTATTTAAACAAGATGGCCTGATCCTGTATCCCAGGTTTCGTTGATTTCCATCACCTTGACCCGGGTGCCGGGGCATTCTTTTTCCACCCGCCGTACAAAGGGCCGGATATCCACGAATTGTGAAATCGGGGGAAAGAAATCGTCCTGGTGATGGGGAATCACCACTTTGGGGTTGAGGATGCGGACGTAGTCAAATGCAATATTGCAGATATCGGAATGGCCCTGGAGCGGGACCATCAGGATATCTATGGGAGAGCCGGCCAGGGTCTGAAGTTCTTTTTTGGAAGATCCGGCGCTGCCGAAAAAATGAAGGGTCAGGCCTTCGGCCATAAACCGCCAGCTTAAGACCTGGCCGCAGGGGAATTTTTTCAAAAGCGGATAGAGTTTGAAAAAACGGGCATTTATTTTTAACAGGGTGGAAAACAAAAGCTTTTTGTCAAACCTGACATGTTCGCTGAAATACGCCTCAGCCTGAAAAGACCCAAAATTTCTAGACCAGGAATCCCGGGTGACCGGTTCGATCAGGCCCCGATCCAGTCCGAATCCGTTCAGGGTATTTCCTGCCGTGTCTGAACAGAAGACCCTGGCCCCTGTCCTTCCTGCAATGTCAGGGACATCCCGGATATGATCGAAATGGCCGTGGGAAAGAAAAACAGCATCCGGTTTCTCAATATCCAAAGGCTTCAGGGGTTGAACCGGAATCGCCTTCAGATTGCGGCTCAGATAAGGGTCAACCAGGAAGACCTGATCCATTGTTCTGATCTTGAACCCTGCGGTTCCCATCCATGTAATTTCCATTTTTTTCTCCTTATTGAAACGATACAGGTGCCGGTCTTAAATTTTATATACCGGAAACCGGCTGCAGAGCAATGGGGGAAACCTTTTGGATCAATTCCACTACAGTTCCCTCTTCCACGGCAAAACAGAAGAGTCTTACGGGATTCCCCCCGGGATCGGACATCTCCAGGCAAGGCGAAAAGGGGGTCCATCCTTCCCGTCCCAGCCGGTCATGTAAGCCATCCAGGTTGTTCACCTGAAGGCTCAGGCAGACGGTACCAGGACTGCCAAAGGATTGAGATCCCCTTTCTACCACAGGGTGAATCACACGGCACAATTCAACGGCAGCGTCTTCCAGCCCGTTTTGCAGATAGGCGATCTCCATTTTTATATCCGGGATACCAAGAAGTGCGGCCATTCGGCTCCCTTTGATTTCAGGGGCATGCCACACCGGCTTCAAGCCAAGGATGTCCTGAAACAGGTGCAAAGCCCTGTCCATATCCGAAACGAACAAGGCCACGTGATGAACTTCTGCCATAAGCGTCCCATTCATGTTCATACGGAAAAGATCGAAACGGTGCAGGATTTAGTGTCGCCGTCCTTGTCTCCGCCCATGCACTGGGCCAGGCCCACCCGGGCGCATTCCACCTGCCGGGGGCCGGCTTCACCGCGAAGCTGGGTCACCACCTCAACGATCTGGGCGACTCCGGTAGCTCCCACTGGATGGCCCCGGCTCAAAAGACCGCCGGAAGGATTTACCGGTACTTTTCCCCCCAAAGCCACAGCGCCTTCATCGACAAGCCGGCCCCCTTCTCCCGGCGGACACAGACCCAAAGCCTCATAGTGCAGAATTTCCGAAATGGTAAATGCATCGTGGCATTCCACCAGATTTATGGCGTCGGGCCCCATCCCGGCCTTCTCATAGGCCAGGGCCGCTCCGCGCCGGTCTGTCTCCCAGTTTGCCAGGTCCTGCGGATTCTCATAATTTCCAGTCACCAGAACGGAGGATTCCACCCGGACCCCTCGTCCCAACCGGGCCGCCAGGGCCGGAGAGACAATCAGCAGGGCGGCGGCGCCATCGGCAATAGGGCAACATTGAAGGCGCGTCAACGGATCCACGATCATTGGCGCCGCGAGCACTTCTTCCACGGTCAGCGGATCCCGGAATTGGGCAATGGGGTTCAGCCCGCCGTGAAAACGGTTCTTGACGGCTATGCGGGCCAACTGTTCCCTGGTGGTGCCATAATCCGCCATATGGCGAACGGCCCGGAGCGCAAATCCGGCGGGAACCACCATGCCCAACTGTGTGTCCAGTTGAGTTTCACCCGAACTGATGAGGCCGAATCCCGGAACACACATTTTTTCCGCGCCGCACACCAGAACCGTCTCCGCCTGGCCCGCCGCCACCATATTATACGCCAGATAAAAGGCAGTGGACCCGCTGGTGCAGGCGTTCTCCACATTAATCACGGGAATTTTGCTGATCCCCACTTCCCAGAAGACATTCTGCCCCACGGTAAAATCACCAAAAAGCTTGGGCGCCAACCCGCTTGAAAAAAATCCCGCATCCACCCGGGATGGCGCAATACCCGCATCTTTCAGGGCCAGACGGCATGCCTCCGCCCCCATGCCCACCAGGGTCCTGTCCTCATGTTTTCCAAAAGGAATAATCCCTATCCCCACCACTGCTGCTTTAGCCATTTTCAGGCCTCCTCTTTTGACTGCAGGGGTGTAAAAAAAGGCCTGAGGCGGGTTTCCCCGCGGCCGTCGTGGCCCATGGGGCTTACCTTCAAGGTAACTTCCCCTCCTATCTGCAGCCGATCCAGGAAAGCGGGATCAAGGAGGCAAAATACACGAAGTCCGGATCCTTTCGGTTTAGTCTCCAGATCCACATAGCCTATGCCGTAAGGTTGAGGAAGCCCCAGGGGCGGTTTGATCCTCACCACCGTGAAACTGTGAATATGCCCCCTGTTTCCGATCTCCCTGGATTCCGGGATATCAAGACAACCGGGACAGTACCGGGGCCTGGGAAAAAAATAGGCATCACATTGGACGCAATACCCTCCCAGCAGCATGGGCTGTTTTTCCCTGTACGGAGGAAGAGTGAAGATCCCCGGCAGCATGGGAGGAATTTCTTTCATGTTTTCATTTTCCATCTCTACATTCCTTTATGTCCGGACAGAACCCGTTGTTTCACCTGGCAAGTCACCCCCCTGGTTATCCGGAACGGATTGCCGGCAGACTATTTCAACGGGAATAAATCATAAATTTTTTGGGCCGCATTCATATCGCCTGTCATTTTCAGCTTGCCGCTCATAAACGCCTGCATGCCGTCAATCTCGTAGTTGACCATTGCCAGGAACAGGTCTGTCCCGCAGGTCTGTAACACGGTTGGAGACGGATGCCGCGCCTTAATCAGCTCACAGGCGCCGTCTGCGACCTTGATATGCCACACGCCGCCGTTTTTGCCCAGCACGTCCCATTGGAAGACCACGTTGACTCCCTGAGCTGCTTCAGCGTTAAATTTTTTAACCATGTCCTCAAAGGCTTGAATGGGTTCGGTATAAGGCATAGTAATCCTCCTTTGATGTTTTGGGCTTCATGGCCCGGTTTTTAATCCGTGAAAGCCCTGCGTCAGGGCCTAAGCATCACCTTGATGCATTCGTTCTTATGGTTTTCGAACAGTTCATAGGCTTCCATGGCCTCGTAAAGCGGAAAGGTGTGGGTGATCAGGGACGACAGATCCAGCCGTCCGTTCTCCAAAAGGTTCATTAAGGTTCTCATGGAGCCAAGGTTGCCCAGCCCCATGCTCAGGCGAACGCCGGAAAGCCCCAGGATGGGCAGGTTGAGCTGGACCGGTCCGGGGAAAAGGCCCACCACTGAAAGCGAGCCCCCGCGCCGCAATATGTTCAGGGCCTGGGTGAAACACATGGGCAGGCCTGCGGCCTCGATGGCCACGTCCACGCCGTTCATATCGGTCCGGCCCAGTATCTCGCTGACCGCGTCTGTTTGGCTCGCGTCAATGATCTCGGCGCCGAATTTTTCAGCCAGAGCCAGCCGGTTGGGTAAAACGTCTATGGCGAAAACCCGTCCGGGGCCGAAAAGCTGCAAGGATGCCAGGGCAGCCAGACCAACAGGGCCGCATCCGAAAACAGCCACGGTATCACCGGGGCCCACACCGCCCTCCACCACCGAATGGTACCCCGTGCCCAAAACATCCCCGACCAGAATGGCTTGTTCGTCGGGCACATTGTCAGGTATCGGCACAGCGCACATGTCCGCGTTGAACACCCGGACGTATTCTGTTTGCGCCCCGGGCAGGGGCCGGCCTTTAAAAAAACCGCCGCCCCATATGCCGCCCACCTGGCAGTACTGCACCTGACCCCGGCGGCAGGCGGGGCAACTACCGCACCAGAGGCAGGCCGCCGTGTTCACGCGGTCGCCGGGTTTGAAATATTGCACGTCTGGCGCGGCTTCCTCAACAACACCCACAAATTCATGGCCGATAACGGTTTCCGGCATAATGGGAATGTCTCCGTATTTGATGTGCAGATCGGATCCGCAGATAGCCGCTCCGGTAACCTTGACCAGGATCTGCCCGGGACCGTCCACTGAGGGTTTGGGCACATCGACCAGGGCCAGCTTGTGTTCAGGTTTAAGCATTACAGCTTTCATGAGATGACCTCCTTATGGTTTTATTTTTCTAGTTTGCAGCCTGATTTTTCACGGTCCCAGGTGTCATCTGTCACGCCCTGCTCACGCAACAGGACTTTTTTCACCCGCTCCGTGGGGGTTTTGGGCAGCTCGTCCATGAATCGCAGGTAACGTGGCACCATGAAATAGGCCATCTCTTCGGAGCAGTGGGCGATCAACGCCTCGGGGGTCAGCTTTTTCCCCGGCTTGAGGGTGAGGCAGACCATGACTTCGTCCTCCCCCATTGGTGATTTTATAGCGACTGCCGCGCATTCGAGCACGGCATCGTGGGTGCGCACGCCCTTTTCAACCTCAAAGGAGGAGATGTTTTCACCACGCCGTCTTATGACGTCTTTCTTTCGGTCCACAAAATGGAAATACCCGTCCTCGTCCTGGCGCAGATAATCCCCGGTATGGAACCACAGGTCCCGCCAGGACTCCACGGTCTGAACCGGCATGTCGTGATACTCAAGCAGCAGGCAATGGGGTTTGCGCGTGCGCAGCAGACACTCACCCGGCTGGCCTGTCCGGACAGACAGGCCTTCGTCATCCACCAGCTTCACCTCATAGTCGGAACCTATCTTTCCGCAGGAGCCTATCTTACGTTCCCTGACCGTGTTGAGCAAGGGGACGCCGATCTCGCTCATTCCGTAGCCCTCGATCAGTCTCACCCCAAACCGCTTTTCAAAAGACCGGTACAAATCGGGCGGAGCCCCGGCGCCGAACATGACGCGCAAGGGATTATCCGCGTCATCGGGCCGGGGCTCCGCCTTGTAGAGAATCTGCAGAATACCGCCGATATAGTTGAACTCGGTGCATTTGTTTTTCTTCACATCCTCCCAGAAACGGCTGGCCGAAAAGCGAGGTGCCAGGACCATGCTCGCTCCGCTCATCAGTGCCGGCATGGTGGAAAGAAACTGGGCATTGCCGTGAAACAGGGGCAGGGCGTTGTAAAGCCGGTCGTTTTGGCCGTAGTCCGCGGCAGACATACAGATTTCTCCCATAAACAGGGCGTAGTTGTGAGGCATGACCGATCCCTTGGAGGGGCCGGTGGTCCCGGAAGTATAGATGATGGCGAAAGGATCATTCCAGAACACCTCCGGTGGCGTGTACTCTCCCTGATTATCCACCATCTCGGAATAGGTCATGGCCGGCTTATCCAGGGGAGGAATATCACCATCACCGAGAACCACCACTTTTTCCAGATCGGGTAGATGCCTCAATACCGGGGCCAGCCGATCAAGGAACGCATCCTCGACGACGACTACCCGGCTGCCCGACTGTTCAAGCATATACACCAGAAGGTCACCCCGGTGGGCTGTATTTACCGGGACCTCAAGGGCGCCCAGCTTGCTTAGGCCAAACCACAATGACAGATATTCGGGCCGGTTGCCCATGATGATGGCTGCCCGGTCTCCCTTGCCAAGGCCCAGAGTTTGCAGGCCTGCCGCAACCCTGTCTGAGGCGCGGTCCAGGTCCTGATACCCGAATGATTTACCCTGAAACCGGAAGAACTCGCGGTTGCCAAATTCCATGGCCTTGTCCTGTAAGACCCGGTGCACGACCCTTTTACGGGTAACATCATGATTATCCATTTTTTCTCCCTTTACATTTCCGGCATCAGCGGGCCCTTTGCAATGCCTTCCTTGGGGCTAGGATACGTCACATACCAGTTCAATATATCATCGCTCGGTTTCTGGGTAGACCAGTATTCCTCGAATTCTTCGAACGGCCTGCCCTCGGCCATGCGCCTGGACAGGGTCTCCTGTCGAAGCTTCCGGGTGGCATCTATGTCAAGACGTCCGCTGTCCGGGTCATAGGCGACCTTGTAGATGTTCTCCACTGTCCAGGGCGTAATCAGACCTTCAGCCAGATCATTAAGGACGGCCTGGGGATCGCGCTCCAATACATCACCGTATCCGGCTCCGCCACCCACTGGTACGTAAAACGTGTCACCATACATAAAAAGTTGAATCGGATGGGTGATATGGTGAAACTCACGGTTTCCCTGTTCCGGGTTCCCCTCCGCATAAACCTGATCCAGATTTCTGGGTAGATCTGCCTGAGCCGAACTCATGAGCGATCCCATGTTGCTCTGGCGCACCGTACTGAGAAAGACCGGCGGTACCGCGTACCCGCCGAAGATACCCAGGGTGGCCGGGAAGCGGGAGCCGAATCCGAAACAGCCCATGGCCACTCCCGGTACGTGGTGCATCTTCAGACCGAAACCCACACCGGCCCCGCCCCGGTATTTCCCGTGGCCAAAAGAATTCTTGAAATAGTTACGGAACAAATAGAGGAATGGGCGGTCGACTTCAGTGGTCTCCACATCCGAGCAGTCGCTCATGGTGGCGAAAAACGCCCCGGCCCCGCTCACCCCGTCCTGGTCGCTCCGCGCCCCGGCTCCGGTGGCATTAATTTCCGGGGTGATGTCGGCAATGGCCTCGCCCCATTGATTCATTCCACCGAACAAAGGAACGCCGAAACCCTGGTACCAGGACGATTGGGCTCTCATCGGGTCCAGGTGATAGGTCATGCGGGCCCCGGCCATGAACATGGCGTTGGCAAATAAGGTCTGGGGAAAGGGAGCCATGGAAGTTGGGGCCTCGTTTTTTGCGTTGAGCAGGCAATCCTCTGGGAAATCCCATTCAATGGGGGCCAGCAGCGCATTGTTGGCCGGCAGATCGTGAAGGAACCAGCCGCAGAAATAGACCATGGCCATACCGATGATGCCCTGGAAAAAGCTGTTCAGAGGCTTGTCCGGCAGCATGGGGGTTGTGTCGTCAAAGACAAGTTTAATGGTATCGCCCTTTTTAACCAGGGTCAGATTGATCTTGATGAGCCCCTCGGCAATACCCACGGTGTCCATGAACCGGGGCTGTTTGAACACCCCGTCGTTGAGAAGACTTACTTTTTTACGGGCCGCTGCGGCAGTAACCGCCAGAATGCGCCGCAGCCCCCCGACCACCATGTCCGCGCCTTTTTGACCGGCATATTCCACAACGCGGCGCTGCGCAATGCGGCAGGCCGCCAAACGGGCCTTGATATCCAGGACCATGGTGCGGGGGTCCCGGCTCATGGCCGCGAACATGGTGAGGATGTCCTCACGAAGGGTGTAGTTCTCACCCACTTTTACGGGTGGTGTGATCAGGCCTTCGTCATATTTGGATCGGGCCTTGGGACAGACGCCACCCGGGTCAGTCCCGCCGTTTTCGCCCGTATGCACCACCGCACCCACAAAACAGATTAATTCCCCTTCGTGGAATACCGGGACGCAAAGACCCATGTCCGCCGGGTGTACACCGCCGTAGAAAGGATCGTTAAAGAAGAAGCTGTCTCCCTCCTTCACCCCCACCGAGCTGTCATCGATCCAGTGTTTCACGATATATTTTACCGGAATCTGTCCCAGGACGGCGTGGAACCAGATGCCTGTAGCCACCACTGCCAGATCACCCCGGGCAGTGTAGATGCCGAAGGCTACGTCGCCCCAGCGCATGCCCGAAGAGGCCCCCAGCTTCATGGTGGTCTCTTTGCCCTCCTGGGCCACCATATTCATCTTGTGGACGAATATATCGTACTCGACAGCATCCATCTTTTCCTGGGCCTCGGTTTCCCTGGCTGTCATAGGTTCGGGTTTGAGCTGCTGCACTACCTCCATGTCCCTTGCGTATACCATTGCGCACATGGCTTGTCTCCCTTCCGCCGGAATCTTTCATCCTGCGTTTTTTTTTATAAGTGTCGACTTTTTTTGTCCCTAATCGCGTTTGGGTCGCAACACGGCGCTGCCCAGTCCGTCTTTCCTGAAATTCCAGCCCGGTTCGAGCACATAAGTCGTGTCAGGCGCTTCGATCAGAGCCGGGCCATCAATGCTGTTCCCGGGCTCGAGCCGGTCAAAGTCATAAACCTGGGTTTCCCTGAATCCGCCCAATTCAGGCCAAAATGCCTTCCGGGGTGCCCGCACCGCAGCCTCGGGCGGGGTCTCTTCTCCCAGGGGCATCCGGTCAATGGGCCTGGGCTTAACCAGAACATAGGCTGTAAGGTAAAAACACTCTACGTTCACCCCGCCCATGGGGAAAGTGGCCTCCGGGGTGTAGATGGCTGAATACTCTTCGGTAAAACGCTCGCAGATATCCTTGTACTCTTCAGGGCCGGTCACCTTCAAATGCGGGCTGATAATCTTGGTGAGGTTGTATTGCATGCCATAACGCATGTCCAATTCCAGTCGGAAACCGATGCGGTCCGGGCTGTAGCCTTCCAGCTTCAGGTCATTCACAGCCAGTTCCCTGAGTTCCTCCACCACATTGTTAAAGCCGTCATAATCCTGGGAGTAGCACTGTTCCGCATAGTAAAATATCTTCATGGTGCGGGATTTGTCCCAGACCTGTTGGATGTTCACCGTTGAGGCCCCAAAGGCCCCGAATACGGGGGAATGGGCCGACACGACGACCTTGTCAACCTGTAGATAAGGAGCAAAGCCGCAGACGTGCGTCGCGCCCGCTCCGCCACAGGCAAAAATCACAAAGTCACGAGGATCATGGCCTTTTAAGGCCACCTCATTGAAGACTTCCTGACCCATGCGGGCGTCTACCACTGCCCGGATGCGCCTGGCCGCTTCCACCACGTCAATACCCAGGGGATCGGCGATTTTGCTTTTGATGGCTTTAGCGCTGAGTTCCTCATCCAGAAGCATCTGGCCACCCAGGTAGTTCTCAGGGTTCAGATAGCCCAGCACCAGGTCGGCATCCGTGACAGTGGGTTCCTGTCCTCCAAGATCGTAACAGGCCGGGCCCGGCACAGACCCGGCCGAATGGGGGCCCACCTCCAGGGCGTTGCCCATCAGTTTGTTGACCCAGGCGATGGAGCCGCCGCCGGCCCCGATGGACTTCACTTCAATGGCCGGAATATTGGTTCGCCACCGGTCAATCACCGGAATGAAGTCATAGGTGCGAAGGCGGCCGCCGCTGATCACCCCGATGTCAAAGGACGTGCCGCCCATGTCGGTGAAAATGATATTCTCGTGACCGTATTCCCGGCCCAGGGTCAGTGCCCCGTGCAAACCGGCCACCGGTCCGGCGTTATGGGTGAGCACGGCCCGGGTACGGGAGACCTTTTTCATGCCTCCGGTGTTGTGGACCAGCATCAAGGGGCGTTTGTACCCGCCGTCTCTCAGTTCGGCGCCCAGCTTGTTGAGTTCGTCAGCCATTACCCCGTGAATATAGCCGTTTACCACAGTGGTGACAAAACGGGTGTATTCGCCTGATTTGGGCGAAACGTCGCTGGATAGAATCACCGGCAGGGAGCCTAAATAGTCCTCGGGGTATTCCTCTTCGATCACTTGCTTGATCATCTGCTCATGGGCCGGATTGACAAAGGACCAGAGCAGGCAGACGACGAAACCCATGGCCCCTTTATCCACCAGCTCCTGCAGGGCAACAAGAATCTCATCCCGATGGAGCGGGCAGACCGGATTCCCGAAGGAGTCCATACGCTCCCGTACACCTACCACCATGTTCCGCCGGATCAAGGGTTCGGCCTTGTTGATGCGGGCCAGGTCCTTGTTGGCCGCGCTGTCACCGCCGTCGGCCCAGCTCCGGCCCCGGCCTAGAAAAATCGCATCCTCATGGCCTGCTGTGGTTATGAAGCCCAGTTTGGGGCCGTTACGTTCAATTAGGGCGTTGGTTCCCACGGTGGTGCAGTAGCGAACAACATCGCTCTCTCCCAAAAATTCGGAGAGCCCCATTCCAAAGGACCGGGCCAGGGACCGCATCCCCTTCATGAACCCGACGGAGAGATCATAATGGGTGCTGGGAGTTTTGGTCATTCTGGTTTTGCCGTCATCTCCACGGGCGTAAAAATCCGTAAATGTTCCGCCAATATCTATGTTGATTGAAATCCCCATCACATGTCTCCTTGTTCTGATGCATTATCATGAAAAAATTCCTGAACCAGTTGGTGAAGCATTTCAACATCCACATCCCGGGTAACCGGTCCCAGACTGGTAAAAAAGATCCCCCGGCCGCCGGTGGTTTCGTACAGTTCCCGGCCTTCTTTTATAAATCTGCGTGCCGTGGAAAGATCATCGAGCGGCAGGCCAAGACCCACGCCAAGTGCCCCCTCTCCCAGGTCCCATACCCGGGACACATCGGGCATACTGCCATCTGCGGCAGGGCCCAGCACATATAGATCCATTTTCAGCCCTTTGAACCGATCCGGCCGGGCAGGGTCGTATTTCTGAACATAAAGTCCGGCCTTCACGTCGTAATAGTCTGTTATATTTTTGAGAGTGTTGTAGATTTTTTTATGGGACAGATTGATTTCGGCAGAGCCTAATGAACGGCCCTCCGTGAAAATCAGCACATCGGGTCTTGTTTTGCAAAAGGCCTCTGTCACCTGAACCATCAACTGCTTGATTTCCCCCAGGTGATCCGCGCCTTCTTTGCGGCCGAACAGCATGTCCGCCAGGGTCAAGGGTCCTGTGAGTGCGGCGATGCAGGCCTGTTCCTTCCGGCTGACCTCAAAGACGCGTGTAGCAGTTTCCAGGGCCAGCTTCATCCGGCCGGTCTCCTCCGGTTTGTTCAACAGACCATTTTGCGGCAGTGAGGCAACGGGCCGGTCTTTCTCCCAGGATATCCCGCAGCCACAGGCCTCTGCCATGAGGGTGAAATCGAGACCCACCACCACTCCGTCGAAACGAAACAGCTTGTAGGTCTTCACCAGGGCATTGGCCCACAAAGCCGGATCATTCATCAGTTGTTCCATGGGCATGTTTTCAACCCTGCTCAGAAGCCCCCGGATCATGGGCACAAACACGGGCCTGGGCAGAGGTTCATCATTTAAAAATTTATTGAATAGCTCCCTCCCCGTTTCCATGGTCACACTCCATGCCGTTTTTTGAGTGCATCCACGTCCAGCTCAATATCGCGGGTAATGGGATGCCCCGGCGGCAGGTACTCATTTTCAATGACGATGCCACAGGCAGGACAGTAAAACTCCAGAAGGCGGCAGTAATTGGGATCCGGTGAAAAGCTGTATTCTTTTCCTTGCACCAGGGCCGGGTGGACTTCCGCAAAGGGCTTTTCCGCCACAAGGCATCCTCTTTTATAGTTCTCCCGGGCCCCGATGAGCGAATGACCGCAACGCTGGCAGCACCATTTCTCCTGGTCAAGATCGATCTCCAGATACTCTGTGATTCTTATTTTCATGATTCCCTCACCTCCTCCAGAACAGCATTGTTGAAATTGTCCACAGTCATTTGCCATCCCCCGGAGACCAGCACGGTAGTCTGCTCCGATTCCACCAGGGCGGGTCCTGCCAGTCGATGACCATTGGTGAGCAGCGACCGGTCGTATACGGGGATTTTCTGAACCCCCTTTGCCTCATCAAGAAAGATCGATCTTAGGCCCTTGACAGCCGTTTTTACCTCCTCACCGGACAGGGGAACCTGTTTCACATCGAAATGGGGCACTTCCGCCTGAGCCGTCAGGCTTACCATGTTCAGGTGAAGATCCCCGCCATGGCTGTTTTTATTTTGTCCCAGCAAGTCCCGCGCCGTTTTTACGGCATTGGCCACACCTTCGGGGGACTTAAAGAAGCCCATGGGGACGCTGAACTTGACCTCCGGCCCGCCTTTTTCCTGTACCAGAAGCTCAAGAGAGAGCTTCATATTTTCTAAAGTGAATCCTTCCCCTCGAATATCCCGTTCCGCCTCCTTTGTGAGGGTTTTAAGGGCAGCCGGCAGGGCTGAAAAGCCGGATTTTTCACTGAACGGCGTATCTGTGCGGGCATAGTAAACGTGCCCCACATCCATACCTGATGCGGAATAGGCTGAAAAGACGGCTGAAAAAGGAGTGATGACGATTTTCTTAATCCCCGCAACCTTGGCCACATGACAACAGTGGGCAGGACCCGCACCTCCGTAAACCACCAACAGCGGATCCACGTCACCGGGGAGCTGCTTTCTGATCGCCGCAAGTTCCCGGCCCATGCCCTTATCAATGGTCTCCTTAACGGATAATGCCGCCGCCTCCACCGAAAGCCCCAGGGGCGTTGCAACCTTCTCTGCCATGGTATTCCGGGCCTTTTCCAGGTTGAGCTTCATGGCGCCCCCTAAAAAGTATTCCGGGTCAAAGACGCCCAGTATGAGGTCCGCATCCGTCACCGTGGGCTCCGTACCCCCCAGGTCAAAGCAAACCGGACCCGGAAGAGCCCCTGCCGACCGGGGTCCCACCCGAAGGGTTCCGTCCGCAACCGAGGCGATGGATCCGCCGCCGGCCCCAACAGCCTTGATCTCCACCATGGGTATGTTCACCCCGAACCCTTCCACATCCGGCTTCAGCGTATAACTGACCTGCCCCTGTCGCACAAAACCCAGGTCGAAGGATGTTCCTCCCATGTCAGCGGATATGACCGCGCCGGCCCCGTAGCCCAGACCGGTCACCCGGGCACCCATGAGGCCTGCGGCAGGTCCTGAATTGTACGTGTTGATGGCACGGGTCTTGGCCAC
Source organism: Pseudomonadota bacterium (assembly GCA_043806875.1). GTDB lineage: Bacteria > Desulfobacterota > Desulfobacteria > Desulfobacterales > Desulfobacteraceae > JAZDGN01. Next base: position 21,674 of record JAZDGN010000075.1, read on the forward strand.
ACGGGCCACGGCATGATTGTTGTGGACGATAAAAAGATTCTTTCCATACTTGCGCCGGCGCAACTGTTCCCCTGCCTTATAGAGCATGCTCACCAGCTTGCCGTGGATATAGGCATTCAAAACAGCCGCGTTAATACGCTCTTCCTCCCCCTGTCGACTGGATATGTCCGAAGAAAGAAAAACAGGCACCGATCCCAGAAAATCCCTGGGATATTCTTTTTTGATAATTTTGCGAATGGCACGCTCATTTTGAGGATTGGCATCGGAGCAGGATAAGGCCACCACCAGGCAACGGGCGCCGCGATCGATAAGGCGCTGGGCAGCGTCCATAACCGCTTTTTCATCTGGGGCCTGCAATACCTCTCCGCTATGAGACGTTTTCTCTTCGACGAGTTCCACCATCCCAGGGTCCACCAGAGGCGATTTGCCATCATCTGTCCGGGTAGGCGCCAGCCTTTCCCCGCCCGCGGAGACCAGCAATCCCAGCCTGCTGCCGTCCCGGTTAATGATTGTGTTGGTGCCGATAGTGTTTGAAAACCGGATGATGTCCGTCTCATACAGCAGATCTTCCACCGAAACCCCGAAGCGCCCGGCGCCCGCTTTGATGCATTCCAGAAAGCAAATGGTTAAATCGTGCGGCGAAGTGGGTACTTTCACGGGCTCAATACGCTCCCCTGAAACGAAAAACCCATCGGTAAAGGTTCCGCCCGTGTCAATGTCTATCGTATATCCCATGACCTTTCCCCTCCTTGCTTATATTAATCCGTAAAGAAATAAACCTTCTATGAACCTTCCTTTCCATATTGTTGTCCGCCCTTTTCTCCGAACACCCCGTTCACGATGAAAGCAACCATCTCTTCCTTTACTTCCTCCAGGGAAAGGGGGCCGTCGGACTGGTACCAGCGAAGCTGCCAGTTGATAACGCCAAAGATATTAAATGCCAGTATTTTAATGCTCCTGGTACGGATGAGTCCGGAATCACTAAGTTCCTTCAGTACTTTTAGATAAAATTCATAGATTTGGCGCTGGATTCCCCGGTTGATCTCCTCTCCTTCTTCCGAGAGGTGTTCTTCGTCTAAAAAAAATATCTTGGTTTCATCCGTGTAACTTCCCGCAAGACGGATATGCGTCTCCACGAGTCTCCGGAGTTTTTCCACCGGGGAAAGATCCATTTCCGAAACCGCCTTTAATTCGTCCACCAGACGCTTGGATGAGTGTTCCAGGATGGCTAAGAGCAGCCCTTCTTTGTTGCCGAAATAATGATAGATATTGGAGAGGCTGATATGCATCTCATTAGCAATATCTCGAATGGAGGTGCCGCGAAACCCCTTTGTGGAGAAGAGAGAAACGGCTGTTTTGAAGATTCTGTCCTTATTGGTTTCGGTGTTTCCCAAAAGTGTAACTCCTTTCCTAAAAGCCGCACGATGAACGATTCGACACAGCAGAAGGCATTGAGCAATAATAGATCGATCGTTTGATATGTCATGTATCGAACGATCGATCTATTGTCAAGAAAAAAAATGACGATGCCTCATTTTTTTTAGCCTTCACCTGATTTTTTCTGGTCCCGGGATAAAGGAAGGACCTTGTTTGATACCAGGGGAAAATTCCTGTTTAAACCTTTCTGGGTCAGTCATCCCAGAGGGCCGGGTCCACAATCCCGATGCGGATGGCGTATTTGAGCAGTTCCAGTCTGCCATGGACCCCGAGTTTGTTCATGACACTGGACAGGTGCTTTTCAACCGTCTTTGGGCTGACAAAGAGAAGATCGGCCAATTCCTTTGTGGACTTGCCTTCTGCCACAAGCCTGAATATCTGTTGCTCCCGTTCCGACAAAAGGTCATAGCCCCGGATGACCGGCTCCATTTTTTTATTTTCCAGATAACTCTCGATCACGCTGGCCTTGATTTTCGGGCTCAGATAATATTCACCCCGGTGGGCCGACCGGATGGCTTCCAGAATATCCGCGCTGCCGCAACCATCATATCCGGTTGTTCGCTGATAACCCGTGAGATACCCAGGCGGACCACATCATGGTCGTCAGCGATCAGAATTCTGATTTTTTCCAATTTAACCTTCCTCCTGCATGGGTATTTCCACTCTTATCATGGTTCCTTTGTCCCTGACAGACCGGATTTCAAATTTTCCATTCAGGGCGTCCGCTCTTTCCTGCATGCTCAAAAGGCCTATCCCCATGGTGTCATCCTTTGGAAACCCATTTTCCCCTGTTTCAAATCCCTGTCCGTTATCCTTGCAGGAAAAGAGGACATTGGGGTGGCTGCATGTCAGCCGGATATCGATTTCATCGGCTCCGGAGTGCTTGAGGATATTATTGACGGATTCCTGGAAAATCCTGTAAAGAGCGATTTCGATGCCGGGTGACAGCCTGCGCTTGAAACCCATGGCCTGGAACCGGATCATTATACCCGGGATGTGATTTTTCATATCCTCGACATACCATTCAAGGGCAGGCACCAGCCCAAGATGGTCCAGGAGGTCCGGCCTCAGCTTTGATGTCGTGACCCGTATGGTTTCGGCCAGGATCGATATTTTTTCCATCACCCGGCTGCACAGGCGGCTTTCATGGGTTTGAGACGGGGTCAATGCCTGTTGCAGCTTTTCCATATCAAACCGCAAAGCAGTCAATCCCTGCCCGAATTCGTCGTGAAGGTCGGCTGCAAGGGATTTTCTTTCCTCTTCGATCACGTCAATGAGCTTTCGGGAAAGATCCCTGATCCGGGTCTGGGCCTGTTTTATCCCCGTGATATCGATAAAATTGCCCACAACTGCAGGACGTCCCATATAGGTGGCATGGGCGGCTTTCATATCGACCCAGATGATGGACCCGTCGTCTTTTATGATCCTGAAAGGATAATGCCTTGGATGAATTTCGCCTTTTTCCCTGGCCAGCCCCCGTTCCCGGACCATGTCCCTGTCGTCCGGATGGATGAATTCCCAGAAAGGCCTGCCGACAATGGGATCATCATTTTCATACCCCATCATGCGGATCAGTTCCGGGTTGACATAGGAAAAGCAGCCCCCGTCCTGGAACATATAAATCCCGGCCAGAGAGTTTTCAAGCACGGTTTTGTATTTTTCCTCAGCTTTCCTGTGCTCCTCTTCCCGGAATTTCAGCTCCGAGATGTCCATGATAAAGCTCTCATAGCCTGAAACCTTTCCGGACAGGGTGTTCCGGACCGATGTCCGGATTTTGACGTCAATACAGGTCTGATCGGTTTTGCAAAGCCTTGTTTCAAACTCACTGACAAGATTCCCGTCAGCCAGAAGATCCTGATAAATGTCCCGGTCCGCAGGGTCGCTGAAAAAGGAGGAAAGGGCTCTACGCGTCATCCGGTCCGGGGAATCAAACCCCAGCAATTCAGCGCCGCTTGTATTGACATTGATCAGGTTCCCGCTTCGATCCGTCACAAAAATACCCACAGGTGAATGTTCAAACAGATGCCGGTATTTTTTTTCCGATGTCTGAAGGTTTGCTGTTTTTCTGTCGGTCAATGCCATGGCTTTTCCCTGGTTTTTCAAATGAGCTTCTCTTTTTAAAAGATGAGTCTCTTTGTTATTCCTTTTCAGATATAATATCTGCGGTATTCCAGGCAAGACAATTTTTTAAAAATGGTTTTGTTGAAATAGCTTTACCACCTTATTCACCAAACCTCAATTTGATCGAACGTTTTTGGCGTTTTGTCAAAGGTAAGCTCGTTAAAAACAAGTACTATGAGAAATACAAAACTTTTCGAGCAAAAACTTTCTAACTGCTTAATCATACTGATGAATACATCGATGAATTCAAAAAACTGATCAAAACAACGTTCTGTAGCCCCTTTTTCGAAAAAAACAGGCTAATGCAAAATACATAGGGGACAAAATTGAAAATTTTAGAAATTTAGGGCATTTGCCCTATTGCACTATATTCTCGAATGTGGTTCATAAGCGTTGTATATTCAAAAAATGGCGCTGGCTTATTATGGTAAGACCCCGCCTGCCGACAACGCGTTTGATAAGGAGGAAGGGAAAATGAAAGGATCGGGCCGTTTGTTTTGTTGGATGTTCCTGTATTTTTTATGTGCAGCCTTGCAGGGGCTGGGAGCGGCATGGGCAGGCGGGTGCGAAGGTTCCTCTGTTTCTATTAACTGGTATGACGGTTATGACCAGTATAATTTCCAGTGGGCCTATGACGGACCTGCGGATGAAGAAAACGCCTGCGGTTGTACTGGTGAGATCCCAAACCCTAATATCAACGGCGCGCCCTGGAACGGATCCCTGAGCCTTACAGGACCCAGGACAGACAGTTATTGCGGCATTTCCCTCTGGGGAGTTTGCGGATGTCCTAACAGCACCCCATACAGGTGGCTCTTCTATAAAGATGGTTACATGAACTCATATTACGGTCCATGTGACACCTTACCTTCCACTGCCGGCCCCAGTGGCACGTATCTTGAGGGGGGATATGATGCCAACGCTTTTTCCGTCCAGGTGACGGGCGGGGCCACACCCCAGTCCGGGACTGTGCCCCAGCCTGGAAACACAACTTCTGAGCCCGGAAAATCAGCTATTGTCGGGGACCCCATCAATGCACAGACCCGGTCCCTCTATTCTGAATTTCCCCTGTTCGATCTGGGCGGCCCGTTTCCGGTCAATTTCCAACTGGCGTATCAATCCTATGCAGCCTCCGGGGAGACAGGGTTTTTCCAGGCAATCCCCCGAATCAGCAGAAAAAGTACAGACAGCCTTTCCGTAACCGGCTGGGGTGATGGACTCGACACCCTGGCCTTTGAAAAAGACACGACCGGTCAGTGGCAGAACAGCGCCACCGCTATATACCGGTACGGACTCCAGGAGACAGCCGGTGCCGGGGGCTGGTTCTATCTCATGGACCCTTCGGACCAAACCGTTTACATATTTGAAAAAAATTCCCTGGCTGATGACGACACAAACCAGGTGGCAAGGTTGCGGTATCAACTGGACCGAAACGGCAACCAGATATCCCATACCTATTCCTGCTGGGACTGTGCGCCAGGCACCACGATTATCAGCGACGGCCTGGGCAGGCAAATCACCCTGTCTGTTTCAGCCGGCGGATACCTCACCAGTGTAAGTGACGGCAGCCGGTCCTACAGCCTGGGATACAATGCCAGCGGCCAGTTGATCAACATATTCGATCCCAAGGGAGGCATGACCCTTTTCGAATACAGCACCACTTCGGGTTCTCTGACCAAACAAACATATCCCATCGGCAATTCACCATTTACCCAGGTCTATGAATCGCCCGACAATGGTCAGGTTCAAACCCAGACCGATGCCTTTGGGAACACGACCGCCCTGAGTACAAAGAGCAGTGCAGGCCAGGCAGGTGACCAGGTTGTTGAGACCCGGCCGGACGGAACCCAGGTGGTTTACCAGCATGCCACCCAGGGCAGCAGCCCCGTATCCATACAGTATCCGGACGGAAACACAGCGACTTTCACTGTCAATACCAAGGATCAGATCGTCGGCATCACCGATCGGATGGGAGACAGTACGGCGGTGACCTTCCACGATGAAACCGGTTTCCAGGCCTCGCTGACCAATGCCATGGGCCATACCCTCAGCCACACCTACCTCCCCCAGAATCAGTCCTTTTCCAATCCAGGGGGAGGGCAGGATTTCAGTTTTACCTTTTACAACCTTTCCCGGACCGATTATCCTGACGGCAGTTTTGAAACCTTTGACTACGATGCCAATGGAAACCTTGCCGCACATACTGACCGGCAGGGGCAAACCACCAGTTTCCTCTGCAATGCAAAAGGACAGATTCTGACCATTACCAATGCCGCAGGCGGCAAGCAGACCTTTTCCTATAATAGCGACGGCACCATGGCCGGGAGCTCAGATTCCGACATCGGTGACATCGCATACTCCTATGACAGCCTCAAACGCCTTGTGACCATTGCCGGTCCAGGTCCCGGGCAGATAACAATCACTTATGACAGCATGGACCAAATCACGGCTGTGATGGATGAAAACGGCCATTCCTTCCAGTATGCGTACGATGCCAACGGCAACCTCATCCAGGTAACAGACGCTCTTGGCAACACCACCCAATATGCATATGACCTCATGGACCGGATCAACCAGGTAACCGACAGATCCGGCAATGCCGCCTTCCTCGCCCGCAACTTCAGGGGACAGGTGACTCAATCCACTGATGCCAATAAAAATCAGACTGACTTTGCCTTTGATACCCGGGGCTGGGTAACGGGTATGATTCGCAATGGAAAAACCTATTCTATTACACGGGATGATGAAGGTATCCCGACCGGCTATATCACGCCAGCCGGCCTCCTTTTCCAGGAACAGACCGACAAGCTAGGATTTTTGACGTCCATAACCCTTCCTGGTGGCGAAACCGCCCAAATTGATCGGGATCCCATGAGCCGCATCATTGGTATCACTGATCCGTCGGGTTACCAGACCCTGTATGGCTACGATGCTGAAGACCGCCTGTGCAATGTAACCCTGCCCGATGGAAACTCGGTTACATATGGACGGAACGTTCTGGGAAACCTCAGCAGCATTACTGATTTAAACGGCCAGAACTGGCAGTTCAGCCATACAGCCATGGGCCGGCTGATGTCATGGACTGACCCCCTGTCACGAACCGTCAGCTATACTCTTGACACTGCCGGACGGCCGAAAACCGCTGATTTCTTTGACGGGACCACTGAAACCCGATCCTATGACAATGCGGGAAACATGATCCAGCGTGTGTACAGCGATGGTACCAACCTTTCCTATACCTATGATGACATGGACAATCTGACCAGCACCGACAATCTCTCTCTGACCCGGGACAATGAAGAGCGTGTCATCGGAACCACCTTCAGCGGCCAAACCTTCGGAACCACCTATGATGCCGGAGGACGGACCGTCACTGCGACGTATCCGGGATTCACGGTTTCCTATACCTATAATGAGGATGATCTCCTGTCCGGAGTCAGTGACAGTTTCGGCAATCAGATAAATTTTATCTATGATGGTGACGGTCGTTTGACCAGCCTGAACCGAAGCAACGGCATCAACGCCGCAATGCTCTGGAACGTCGACGGCCGGATGTCGAACCTTCAGGACGGAGGCCTCATCAGTCTCCAGTATACCTATGATGCCCTGGGACGGATGCTTGCCGCAGACGGTACCTGGCCTCTGGAAATAACACCTCACATGAAGGGCCTGTCGCCGTTGAACTTCAGTGTAGATGCCGCTTCACAGATCACCAGCAGCGGTTATGCCTACGATAACCGGGGACGGACCGTATCGCTTCCCGGCCATTCCCTGACCTGGGATGCTGCCGAACGTCTCATCGGCATAGACAGTATCGGTCTGGGTTACAACGGACTTGGGGAAATCATCTCAAGGACAGAAAATGGAACCAGCACTTTTTTCTTTCATAACCACGGCCTCTCCCTGAACCCCCTGGTAGCGGAACAGCAGAACGGGCAGTTTACCCGATTCTATGTCTATACCCCTTGCGGACGGCTGCTTTACAGCATCAGCCCACAGGACGGCAATGCCGTTCACTTTTACCATTATGATCACATGGGATCCACCCTGGCCCTGAGCAACGGAAGTGGATCATTTACCGACCGTTACGTTTACAGCCCCTATGGGGAACTGCTCTCCCATACCGGCGGAAGCGATCAGCCCTTTACCTATGTCGGGATGTTGGGTGTCCGACAGGAGGGGGATCTTTTTCAGATGCGGCTGAGATACTACGACCCGACCACTGCCAGGTTTCTCTCCAGGGAGCCGGTCTGGCCTTTGATCACGAACCCGAAATTCCTTAACCCATACCAATATGCAGCCCAGTCTCCCCTGCTGTTCGTCGACCCCCTCGGAACCGTGGCGGATATTGTGATTGAGTGGGGAATACTCATCCTTGATGCCCTGGATCCGAAGAACCATACAGAAGGGGTTGTCATGGGAACCTGGGGGGACTATATCTGGAACACTGCAAATTACAGGGAAATGTACGACCTGTATCAGGATATGGCACAGCGGAAGGTTGAACGAGAGGGAAAAATTATCCTGGAACGTCAGCAGAAAGCGTATAAAAGGCGTTTGCGGATGCACGGGTACCGGAACCTGCAGAACAAACCCATGGTAAAACGCGCCAGGCAGATGAACCAGGTGAAGCGGATTATCCGGCAGTCAAAGCCGGCCTCCGATGCCGGCCGGAAACTCGCTGAGATCGCCGAGGGCACTGAGATCACCTACAAAAAGGGTTCTATCCAAGACCAACTCAACCAGCGCACAAAAATGTATAATAAAATTTTTCAAGGTGATTTTACCGATGTTGACCAGAGATCGGAGAACCAGGAAACATCTCCATCCCGATCTTTCGACAATTCTCCAGGCACCCCTGCACAGGAGCCGTCGATCATTGATAAAATCAAGCAGCGCACAAAAATGTATAATAAAATTTTTCAAAACAGCGGATATGAATAAAAAGGGGGAACCACATGAAAAAAAATCCATTGGGTACGAGAATGACCTCCTGGCCAGGGAAATATATTCTGGTCATGCTCATGCTCTTTACCATGCCTGCTGCAGCCGCTGCCGAAAGCCTACAGTTTTCATATGATCCGGCTGGCAGACTGATTGAAGCCAACTATCAGATTGACCAGCGGGTCTCTTATACCTATGATCCAGCTGGGAATCTTTCGATCAGAACTCAGGGAACGGTCACTTCCGCCCCTATAATGAATCTTACCATTACCGGCATCACCGTATCCCTTGCATGGCAGCCCGTTGCCGGCGCCACCGGTTACAAGCTGGTTTATGCCCCTTATCCTTACACCGGACCAGCCACCATCAACACGATCGACCTGGGGGGGGGGACCGACCTGACTGTGGACCTCTGGTCGGGAGCAGCGTTTTATGTGGCCCTCCGAGCCTACAACGCAGTAGGGAGCGGCGCTTATTCAAATATAGAATATTTTATCATGCCCTGATAAATACCCGCTACTGGTCATGCTGTAAGAAATAGGTCATTTGTCAGCCGTCCTGGACAACTGCCTGACAATTTAAGATCCCGGGTCGGGCATGAAAATGCCCATCCCATTTTTACGATTACAAATTGTAATATGCCGCAATCACAATGATGTGGTACATTTGTATCCATCAAAAAAGCTCATGGCTAACAGGGATCTTGGCAAGCTTGAGGCGACCTATGCTTTGAGATACCGGAGGGCAGCTTGATCATGGGATTAAAAACTTGAAGATCAAGTTAAAGCTTTCCGGATTTGTTTCAGCATGGCCAGTATCTCTTCTTTTTTATCAATTGAGACAATTTTCATATATTCCTTTACGCTCTTTTCTTTTTCCATGTGTATATCTTTCAGGGCATCTCTTCCCTTGGGCGTTATTTCCACCAATCTGATCCGGTCATCACTCACATCCCCCATCCTTAAAAGAAAACCGCTTATTTCAAGTCTTTTGACGATTCCCGTCATATTGGCGCCTGAAACCAGCATGATTCTGCTGATATTTGTCATTGTATTCTTTCCGTCAGGGGAAGCGTCCAGTATCCTGAGGACATTATACTGTGAAAAGGTCAACCCGTGATTTTTGAATACAGCACCTGCTTTCTTTTTGAAAAGCTCGGCAGTCCTTACAATTGACATCATCACATTTTCATCGATATTTGCCTTGTTCTCGTAACCGCCCCGATCCGCTTTCTTGCCTGACATATGAAAAAATCCCCTGATAATGCATTAAATAATTAATTCAAAGGTAAAAATCCTGTTAAAATGCATACTACTTCAATAGAATCTCAAAATCAAACCCTAACCATTATTTTGATCTTTTTATCCAACTCATTGTTATAATAGTCTAATATTTAATTTTTAAGAAAAAAAAATTATGCTTGACGGCAGATACTTAATATATTAAGTATTAATATATTAACATTTAATGCAGTTAATAAATAATGACCTATATTGGGTTTTGTTTTTATTAAGGATATAATTTTCAATAAGCGAGGAAACATGACAGAAAAAAATAAACTTTACAGTTCATTCCAAAATCCATACCTGATTCAGCCCGGCTATCCCATGCCGGATGAGGTTGCTGTGATCGGGGCCGGCAATATCGGGCCGGACATTGCCTATTACCTTAGAGCCGGCCTTCCGGACAAAAAACTGTTCCTGGTGGATGTGGCCACAGAACAGCTTGAAAAGGCTGAAAAAAGGTTTCAGGGTTATGCGTTAAAAGGAGTTGAACGAAATTCTTTTTCCAGGGAGCATGCAGACCTGATTTTAAATAATATTGTTTATACCACAGATTATAACCAGATCAAGAATTGTAAATTAGTGATCGAAGCTGCCACGGAAAATATTGACCTGAAAAAGAAAATCTTTGCCGTACTTGAAGATATTGTTGCTGCCGATGCTGTATTGACATCCAATACCAGTTCCATCCCTGCCGATCAGGTTTTTGCCGGGATGAAACACCCGCAGCGGTCCACCATCACCCATTTTTTTGCCCCGGCCTGGCGAAGCCTGGTGGTTGAAGTGATTAAATGGGACACACTGGATAATACTGTGTTCGACTACTTGAATTGGTTCTTTGCCAATACCGGCAAAGTGCCCATAGTGACCGACAATGTCATTGCATTTCTGCTCAACCGGATTTTTGAGAGCTGGACCAATGAAGCAGCTTTCCTGGTCGACAAAGCCACGGCCGTCCAGGTCGATGCGGTTGCGGAACAATTTGTAGGAGCAGGTCCGTTCTTTGTACTCAATATGGCCGGTGGCAATCCCCTGACCTATGCCTCCCAGACCCGGAGATCTGCAGAGCGGTCTTGTTACAAGCCGTCTCCCGTCCTGCTGTCTGTCGATAAATGGAAAACAGCCAAGCCGGGCACAGGAATTCCCATGCCTCCGGACATAAAGGAATGGATCAGGGACCGGTTGATAGGTGCAGTTTTTTCCCAGTCTTTCGATATCGTTGACAGGAATATCGGAACTGCCTCGGATTTGAATCTCGGCAGCATTATCGGCCTGGGGTTTAAAAAAGGTATTTTTGATGTTATGGCAGAGTTTGGAGAAGATGAGGTGAAAAGAATCATGGCCGCCTTTGACAAAGAACGCCCGGGATTCCCGCAACCCAAAGGTCCCATTGCCGGGTACCTTAAGTTTAACCGGGATATCCTGGTCGATGACAAAGACAGGGTGCGCATCATCACCATCCGCAGACCCCAGGCTGCAAACGCATTAGGCCTGGACACCTGCTCTGAAATCTTGAAGGAACTGGAAAAAGGTGTGGATGATCCGTCTATTGAAGGGTTTATCATTACCGGATATGGCACCCGCAGTTTTTGTGCCGGTGCGGATATCTCAGGCTTCATCGCCACCTTTGACAACCACGCAGCAGGTGTCGCCCTGGCAAAAAGAAATTCAGAAGTGCTCCACTATATCGATAAAATGGAGAAGCCGGTTGTTGCAGCCTTGAACGGGTTTGCCATGGGAGGCGGGGTGGAACTGGCGATCCGGTGCCACAGTATGGTGGCAGACAGCAAAGCCTTTTTCCAGCTTCCTGAAATCACCCTGGGGATACTTCCCGGGATGGGAGGAGCGGTGATTCCCTATAGGAAATGGCCAAAAGCTGCGTCCATTTTCCATGATATGATCGGACAGGCTAAAAAGCTGCCGGTACAGGATGCAAAAGACATCGGCATGGTCAAAGACATCACGGACAGCTATCCTGTAATGATGGAAGCTGCCATCGCAGAAGTTCACAGGCTTAAGGGGAATATTCCCCGTATCTCCTCCAAATCGGTTTTAATTGCACCGTTCATTGTACCTGATCAGCCTGCGGCAGGAAAGCTTTCCTTAAGCAAAGAAGCCCTCGGTATTGTGGCCAGGGTGATCAATGATGCCGCAGTTGTTGATGATTTATATGAAGCTTTGGAAATCAATTACCAGGGTTCGGGGGATATCGCCTGCATCCAGGCTTCCAAAGAGGGTGTCAATGCGTTTCTTCAAAAACGGAAAGCTGAATTCACAAGGTAACTGAGCTGTCAATTTTCAAAAAAGGAGTAATCATGTTTAAAACAGTATACATACCATACAAAGGATATTGGAGTTCGCCATTCTGCAAATGGCAGGGATCTTTTCAAAATGAAGAGGCAGTAGGGCTGGCTGCTGCAACTGCTAAAAAATTCTTTGAATTAAGAGGATACCGCCCAGACAATTTTGATTCCATCGTATTGAGTACAACCATACCCCAGAAACAGTGGTTTTACGATGGCCCTAATTTTGCCACCCTGATGGGGAATCCTGATATCAGCGGGCCCCAGATCTCCCAGGCCTGTGCCAGCTCAACAGTTTCAGTCAATTATGCAGCCGGCAATGTTGAACTTGGCCATCAGGAATGCGTTCTGATCGCTGCCTGTGACCGGGCATCCAACGGGCCCAATATTCTCTGGCCCGCACCGGACGGGCCAGGCGGCAAACCCGTATTTGAGAGCTGGATGATAGACGGATTCAATGCAGACCCCACCGCAGGCACCAATCCCACCGGGACTGCGGAAAATGTTGCCAGGGAATACGGGTTTACCCGTCAGCAGTCGGATGAAATGGCTGTCAGACGTTATAATAAATATACGGATGCCCTGGCCAATGACAGGGAATTTCAAAAACGGTATATGATTCAGGTGGACATAAAACTCTCAAAGACCAAAACCAAAACAGTGGATGCTGATGAGGGTATCACGCCCTGCACGGCAGAGGGTCTGAGCAAATTGAAAACTAAGCCGGGCAGCATCCTGACCTTTGGGACCCAGACCCACCCGGCTGACGGAAATGCGGGAATGGTCATCACGACCCGGGAAAAGGCAGATGAATTCTCGGCCGATAAAAATGTCGTCATTCAGGTGATTTCATACGGTACATCCAGGGTTAAAAAAGGATTTATGCCCCTTGCACCGACACCGGCAGCCCAGAATGCACTCAAGACAGCCGGTATCAGCGTAAAGGATCTATCGGCCGTCAAAACCCATAACCCCTTCACAGTCAATGATCTGGCCATGGAAAAATTGCTCGGGATTGATGAAAAAATCTTCAATAACTATGGCAGCTCGCTGGTGTTCGGTCATCCCCAGGGACCCACCACCATGCGGATTTTGATCGAGCTGATCGAAGAATTGGTGATCAGGGGAGGCGGCTATGGTCTCCTGTCCGGCTGTGCAGCCGGAGACAGCGGTGCGGCCCTGATTATAAAAGTGAGATCATAAAAGTGAATTAAGGCTAATCCTTTAATGGACATCAGAAAGGAATAAATCAACATAAGGAATAACCAATGGATTTCAGTCTCAGCAAGGAACAAAAAGATATTGTTAAGGCAGCCGCTAAATTTGCCAGGGGAGAATTCCCGGACCGGGCCCTTGAATTTGACCGGACAGAAACCTTTGACCTTGACCTCTGGAAAAAAGCGTGTGATCTGGGATTTGTAGGAGTATTCATCGATCAGAAATACGGAGGGGCAGGATATGGTTTTCTGGAACACTGCCTCATCACCGAAGAGTTCTGGGCAGTGGACCCGGGGATCGGCATGGCCATTCTCTGCTGCACATTCGGATCAGAGATTATAGGTCTTTTTGGCACAGAGGCGCAAAAACAGGAAGTTCTCCCCCTCCTTGTGTCCGGGGAGGCCATCATCGGAACTGCCATCACTGAAGCAGACGCAGGGTGTGATGTCACTGTTGCTGCCACCACAGCAGAACTTGACAAGGACATGTGGGTGATCAACGGCACCAAGATGTTTGCCACTTCCGGGAATGTTGCCGATTATATCATGCTCTACTGTCTGACCGACCCTGACAATCCGTCCCGCCACAAACGCCACAGTTTTATTCTGGTCCCCACCAGGACAGAAGGGTATGCCTCTTCCAAAATCAAGGGGAAACTGGGTATCCGGGCTTCAGACACTGCGGAACTTGTCTTTCGCAATATGCGGGTACCAAAAGAAAACCTGATCGGAACCCAAGGTGAAGGGTTCAGCGAACTCATGGCGTTTTTCAACCGCACCCGTCTTCATATCGCAGCCCAGGGGGTGGGACTTGGCCGGGCAGCGCTGGAAGAGTCCATCCGTCATGTCAAAGGCCGGAAACAGTTCGGCGCCCCCCTGGCCTCGTTCCAGGTGACCCAGTTCAAACTGGCAGAGATGGCCACAAAAATAAAGGCAGCCCGCAATCTCTATTATGAAGCTGCATGGGGAGTGGATAACCGGATCATGGATCATGCCCTCATCGCCATGGCCAAATGGTATTGTGCCAGGATTGCCGTGGAGTGTGCGGATGAGGCCGTGCAGATGCACGGCGGATATGGCTATATTGATGAGTATAAGGTTCAGCGGCTCTATCGGGATGCAAAAATCCTTGAAATTTATGAAGGTACCAGGGAAATGGAAAAAACGATTATTTCCCGGTCCCTTCTTTAACCGCGTCATGTGAAGAAAGGAGGTTTTTCATGAACATCACAAAGGGGGTTGAACAAGCTGCCCTGTTTTTTCCGGACAAGGCTGCCGTCATTTTTGAAGACAAAACCATAACTTACCGGGAGCTGAACGACGGTTCATGCCGGCTGGCCAATGCCTTTAGCGCTCGCGGCATTCAAAAAGGGGACCGGATCGCCCTGTATCTTCCCAATATCCCTGAGTTTATTTTTTGTTATCTGGCCGCCCTTAAAATCGGTGCCATTGCCGTTTCAGTGAACGCCATGCTCAAATTCCTTGAACTGGAGTATCTGCTCAATGATTCCGGTGCCAGGATTCTGTGTACCACGGGTGAGCTTCTGGCCAATGTTAAAAAGGATCAATACCCGAGCCTTGAGCATGTCCTCATATGCGAAGGAGAGACAGGCGGTAATCCGTCCATTTCATCCTGGATGGAACAGGAAACCGGGCAATGCCGGTCCGCGGATATGGACCGGGATGATCCGGCTGCCCTGCTTTATACCTCCGGCACCACCGGCAAACCCAAAGGAGCTGCCCTGACCCACGGCAATGTGACGTCCAACTGCTGGTCCACGGTACACCAGGCCGGGTATACACCCGATGACCGGGCAATTCTCTTTTTACCCCTGTTTCATGTCTTTGCCCAGAATTTCATCATGAATGCCGCCTTTTTTGCATGTTCCACCATTGTCTTATTCCGTCGTTTTGTAAAGGATCAGGTGCTTGAATCCATCCATGAAAAAAAGATTACCATGTTTTTCGGGGTGCCGGCCATTTATATTGATCTGCTCAACACAGATCTTTCTTCCTATGATCTTTCTTCCATCCGCTACGAATTTTCCGCTGCCGCTTCCATGCCCCGGGAAATTTCAGGGCTCTGGTTCAAGACATTCAACCGGCCCATCAATGAAGGATACGGGCTGACCGAATGCTCCCCGTCTGCCTGCTATAACCATAATTTCCGGCACAAGCACGGCAGTGTCGGGACCCCTGTGGAAAACGTCGATCTGAAAATCATGGATGTTGACGATAAGGAAGTCCCTGCCGGTGAATGGGGTGAAGTCTGTATCAAGGGGCCTGGGGTCATGAAAGGGTATTGGAACCGGCCAAAAGAAACCGAACAAACCTTGAGGAATGGCTGGCTTCATACCGGCGATACCGGCACCATGGACGAGGAAGGATATGTTTTTATTGTGGACCGCATCAAGGACATGATCAATGCATCAGGGTTCAAGGTTTGGCCGGCAGAGGTGGAGCAGTATCTTTACCGGCATCCTGCCATCAGGGAAATTGCCGTTTACGGGGTCCCCCACCCCAGGAAAGGAGAAGCTGTCAAAGCCAGTATCGTGCTGAAGGACGGCGCCCATGCCACATCCGACGAGATTATTGCCTATTGCCGTGAAAACATGGCTGCTTACAAAGTCCCAAGCTTTGTGGACTTTATTCATGAACTGCCCAAGAGTGCCACAGGAAAGGTTTTAAAACGTGTTTTAAGGGATCAGCGGTGAAAATGATGTTTTTTGTAATAGAAAACAAATTAACCTTGCTGAATTCATCAGCAGAAAATTAAACACCCAATATAAGGAGAATTCCCATGAACAAGCGTCAAATCTATGCCGTTAGTATTCTTTTGTCTTTTTTTCTTTTTTGCGGTATTGGTGCTGCAAATCCGGTATCATTTAATTTTGCGCATTTTATTCCCCCTATCGAGGCAAATTCCAAAGCCGGCGCCTGGATTGAAACGGATTTAAACGAAAATTCCAGTGACCTGGTTAAGGCCAAATATTTCCACAGCATGCAGATGGGGAACACCATCGAGATTGTTAAAAAGGTCGGCATGGGGGTTCTTCAGGGCGGTTTTGTCACCGGTAATTATGCACCTGATCTGAACCCCAAATTCGGCATCGGCACCCTGGCCTATTGCATGGATTCATATGCCAAATGGAATGCATTTTTGAAAAACCCGGCCCTTCGGGAAGAATTGTTCAGTTCCCTTGAAAGCAAGGGATTGAGGGTTGTGGACATGTGTTATTTCGGTCTCTACGGCATTGCCTCGACAAAACCGGCAAGAACCCTGGACGATCTTAAAAGCATGAAAATGAGGACCACCCAGGCCAAATATCCCCTGGCATTCTGGAAAGCCATCAGCATCAACCCTGTGCCCCTGGCATGGGGGGATGTCGTGCCCGCCATGACCCAGGGAGTGATTGAAGGCACGGACCAGACCATGTCCGCGGTTATCCTCCAGAAGGTCACGGATGTCTGTAAATATTATACCCGGACAGACCATATGGTGGGCCTGTTTTATTTTGTGGTCAACGACAAATGGTATAAAGGCCTTGACTCCAAAGTACGCGACATAATCACTGCCAGCATTGAAAAAAATTTTGAACGGGCACGGAACGAGGCCATGCAGTTCAGCGACGCGGCTGAAGGTGTTCTGGCTGAAAAAGGAGTGGAAGTCATCAGATTTTCAGACAATGATGCCAACAAGCTGAAAACAGCCGAAAAAGAGGTGTGGAAGGAATTTGAGTCTGAGATAGGAAAAGCCTGGCTGGACAAGATCGTCTCTTTTTCATCCGGGATATAAACCCTTTGTAATTCAACACAGCACCCCCCTGTTGCTCAAGCCATGGCATAGGGGGGTGATAAAAAGACAGAGAGGTGGTGTATGAAAATTATTGTCCTGTTAATCCATTATATTGAAGAGAAAGGATTGTTTCTCAGTTTTTCCGGCATGATGATTTTTTTAACGGTTTCAATCCTAAGCCGCTACGCCTTTCAACGGCCCCTTTCCTGGCCGGATGAGCTTTCCACCTACCTTTTCATCATCATGACCTTTCTTGGAGCCAGTGCCTCCATCAAGACTGATTCCGAACTTAAGGTCAATCTTTTGTATGAACGGTTTCCCGGGTGGCACAGGGCGCTTGACCTGTTTTTGCATGGGGTTCGTCTTCTGTTCGGGATATTTTTTATGGTCATCGGAGTGACTTACGTCAAGGTCGAGATGTCAATGGAGACCTATACACCAATTCTGCAGATCCCTGTTTATCTGATATTCGCCATCCTCCCGGTGTTTGGCCTGTTTATGATGATCCGGTCAATTGATTGTCTGATCCCTCTTTTGAAAGGCAAATAAAATTATGGAAATCCTGATTATTTTATCGATTCTGCTCGCATTGCTGTTTTTACGGATTCCCGTTTACCTGAGTCTGCTTTTGACCGGTATACTGGGGCTTGTTTTTTTTACCAGCCTGGAATTGACTTTCGTGGCCCAGACAGTTGTCAAAAAGCTTGAAAATTTTTCCCTCTTGTCCATCCCCTTTTTTATCCTCATGGGAGCGGTAATGACCAAAGGGAAATCCGCAAACCAGTTGATCTGGTTTGCGCGGAAACTGGTGTCCTTTCTTCCGGGGGGCCTTGCCATTACGGGCGTGATCTGTTCCGGGGTATTCGGCGCCATTTCAGGGTCCAGTATCTCAACCGTGGTCACCATCGGCAGCGTAATGTTCCCCAACCTGAAAAAATATGAATACCCGGATTCTTTTTCCATCGGGCTGATCACCAGTTCCGCAATCCTGGGGATTATTGTGCCCCCGAGCATTATCATGATCATCTGCGCCCTTACCGCGGGCGTGTCTGTGGTGGGGCTTTTTGCCGCAGGCTACCTGCCTGCCATCCTGATCATGTCCGGCCTCTGCTTTTATGCCTATATCGTTTCCATGCAAAAAGGCCTTGGAAAAACCTCCATGGAAAAATTTAACGCCAAGGAATTTTTTATGGCCGCAAGATCCGCATTCTTTCCTTTCCTGATTATTGCCATCCTTTTTGCCGGTATCTATTCAGGTGCATTTACCATCACCGAGGCATCGGTGGTCTCCTGTGTCCTGGCCATTATATTGGAAATCCTTGTCTACCGGTCCATCGGCTTTAAAGAACTCTATGGGCTGATCGTGTCCTGTGCATTGATGAGCGGGACCCTTATCATTACTGTATCCGGGGCCGGGGTTCTTTCAGAATACATCACGTTCCGGGGTATCCCGGGACGGATCCTGGATTTTTCCATGCAGTATCTTCCCAACGGCATTATCTTCCTTATTTTTACCGACCTGCTTCTGCTTCTTGTCGGGACGTTTCTGGATCCCATCGGTGCCATCATGATCCTGGTTCCCATTCTGATGCCCATAGCCAGTCAATTTGGCATTGACCCCATCCATTATTGCCTGATCATTACGGTAGCTCTGGGCATCGGGTATATCACGCCACCGCTGGGCCTGTTGCTCTACACGGCATCGGCCGTTACCAAAAAGGATTTCCTTTATGTGGCAAGATCCATCCTCCCTACATTGGGGATTTATATAGCGGCCCTGTTCATTATTACTTTTATACCCGGGATATCCACACTGATACCCAGCCTGATTTTCAAATAGGAGACAAAAGGTGGCTGAATGTTGATTTCCCAGGCATTATTTCTGGATTTATTATTATTCAGACAAAACTGACCTTGGCAATTTGGCCTGGTACATTGATAGTATTTGCGTCATCGATCTTCTTTCGTGTTACTGGACAGCATTTTTTTAATCTCTGAATTGATTGCCGGTACGACTTCAAACAAATCCCCGACAATCCCAAAATCACACCGGGAAAAGATAGGGGCTTCAGGGTCTTTGTTTATCGCCACGACTATGCGGGATGATGCCATGCCTGCAAGATGTTGAATAGCCCCGGAAACACCGCAGGCAATATAAAGATCGGGAGACACGACTTTTCCAGTTTGTCCGATTTGGTCTGTTACCGGACGCCATCCATTGTCCACGGCTCTACGCGTAGCTCCAACAGCACCGCCAAGGGTCTTTGCCAGTTCTTCAAGTATGGTAAAATTCTCCCCACCAAGACCTTTTCCGCCTGTGATCACCACATCCGCCTCGGTCAGGTCGATTTTACCGGTTTCAATATTTTTAGCAACCAGATTCAATCTTGTATCATTCAAATTAACGGTCATATTCTTCACGTTTTCCACACCGTTAACCATAACTGCTTCAAATGTTTTTGGGCGTATTGCCACGATAGCCGGATGTCCGCACAAACTCACATCTGCCAGGACCTTCCCCCCATACATGGAACGTGTAGCCACAACCTGGCCATGATCTAAGTGGAAGTCTATGCAGTCCATTGCCAGTGGAGCCGCCAACATAGCGGAAAGACTTGCAGCAATATCCCTGCCCAAAGCAGTAGCCCCAATCAGTATTACAGCCGGATCTAATTGAGCTGCGATTTGGGCTGCGGCCTGAATGCAGGCATCTAATTGCCCCTCCTTCAACTTTAGGTTCTCTGTTAAAATGGTATGTTCAGCTCCATAACAAGATGCCTGAAAGGTGTTATCCCCTATGCGATCAACCATGACAAGTGCGGTCAAAGCACCATCAATTTGATTGATGATTTTTTTACCCGCGGTAATCACTTCAAATGAAATCTTTTTAAATTTACCCTCTGCCTGTTCTGTAATGGCCAGAATTCCTTTTGGCATAATAGCCCTCCTTTTATTGCTGTCCTGCTTTTTTTGACCTCGTTCTGCAATTATATTAAATGCTCAAAACACCTTTATTTCTTGTTTCAGTAAACGAACCAATTCTGCCGCTTGGTTCTTTACATTGTCTCCTTCAATGATACGTCCTGCGGTTCGCTGAGGTGAAAGGCGCATGGCAATTGTACTGACCATGGGCTTTATTGTAGAGTTTTCGGTTTCGCTTATAGTGCGTGTTTCTATATTTTTTTTCTTAGCAAGCATGGACCCTCTCAAACTTGGAAAGCGCGGTGCGTTGATTCCCTGCTGGGTCGTTATCAAGGCTGGCAGAGAACTTTCCAACACCAGATTGCCGCCTTCAACAGTCCGGGTACAGCTAATCCTTCCGTCACTCACTTCCAAGTCAATCACCATTGATATATGGGGAATATTCAGATATTGCGCTACTGCCGGTCCCACTATAGAATTGTCATCATCCACTGCACGGCAGCCGGCAATGATCAAATCAAAGGCTTCCTTTTGTAATTCACCAGCCAGAAGTTTGGCCAAAGACAATCCATCCAATTTACGATTTCCAGGATCGATTCGCACTGCGATGTCAGCCCCCATTGCAAGCGCTGAACGCAGGGCTTCATCAACTTTTTCCGATCCCAGTGAAAATACGGTTACAGATCCTCCGACTGCATCACGAAGTTGAAGCGCTTCTTCTATTGCCAACTCATCATAAGGATTAATGATCCATTTAATTTTATCGGTGTTAATAGAAGCTCCGCTTGCATCAATTTGAATTTTGGATTCAGTATCAGGAACCTGTTTGATAAGCACAAAAATATTCATTTTGGAAATCCTTTCATTTAATCATCAGTTGACCTATTTGACTGATCGTTCGGTTACGACCCGCTCTCTTCGAAAGGGAACATCATCGGTTATCAATGTGTCCATTTCCATCGCAGCACGGTAGCCGTCATATGCAGCAGTAGCGATTATTCCCGGACAATAGCAATCACCTATACGTTTCACGGTCTCAATCCCGGCTTTGTTCAATTTATTTTTATTTGAAGTAACGGCATAATAAAGCGAGTCGTCAGGAACGCGGGAAGTCACCATGACAATCGAATCGGCTTTTAAGGTTTTGGTTCTGCCAGTATAGATACAGGCCAATGATATTTCCCCTTGATCTATTTGAATAATATTGTGGTTTTTTTCTACATCAATTCCCTGTTCCAGAATTTGTCGTTGTATGTTAGTTAGTTCTGCTGTGTTGCGAGTCCAGGCGGATATATCCGATGCCGGTGTGACGATTGTGACTTTATGACCGTTTTTTTTGAGATGCTGCGCTATCACCCCGCCTAAATAGTAATGATCATCATCAAACACAACCACAGAACCTTTGATTGGCTTGCCTGCCAACACGTCTGTCGCAGAAACAACGTGAGCCTGTTGCCAGCCGCTTATCGGCTGCGTATTAAACCTTCCGAACCCATCCCTGCGCCATTTCGCACCAGTTGCAATTAGGATGGATTGAAAACCCAGCTCAAATATATCCTCTTCTTCCAGATGGCTATCAAAATAGACTGTCACATTTGACAGTTGTTTGATAAGCCAGCTACGATAATCAATAAACCGGGCCCATACCGACAAACCAGGCATCATGCTCTCCTTTAATACCCTCCCGCCAAGGGTTCTGCCCGATTCAGATAAAATAACGTTGTAATTACGTTGCCCCAGAACACGGGCAGCCTCCAAACCGGCAGGCCCCGCACCGACAATTAAAATGTTATTATTAGATTTTTTTGGCTCAACTTTTTCGGGGTGCCATCCCCGCCGCCATTCCTCACCGATCGTGGGGTTTTGGGTACAACGCATGGGGGTGGCGGTAAAATTACCTGCCAAACAAATGTTACAGCCGATACACTCACGAATCTCTTCCAGGCGGTTTTCCAGAATTTTTTTCGGCAAAAACGGATCTGCAATAGACGGCCGTGCGCACCCTATAAAATCCATAATCCCGCGTCTTACCTGGGACACCATGGTGTCAGGGGATGTAAATCGTCCAACACCGACAACCGGTTTGGCAGTAATCTGCTTAACAAAAGATATGAATTCCTCTTCGTGTCCCTCATCTTTAAAACGGGAGGTCGCGCAGTCTTCCGGCACATCACTGATGTTTACATCCCATAAATCGGGCAGATCAGACAAAAGCTCGACTATATCCCGCCCCTCATCCTTATAATCAATACCACCGGACCCAGAGAGTTCATGAACCGCAAGCCTCAAGGCTACAGCACATTTATCACCCACGGCATCTTTTGTTTCTTCCAGTATTTCTTTCAAAAGGCGGGCACGGTTTTTAAGACTGCCGCCATATTCATCGGTTCGATGATTTCTGCGCTTTGAAAGAAAATGTTGAATCAGGGCAAGATCATGGCCCGCATAAACGTAAATAATGTCCACACCAGACTGTTTTGCACGAATTGCTGCCTTTCTATGCCATTTCCGAAACGCTTTAATATCCGTCTTATCCATTTGACGGCCCTGGATGGGAAAATAAGGTTTCACCGGTTGATGTGAAGGTGCGATGGGTGCCATGCGGCTGTAAAGGTTCGCTTCTGCTATACCATGGTGTACAAGTTCGGTCCCGGCCAATGCATCATGACGGTGAATCGCCTCAACTATAATTTCCAAGCATTTTACATCTTTATCGTCCCACAAACGGCATTGGGGTATTGGCGCCCCATCTGAAGTCGGATGAATCATGTTTTCCTCAGTACAGACAACAGCCCATCCGCCTTCCGCTTTCATTTCACGCATTTTCGCCTGGGTATGCGGACGATCAAAGCCCATACCATTACAATGCGGGACCTGATAAAAGCGGTTTTTTGCAATATGCGGTCCTATTTTAATGGATTCAAAAAGAATTTCGTATCTGGGGTCACAGCTCATATACATTCCCTCTTAATTTATTGTTACTATGTTTTAAAACACATTTTGACATTTTTGACCTGACAATTGAGCTAAATGCCTTTCTGACGTAATAATAAAAACAATATTTGCCCGGTGGCTTGAACGAAATTGCTAATTTTCCGCTGCCTGGTATAGAGGCAATAGTTGCATGACAAACCTTTAAAGGCAAAAAACAGACTTAAAAAATGGATTGTATAAACATCTTAACGTTACTAAGCGGTTTGATTGATATAAAAAATAGCAATATCATTCAAGAAATATGTGCAATAATACCGTGTCCCTTCGGCAAGCGTGCGTGAAATAATCATCCCTGGGTGATATTATCGGTTCCAGCATGAACATTATAAATGGAGGAATCGATGAACAAACAGCCACTGACATCCGAACAATCATCTGCACTGGAAAAAGTCAGGCA
>JAZDGN010000076.1:0-22530 GCA_043806875.1 Pseudomonadota bacterium
TGAAATCGCAGAACATACGAGAACCAGGCATGCGCTGCAGAAAGCCAAAGACGAACTGGAATGGCGGGTGGAGGAGCGCACGGCCGAGCTTAAGGCGGAAATAGGCGAGCGTGTGCGGGCAGAAGATGTATTGCGCATGTATGCGTCCATGGTTGCCTCGACCTCGGATCTCATGTCATTTATTGACGGAAACTACATTTATCAGGCTGCAAACGAAGCCTATGGCATCGCCCACCAGAAGAAAAGAGAGGCGATCGTCGGGCACTCAGTTGCAGAACTCCATGGGGCTGAGGTTTTTGAGGAGATTATCAGGCCTGAAATAGACAGATGCCTGGCAGGAGAACAGGTCACTTATGCAGCATGGTTCGATTACCCCGGTCTGGGGCGGCGTTTCGTGGACGTAGCCTACAATCCGTACACGGATAAACACGGGGTGCCCTCGGGAGTGGTTGTTTGCGTCCACGACATCACCGAGCGAAAGCTGGCCGAGGAGAAGCTGAAGGAGAGCGAAGAGAAATACCGCTCGATGATGGAATCCATGGATGATGCGGTATATATATGTTCCCCGGATTTTCGTGTAGAGTATACGAATCCGGCCATGACTAAACGGACAGGACGGGATTTCTCAGACGAACTCTGCCACAAGGCAATATACGGGCTTGATGAAAAATGCCCATGGTGTGCCCATGAAAAAGTCATGAAGGGCGAATCCGTCAAGATCGAGGTTGTCAGCCCTGGGGACGACAAAATTTACCATGTATCCAACTTACCCATATTTCACGCAGACGGATCGGTTTCAAAGCTGACTGTTCTCCGGGATATTACCGAAGTTAAAAATTTGGAAACCCGCCTCAGGCAAGCCCAGAAAATGGAGGCAATAGGCAGCCTGGCCGGCGGTATCGCCCATGACTTCAATAATATTTTGTTCCCCATCACCGGCATGTGTGAACTGCTTCTGGAAGATCTCTCTCCAGACAGCCCTGAACATGAAAGCTTACAGATGATTCTGCAAGCTGGAAAAAGGGGAAGTGATTTAGTCCAGCAGATCCTCTCCTTCAGCCGTCAGGCGGAATACAAAATCATACCGGTCCGGGTTCAGCAAGTGTTGAAAGAAGTCCTCAAACTCAGTCGTTCAATAATTCCGGTCAATATCGAACTCACCCGGGATATATCAAACGATTGCGGATTTGTGATGGCAGACCCCACACAGATCCATCAGATAGCCATGAACCTGATCACCAACGCTTTTCATGCGGTTGAAAATACTGACGGGAAAATAGACATTCGGGTTCAGGAAGTTACGCTCAAGGGAGATGAATGGAAAGATGACCCTGTTCAACCGGGTCACTATGCCCTGTTATCCGTCTCTGATAACGGATGCGGAATCCCTCCCTCCATCATGGGTAAAATCTTTGACCCCTATTTCACCACCAAGGAAAAAGGTAAGGGAACCGGACTCGGTCTTTCCGTAGTTTACGGTATCGTAAGGGAACACGAGGGCCATATCAAAGTTTGCAGTGAGGTCGGCAAGGGAACAACCTTCAACGTGTATCTGCCTATAATGAAAGAAAATGCTCAAACAGTGTCTGTTGAAACAATGGGAATCACGGAAAGAGGCACAGAAAGGGTTCTGTTGGTTGATGATGAACTTCCGGTTGCCAGGCTTGAGAGATTCATGCTTGAACGTCTCGGGTATGAAGTAACAGAACTGATCAGCAGCACAGGCGCATTAAGAGAATTCAAAGAGAATCCAGGTGCTTTTGATATCGTTGTCACGGACATGAACATGCCCGGCATGACCGGGGAGCAGCTTGCCCGGGAATTGATTGCCATCAGAGCGGATATTCCCGTCGTTCTATGCACCGGATTCAGTGATAAGATAAACAGGGACGGAGCGTTGGCCATGGGGATCAAGGGTTTTCTAATGAAACCGGTCAGTAAATCCGACATGGCACAAATGATGCGAAGGGTGCTGGATGATGCTGAAGGCTCCGCTCAATTGCCGGGAACTGTTGGTTGAGGGATAATCCGGTAGACTGTGACAGCGGATGCGTGTATGGTGAAATGTAACGCAACACTTAACGAGTCTGCACGGGAACGGTTTAGACATGTCAACTATCCTGATCATTGATGATGATTTCATGCTATGCCACGTCCTGATGAAACTGTGCAAGAAGATGGGGCTTGAATCCGTCTTTGCACTTACACTGACGGATGGACTCAGATTGGCATCCGAAAAGCTGTTTGATGTGGTTTTTCTTGATGTAAATCTTCCCGACGGCAACGGGCTCCAGGCAATCAGTACGTTAAAACATAACAGAGCCGCCCCTGAAATCATCATCATGACCGGGAACGGCGACCCTGATGGTGCAGAACTGGCAATACGGTCGGGTGTATGGGATTATATCCAGAAAGGATCCTCCAACAAAGGATTTGATTTTTCCCTTCTCAAGGCCCTGGAGTACAGGGCACAGAAACAGAATTCTATCCAGCTGAAAAGGGTCAAAAGGGGTTCCATCGTAGGGAACAGTCAGCGGATACAGGATTGCCTTGACAAGGTCATGGGCACCGCAATAACCGATTTGCCTGTTTTGATCACCGGAGAGACCGGAACCGGGAAAGAACTGTTTGCCAGAGCCATCCATGAGAACAGTCAGCGTTTGGACCATGGTTTTGTGGTCGTGGATTGCGCGGCATTGCCCGAGCATCTTGTGGAGAGCGTTCTTTTCGGCCATGTCAGGGGTGCATTTACAGGAGCTGACTCCGATAAGACGGGATTGATGATAATGGCCGATGGCGGAACCCTGTTTCTCGATGAGGTGGGTGAACTGCCCATGACCATCCAGAAAAAGTTCCTGAGGGCGCTCCAGGAAAAGAAAATCAGGCCCATCGGTGCCAGGCAGGAGATCAGGAGCGATTTCAGGCTCATTGCCGCTACCCACCGCGATATCCCGGCAATGATTGATGCCGGGCAGTTCAGGGAGGACCTGTATTACAGGATCTGTGCCGTCATGATCCAGCTCCCGCCCCTGAGGGAACGCAAAGAGGATATTCCGTTACTGGTTGACCATCATCTGCATCGGAAGCGGGAAATTTTCAATGAACTCCCCCGCCGGCTGTCCCAGGAATTTTTTGATGAGCTTGAACAGTACATCTGGCCGGGCAATGTCAGGGAACTGATCAACGCAGTCGATTCTGCATGCAGCGCAGCGTATAATGAACCCATACTGTTTCCAAAACATCTCCCTGACCATATCCGGGCCTTCAATATCAAAAAGAGACTAGGAACCCGGACCGTTATGATCCAGGACCATCCTGTCAGCGGGCAGCATGCGGCCATGGACATCACCCTCAAGGCCTATCTCAATGGGAAGAGACAGGAGTACATCACGAACCTGATGGCACACACAAACGGTGATATCGCGGTAGCCTGCAGCGTGTCCGGACTCTCCAGGGGACACCTGTATTCCCTGCTGAAGCAGTACGGAATTGCAATCAATTAGGCGTCATATTTTTCTGATTGTCCGATTTTTCTGACAATCCCTCACAAGATCCACTATCCGGCTGTCAGCGTTCAATTTTTCACAGGATACGGCTGAATTCCCTCCCCCTTGTTTTGTCAGATTTTCCTGACAGGAGATCATGACGCACTATCTCCAACTGTCCTAATTATTAAGAAATACGGTTTCTTTTTCCGTGGCATATGGTTTGCTGTTACATCCTTATGAGCGGTATCCAACGGCTGGAACCATTGACCATAATACAAGCAGGGACAGACCTATGCGATGCATTCTCTACTGCAGACCTGAAAATCATCCTGCTGGAATAGTCTTTGTAATTCACAGAAACCGTATGTCATACCACATTGCAAAGGAGGAAGCATGGGCTGGAAAAATTTTACCGTTGGGAAGAAAATCGGGTCAGGATTTGGCATAACCCTGTTCCTGCTGGTTGTCCTGGGGCTGATCAGTTTTACGGGGGTTGGCGACATCGTTAACAATGCGTCGGAAGTGATTGCCGGCAAAGCTCTGGATGGTGAACTTGCCCAGAAAGAAGTGGATCACCTCAACTGGGCCGGTGAAGTCAATAAACTGCTCACAGATGAGCATGTCACTGAACTGACGGTTGAGACCGATCATACAAAATGCGCGTTTGGAAAATGGCTTTACGGTGAAGGCAGAAAAAATGCGGAACTGCAGATACCTGCTCTTGCCCCTCTGTTAAAGGAGATTGAAGAACCCCATAAACATCTGCACGAGTCTGCCATTGCCATCGGAAAAACGTTTAAGCAGGCGGATGCTGGACTGCCGATTTTGCTTACGGAGCGCGGGGTCGATCACCTGAAATGGGCAGCCAAAATCAGGGAAGCATTTGTTCAGCATCATGACTCCCTTGGTGTTCAAACCGATCCTGCCAAGTGTGCCTTGGGCAAATGGCTTGAATCCGACGATGCCCGCAAGGCTTATGAAGCCGGGGACGCTGATTTCAAGAACGTTTGGGATAAAATGGTGCTGGCTCACAAAGATCTTCACCAATCCGCCGTTGGAATTGAAGACCATCTGGCCTATGGGCAGTTGGCACAATTGCATGATGAAAAAAAGCAATTGAGCCTGGAATTTGAAAAACTCAATGCCATGTTCTTCGCTGCCTTGAAAGAGAGCATGGCAACGGTAATAGACCCTGCAAAAGAGCAGGCAGTACTGACACGAAATGTCGATGCCATGATCCGGTGGAGCGCCATCGACATGGTCATGAATGAACAGATCATCCATCCATTCCATGAAGCACGCCTGGCCCTGTTCCGCTTTGAACAGGAAAAGTCTCCTGAAACAATGGCTGACTATCAATTAAAGGAAAAAGCCATTAAGACCGGGGTCGATTCCTGGCATCAACGTGTTAAAGGTGAGCCTGTGCTGGAAACAACAGTGGAACGGTTGACGGATTTATTACAAACCTGGACAGTCAGAGCGCAAGAGTATTGCAAGGCCATCGCGGGTGTGCAAACCGCAGAACACTCCATCGAAAATGCGGTCGAAATTTTTAATAACAAGACCATGCCGATGCTCGATCAAGTCATGTCCCATCTGGAGGATCTCAAAAAAGAAGCGGAACATGAGTTGAATGGCATGAAGCAGGCCAATCAAATCTATGCCCTGCAAACGGTCCCGGCGCTCAAGAAAGTGCAAACTCTTTTAGGAGGGCTGAGAAAAGAAGCATCCGAACATATCCTTACGGACCAGGCCATGCTTTCTGCTGCCACCGGGACCAAAAGGAATGTTTCTATTATCGCCGTGGCCGCGCTGGTTTCCGGCATTTTTCTTTCTTTTGTCATTGCAAGGGGAATCGTCACGGTACTTCAGAAGATAACCGATGGAATGAATGAAGGTGCGAGCCAGGTTGCATCCGCCTCGAGTCAGGTATCTTCTGCCAGCCAGTCCCTTGCCCAGGGGGCATCCGAGCAGGCGGCCTCCATCGAAGAGACATCCTCGGCCCTGGAAGAGATGTCGTCCATGACCAAACAGAATGCCGACAACGCCTCCCAGGCCGACAATCTCATGAAGGAAGCCAACCAGGTGGTCGACAAGGCCAACACCTCCATGGGACAGCTCACCCTGTCCATGGAAGAGATCACCAAAGCCAGTGAGGAGACTTCGAAAATCATAAAAACCATCGACGAGATCGCCTTCCAGACCAACCTGCTCGCCCTGAACGCCGCCGTGGAGGCGGCAAGGGCCGGGGAAGCCGGGGCAGGGTTTGCCGTGGTGGCCGAAGAGGTCAGAAACCTTGCCATGAGGTCCGCCGAAGCGGCCAAGAACACCGCCTCCCTGATTGAAGGCACGGTCAAGAAGGTCAAGGACGGATCCGCTCTGGTAAACCAGACCAATACCGCCTTTGTGGAAGTGGCACACAGTACGAAAAAGGTCGGGGAACTCGTGGGTGAGATCTCGGCAGCTTCAAAGGAGCAGGCAACGGGTATCGAACAGATCAATCTGGCTGTTACGGAGATGGACAAGGTAACCCAGCAGAATGCTGCCAGCGCTGAGGAGTCCGCCAGTGCGTCTGAAGAGATGAGCGCCCAGGCCGAAACCATGGAAGAATACGTCATGGATCTCGTGGTCCTGGTGGGCGGGACAGGAAGCCAGGCGGCAGGTCGCGGGAAAACCCGCACCCGGAAACAACATAAGGCAACTGCCATCGCTGCCCCAAAAGACCATAAAAACAGGAAAGGCGTTGCCCATGTGTCCCAGGTGCAGACGAAAAGAATGCCCAGGGAAAAAATGCCGACAAAACACACAGCCGGTGAAATCAGACCCGAACAGATCATCCCCTTTGACGGCGATGAGGATTTCCGAAATTTCTGATCAAGGCTTCCGGATCAGATGTGCGGGAGCCTCCTCAAGACCTCTGCGGGGTCCCGCACCATTGCTATCCAAGGAGGATATGGAACTGATAATCACTTTTGATGTGGAGGAAATACGGGCCCTGATGCTGGGAAAAACCGGAAAGAGCATTTCGAACCCCTAAGGAGGTATTGTATGCCAGGACGGTTTATTTCCGGAATGTCTGGATACGGTACGAGTTGAATGGAAGCACATGGGCTGGCTCATTGTCAGTCCCAGTTGACTGGCACAATGCGCAACAGCCTAAATCCCAGGCCATCAGCGATAAATTTCTGTTGGGAAAGATTATTGAGACAGTTGATAACTGTGGAGGATGATTCATGAAAAACCATGGCATACTATTGGAAACCGGAATTAATGAAATGGAGCTCCTGACGGTATTTGTGGATGATCAGTCCTTTGGTATGAATGTGGCCAAGGTCAAATCCATTCAGCAATACAAACCAGAACTGGTCACCAAACTGCCTGAAACCATGCCCGGGGTTGCCGGCATGTTCCTGTACAGGAACAGAACCATCCCCCTCCTGGACCTTGCCAGGATACTGGGCATTGAACCCAAAAAGGCTGTGGAACGGGAAATCATCGTGGTCACCGAGTTCAATAACGCCATTAACAGCTTCAAGGTGCAGGGTGTCAAGCGGATCTACCGGCTTTCCTGGAAGGACTTTGTCCCCCTGGATCCCTTGTTTGAGTCCGGCTCCTATTTCACAGGGTCGGTCCATGTGGATAACTCCCAGATACTGGTTCTCGATTTGGAACGTATCCTGTCTGACATTTTCCCGGAACTGATCATCGAAGATGTCAACGACGACACCCTGAATAAGAAGGAAACCGTTTCCCGGCAGCTGTTGGAAATCCTGTTTGCGGAAGATTCCCCCACCATGCGCAAGGGTGTCATCCGTGCCCTGAATAAGGCCGGTTTTGGGAATATAGTGGATTTTCTCAACGGAGAAGAGGCCCTGAACTATATCCTGAACCGGTACAAAGGCGACACCCCCCATGCCACCAACGCAGTGGTTCTTATTTCGGACATCGAGATGCCGCGCATGGACGGGCTAACCCTGTGCCGTCGGATCAAACAGGACCCTGACCTCAATAACATCCACGTGATCATGTTTTCCAGCCTGATCAATTCCCAGATGATAGCAAAATGTGAAAAGGTCGGCGCCGACGGGTATATAACCAAGCCGGAAACTAATCAACTCATCCAGATCCTGGACAGCCGATGCGGATGAGCCGTTGGCCCAACCCACCGGATCGATAACGGATCCCTATTGCTAATGGAGGACCGTTTTGGAAAAAAATACTGCGTCTAACACCATGATCACCACGAAACAAGCCAGTTCCCCACGTCAGGACGAGCTGATGCCAACGGACTGCGAATCGCTTCAGGCATTGGAATCATGCCTGGCACACCTATCCGACCTGGTCGGAACCCTGTGTCCCGACGATATCCCGGACCTGGGAAGCCTGATAACGACCCTGGATGAGCTCATCCGCATTTCAGGTCCCATTCAGCCGTCCACGTTCAATGACATTTCGATGGCCTGCAAAGCCTATGTGGAGTCCATGCCCCTGGAGTCACTCCATAACACCAAACCCATTGAAGAGGCATTCCTCCTGCTTAAGTCCCTCCTGAGCCACCTGAAACGGGGGGAGGCTTTTACCTTTGACTATTCCGACGTTCTGGATCTTCTGAACCTGTCGCTCAGCCCCGGACAGGTTGAGGAACCGACATGTACAGAACTGCCGGAATCAAACCCCGACATGCCCGTTGACCCTGAACCCCTGTCCGACGAGGATGCGGGAATTCTGCTGGATTTTGTATCCGAGGCTGAAGACAACCTTGACACCATCGAAGTCAACCTCATCGATCTGGAACAGGACCCGTTCAATAAAGAGATCATCAACAACATCTTCAGGCCCTTTCACACCATCAAGGGTGTATCGGGATTTCTGGCCCTCACCCGGATCAACAAACTTAGCCACGCCACGGAAAACCTTCTGGACAGTGCCAGGAGCGGTGAATTCCTGATCAACCACCAGGCCACCGATGCCATCCTGGAATCGGTGGACACTTTGAAAAACCTCATTTCCCGGGCACGTCAAGGGGCCATGGCCCGGGTCAGGCCCTCTGACAGCGACGAAGACACACCGGTTGAACCGTTGATCGACAAGCTTTTGAAACTTCAGGTATCCCTGGCAAAGGGTTGCAGGGAGCCCCTGGGAGAAATTCTTGTCAGAAAAGGTGTAATCGGTAAGGAGAGTCTGGATCAATCCCTGGAATCCCAGAAACAGATGCCTGAAAAACGGATCGGAGAGATCCTGGTTCAGGAGAAAAAGGCCGATTCCGGTCAGATCACCGCTGCCCTCATGGACCAGAACCCGCAACGGAAACAGGCTGTTGACCAGGTCAAGGTCAGCACGGACAAACTCGATGACCTTGTCAACTATGCCGGAGAGCTTGTCATTGCCCAGTCCATGCTCCGTCAGAAAACCGCAGGTAATCCCTTGTTAAGCCAGACCATTGCCCAACTCGGACAGATTGTCTCCAGCATGCAGCACATTGCCATGTCCATGAGAATGATTCCCATTAAAGCAACCTTCATGAAGATGATACGTCTGGTCAGGGACCTGTCCCGGAAGTCCGGCAAGGATGTCAATCTCACCATGGTCGGGGAAGACACGGAAATAGACAGGAATGTGGTTGAGGCCCTGTATGAACCCATGGTGCACATGATCAGAAATTCTGTGGATCACGGCATTGAAACTCCGTCCCAGCGTCTTGAAAAAGGAAAGCCGTCCCAGGGGACCATCTGTCTCAGGGCATTTCACAAAGGGGGTCATATCATCATTGAAATCGAGGATGACGGCAACGGTCTGAGCCGGGAAAGAATCCTTGAAAAAGCTCTGGGCAAAGGACTGATCACGGACAAGGACCAGCTCACCGACGCCCAGATTTACGATCTGATCCTGGAGCCGGGATTTTCAACAGCCCGGACCATCACCGATGTTTCCGGCAGGGGTGTGGGCATGGATGTGGTCAAGGCCGCCATCGCCAAATTCAGGGGCCAGTTGACCATTGCTTCCTCCCAGGGCAAGGGGACTCTGTTTACCATCAGCCTCCCCCTTACCCTTGCCATCATTGATGGTATGCTGGTCAGGGTCGGTCATGAAACCTATGTTATCCCCACAACAGCCATCCAGAAAGCCTTCAAGCCGGATGTCAAAGAGTATATCACCGTTTCCGGGAAAGGGGAACTAGTCATGGACAGGGGTAACCTGATACCCCTGATCCGCTTGAGCGAGTTGTTCGGCGGCCGCAAAGACCTCACCGACGTATGGGATGGTATAGTGGTCGTGGTCGAGTCCAAGGATGAACATCGGGCCCTGCTAGTTGATGAGCTTCTTGGGAAAAATGAATATGTCATCAAAAGTCTTGGCGGGAGCCTGGAGGATATCAAAGGGTTTGCAGGCGGGGCTATTCTGGCTGACGGCAGAGTTGGGCTGATCCTGGATATTCATGGAATTTTCAGCATAGCTGCAACAGAAGGGGACCCGGACTGAAGGACCCCATGATTTTCGAAACACCGGTGGGCATGCTTGTACTGTCGGTGGAGCTGACAAGACCTGATTGACAGCGAAAGGAAGCCCAATGAATCACAATACGATACTGATTGTTGATGATGAAAAAGCCATCATCTACCTGTTCACCCAGGTATTCAACCGTGCCGGGTATGATGTGCGGGCCGCCCAGAGTGGGGAAGAAGCACTGGAAATACTCAAGAAAGAGAAGATCTACGTGATGTTTTTTGACTTGCGGTTGCCGGGCATGACCGGAATAGAGTTATGCAGGAGCATCAGGAAGGAATTGCCCATGGCCCTGATCTATGCCATCACGGGATACGCTTCCCTGTTTGAACTCACGGACTGTCGCGAGGCTGGCTTTGACGATTATTTCAGAAAGCCGGTTAACATGAACACCCTTCGCAAAACAACTGAATCGGCGTTTGAAAAAATCAACCGGTGGATAAAGGGGTAACCCGGACAGCCATGAGTGAGAGCATTCTTTACAAAAGGATTGACCCATGCCTACTTATTCACGTACCCTGTACTCAGGGGCAAAAACTTCATGATACCCAATGCTGTTCAAAACCTGATATTCTCTGTTGTGGGATTGATTTTGATTAAAGGAGGGTTAAACCACAATACCAAATGCTTCTTAAATTCATAAAAACCCGCAGACCCTTTCTCATATCCATATTCGTTCTTGTCATCGTATATTGTTTCGGTGCTATCTACATATGGCAGATGGAAAATCGGCGTATAACCGAACAGCAAAACGGCATTCTTGAGGTTGCGGCAAGCCATGCTTACACGATAGAGCGGCAATTATCACGGTCTCTTAACGCGACCTACGCACTTGCCACTATGCTGCGGATTTATGGTGAGCTAAAAAATTTCGACATGCTGGCGGATTACATGATCACCAGCTATGGGAGTATTTCCTGCCTTCAGCTTGCACCTCAAGGCATTGTAACCCGGATTTATCCGTTGAAGGGTAACGAAAAGGCCCTGGGCCACAATTTATTAGAAGATCCTGCACGGAGGACTGAAGCACTGAAAACCATCAAATCCGGAGAGCTTACGCTTGCCGGGCCATTCGAACTCATACAGGGTGGCGTGGCTGTCATCGGCAGGCTGCCGGTTTTTTCCATCGGCAAAGACGGTTCAGATAAATTCTGGGGCTTTACCATCGTTTTAATCCGCTTATCCAAACTGCTTGAGGGAACTCAGGTTTCTACGTTATTGGAAAAAGGGTACAATTATGAACTTTCCCGCATAGAGCCTGATTCCGGGAAGCCCTTGGTCTTCTCCCGTTCCGGGGAGGACCCGTTGATTTCACCGGTATCTTTTCCTTTCCGTGTCCCCAATGGGGAATGGACTTTTTCACTGAGTCCAAAAAATGGGTGGGAGAAAGGACCTCAATTTTATTTCTCTGTGGCCATTGTCGGAATTGTAGGGCTGTCTTTTGCTTTTCTGTCTTTTGTCCTGATGCGCAGTTCTGAATTGGTCACGAGTAAATCCATGGATCTTGAATTATCAAACAAAGAACTCAGGAAGGCTTTGTCAGAAATTAAAAAGCTGAGCGGCCTCCTTCCAATATGCTCTTATTGTAAGAGAATAAGGGATGACAAAGGGTATTGGAATCAGATCGAGAGCTATATCCGGGACCATTCTGATGCGGATTTCAGCCACGGTATCTGTAACGAATGCGTAAAGAAACATTTTCCGGAGATAAACAATGATAATGACTGATAAGGGTAATTGAATAAGGGAAGACACTGCAACATGCTAAAATATACAAACAAATATGGACACTTTCTCATATCTATATTCGTTTTTATCATCGTGTGTCTTTTCGGGGCTTTCTGCATATGGCAGATAGAAGATCGGTATTCCATCGAACAGCGAAATAGTATTCTTGAAATTGCGGCAAGCCATGCTTACACGATTGAGCGGCAATTATCACGGTCTCTTTCCGCAACCTATGCACTTGCCTCAATGCTGCGGCTTTATGGTGAGTTGCCGGATTTTAACACGCTGGCGGATGACATGATCACCAGCTATGGGGGTATTTCCTGCCTTCAGCTTGCACCTCAAGGCATTGTAACCCGGATTTTTCCATTGAAGGGTAACGAAAAGGCCCTGGGCCACAATTTATTAGAAGATCCTGCGCGAAGGACTGAAGCACTGAAAACCATCAAATCCAGAGAGCTTACGCTTGCCGGGCCATTTGAACTCGTACAGGGTGGTGTGGCTGTCATCGGCAGGCTGCCGGTTTTTTCCATCGGCAAAGACAGTTCAGATAGCTTCTGGGGCTTTACCATCGTTTTAATCCGCTTATCCAAACTGCTTGAGGCGACTCAGGTTTCTACGTTATTGGAAAAAGGGTACAGTTATGAACTTTCCCGTATAGATCCTGATTCCGGGAAACCCTTGGTCTTCTCACGTTCCGGGGAGGATCCGTTAATTTTACCGGTATCGTTTTCATTTCATGTCCCCAATGGGGACTGGGCTTTTTCACTGAGTCCAAAAAACGGGTGGCAGAAAGGACCTCAATTTTACCTCTCTGTAGTCATAGTCGGGTTTGTTGGGATGGCTTTCGCTTTTCTGTCTTTTGTCCTGATGCGTCGTTCTGAATTGGTTGAGAGGAAATCCATTGATCTTGAATCATCCAACAAATTGCTTCGGGAGCGGGAGGAAAAATACAGAAACCTCTTCAATAACGCTGAGGTCGGCATGTTCAGATCAAGGCTTGACGGATCGGAGGTCCTGGAAGCAAATAACAGGTTTCTCGACATCGTCGGGATGACATGGGAAGAGACTCTTGGAAAGCCGTCGGTGAATCTCTGGGCAGACCCGAAAGAGCGCGAGGAGATGGTAAAAAGACTTGTTGCGGACGGCAGCGTGTCGGCATTTGAATATAAACTTCTGAACAAGCGGCAGGGGGGCGTACGAAACTGTCTTACATCCATACGGCTCTACCGGGATCAGGAGATTCTGGAAGGGTCAGTTCTCGACATCACCGACCGCAGGCAGGCGGAGGATGCACTGCAACGGGCGCATGATGAACTGGAACACCGGGTGGCAATGCGGACCAGGGAATTAATGCAGGCCAATGAAGTGCTTGAATCGGAAATCACCGAGCGCAAACAGGCAGAGCAACGTATCGCCATGATGAGCTTCGCTCTGGACAATGTACATGAGGCTGCCTATCTGGCAGATGAAAATGGGCGCTTCCATTACGTCAACGAAGAGTCCTGCCGCATTCTGGGATATACCCGCGATGAATTGCTCGGCCTGAGCGTGGCTGATATCGACCCCGACTTTCCATCGGAGCGCTGGCCTGACCATTGGAACGACCTCAAAACGCGACATTCGCTGACGTTCGAATGTTACCATAAGGCAAAGGATGGCCGCATTATCCCGGGTGAGATCAACACCAATTATTTCGAGTACGACGGCCGGGGATACAACCTGGCCTTGGTACGCAACATCAGTGAGCGCAAGCAGGCAGAGAAGGAGCGGTTGGGCCATCTCCGGTACTTTAAGAGCATGGATCAGGTCAACCGGGCAATCCAGGGGACGAATGACCTTGAACAGATGATGAGCGGTGTGCTTGATACTGTGCTCTCGATCTTCGATTGTGACCGGGCGAGCCTTGTCTATCCATGCGATCCGGCAGCGGCTTCGTGGCAAGTGCCGATGGAGCGGACCCGGCCGGCATACCCCGGCGTCCGCGCTTTAGGGGTTGAGATGCCTGTGGATCCGGATATCGCCCAGACGTTCGGAACCCTGCTGGCTTCAAGCGGTCCGGTGAAGTTCGGCCCGGGATCCGGGCATCAACTGCCGTCAGAGGTGGCGCACCGTTTTGGCATTCAATCCTTTATCGGGATGGCTCTGCATCCAAAGGCGGATAAGCCGTGGGAGTTCGTACTGCACCAGTGTTCGTATCCTCGGGTATGGACGCCGGAGGAAGAACTGCTTTTCCAGGAGATCGGACGGCGGCTGACCGACGCCCTGACCAGTCTTTCGTCGTATCAAAATCTGTTGGAAAGCGAGGCAAGGTACCGCCGAATCGTTGACACGGCCAGTGAAGGTATCTGGATGCTCGGAGAGGATCTCATGACCACGTTTGTAAACGTGAGGATGGCGGAAATGATCGGTTACCAGGTCGAGGAAATGATCGGCCGATCCGAAATCGACTTCATGTTCGAGGAGGATGCCCCTGATCACCATAGAAGAATGGATAACCGCCGCCGCGGAATGTCGGAGCATTACGAACGCCGGTTCCGCCATCGGAACGGGAGGACGGTGTGGACCCAGGTTTCTGCCGTCCCGGTCCTGGATGCCGGGAAAAATTTCAAAGGAACCTTTGGGATGTTAACCGACATTACCGAACGTAAACAGATGGAACAGACGCTGAGTATACGGGAGCAGGAGTACCGTACTCTGGTGGAGAATATCCCCGACCTGATCGTCCGTTACGACCGTGACCTGCGCCGGGTTTATGTGAATCCTGCATGGGAGAAACTGAGCGGTCTGTCAGCTGCGGAAGTTATAGACGTGGCTCATGCGGATGTTCCCCGAGTCCCAACTCCAGTTGTCGATGACTATGTGAAAAAGCTCAGGCAAGTGATGGAAACCGGGAAATTCCAGGCAGCGGAGTTCACCTGGGTAAATGCCCATGGCGTGAACCTCTTTCTGGAGTATGTCATGGTTCCGGAGTGCGACCAGCATGGGGAAGTAGCCAGTATACTGGCTGTGGGTCACGACATAACCGAGCGTAAGCGGGCCGAGGAAGCTATCCGGAAACTGAATGAGGAACTTGAGAAACGGGTGGCTGACCGCACCGCAGAACTGGTAGCTGCCAACAAAGAACTGGAGGCCTTTGCCTACTCTGTCTCCCATGACCTGCGCGCACCGCTGCGCGGCATTGACGGATTCAGCCAGATTCTCCTTGAAGAGTATCAGGACAAAGTGGATGAACAGGGAAAGGATTATCTGCAGCGTGTGCGCTTGGCTGCGCAGCGCATGGCACAGCTCATTGATGACCTGCTCGGTCTCTCCCGTGTCACCCGCAGTGTCATGATGGTTCAAGAGGTGAACCTCAGCCGGATGGCGCAGGAGATTGCCGATGATCTTCAGAAAACAAATCCTGAACGTCGGGTGGAATTTGTCATTCATGAGGGCATCAAGGCACAGGGAGATGGTCAGCTGTTGCGTATTGTCCTGGGAAATCTCCTGGGGAATGCCTGGAAATTTACTTCAAACCATCCAACGGCACGGATCGAGTTCGGTCTGCAGCAGCAAGAAGAGACGCCGGTGTATTTCGTTCGAGATGACGGTGCCGGATTCGATATGAAGTATGTGCAAAAACTTTTTGGCGCATTTCAACGGCTTCATACAGCCGCTGAATTTCCGGGAACCGGCATCGGGCTGGCAACTGTGCAGCGGATTGTCCACCGGCATGGCGGTAATGTATGGGCAAAAGGAGCCGTTGAAAAAGGGGCCACCTTTTTTTTTCGCTGCCACGATCCATTCAAGGATCATAAACAGGCTTGAACATAAAACTAAAACGATCTATTCCAGCGAAACGGTCTTTAGCCCTATTCGAAGATTCTGAAGGGCTGATTGGAGTGGGCACCTATGCCTGAACGAAATATGAGCTTCCAACGAATTCTCTGGGCTGCGGTCGGAGGCCTTCTATCCGGTCTGGTGGTAGTCATTATCGTTTTGCACGTCATCCACCGGTATGACGAATTCAAGGACCGCGCCGCCGCGATGCGGGCCGCTTTCGTTGAACAACAAAAACAGATGATCAAGCGGGAGGTCGACCGCATTATCGAACGTATCGAGTTCGAGCGTAGTCAAATTGTTCCAAAAACCGGCACCCTGGTGAAGGAACAAGTCTACGAGGCGTACGCCATTCTGGAGAACATCCTGCAAAGGAATGCCGCGGAAAAATCGATGGAAGAGATCAAGCGGACGGGCATCGATGCCCTTCGGCCAATGCGTGTTTATCACGGGAAGGGCGATTTCATTATCCTTGATTTTGAGGGTAGTATCGTTCTCGGTGCCTCCGAATCCAATCTTGAAGGCAAACCCCTTCCACCATTACACGACGGGGAGAAGCATGCGGTGCTCACCGGTATGATCGGACTGGCCCGGAAGGAAGGTGAAGGGACTTATCGTTACTCTTGGAGCAAGCCTGGCGAGAAAGGGTGCGACAGTCTCCTTCTCTCTTACGTCAAACTGTTCAAACCCTTCGGATGGATCCTCGGGGCGACCATCTCGGTCAAGGATATAGAAGCTGATATCAAGAAGGAACTGCTGGACGATATCGCCAAGGTTCGTTACGACAAGAACGGGTATATCTTCATTGACGATTGGCAGGGAGTGGTCCTTGAGCACGGTGCTCAACCGGATCTGGTCGGCAAAAACATATGGGACCACCAGGATTTCAATGGGGTAAAGGTCGTCCAGAACTTGATCTCGGCAGCGAAAACCGAGGAGGGTGCCTACGTTTTTTATTCCTGGCGCAAACCCGATACAGGTGAAGAGCGGCCTAAGGTATCGTTTTCCAAGGGCGTGAGCGATTGGCAATGGATGGTCGGCACTGGCGTCTATATCGATGACGTGGAGGCGGATATTGCAATTCTCCAACGCTCCCTTAAAGCCGGTTTGCGCAAAGACATCTTGTTGATCCTGCTGGTGTCTGGAATAGTAGGTATATTGCTTCTGATATCCTTGCGGCGGGTTTTCCGCCGTCTGCTGCGGGACTTTTCACGGTTCGACGAATTTTTCCATGGGGCCGCATTCGCCGACCGAGAAATCGATGTGGCCGGCCTGACATTCTGTGAATTGCGCGGTATGGCCTTGAACGCCAACAAGATGCTGCGAGACAAGGTTGCGGCCCAGGATCGGTTGCGGAAGCACCGCGACCACCTGGAAGAGGAAGTGGCTGAACGGACCCATTTTCTGAAAGAGAAGAACCGCCAGTTGGAGCAGGCCAAGGAGGCCGCCGAAGCCGCCAACCGGGCGAAGAGCCTGTTCCTGGCGAACATGAGCCACGAGCTGCGCACCCCCATGAACGCCATCCTGGGATATTCGCAATTGATGCAGAGAGACATCTCACTGCATCCCGAGCAGCGAGAACAACTCAATACCATCAACAGGAACGGTGAACAACTTTTGGCGTTAATCAACGACGTGTTGGAAATATCTAAAATCGAAGCCGGTCAGCGAGCCTTGAATACATCTTCTTTCGACATCCATGCTTTCCTTCACGACCTTGAAGACATGTTTGACTCCAGTATGGATGCCAAGGGATTGCATTTTGAGGTTGTCGGAATCAACGACCTGCCGCAGTATGTGGCAACCGATGAGAACAAGCTGCGCCAGGTACTGATCAATCTTTTGGGCAATGCTGTCAAGTTCACCAACCAGGGTAAGGTTGTCATGCGGGTGGTTGTTGAAGATGGAACGGCTGAGGGAATGCGCCTTAAGGTTGAGGTAGAAGACACCGGTGTCGGCATTGCCGAGGATGAACTGGACAAGGTGTTTGGCTATTTTGAGCAAACGGCGAGCGGCAGAGCGAAAAAAAGCGGTACCGGCTTGGGCCTGGCCATCAGCCGGGACAATGTCCGCATGATGGGAGGCGATATTGCCGTTGTAAGCAAGGAGGGCAAAGGCAGCACTTTCCGCTTTGAGATCGATATCAGGAAGGCCGTCGAGTCGGATAGTAAAGAGAGGAGGATGCAACAGCGGCGTGTGATTGGCCTGGAAGCCGGCCAGGACATCCCTCGCATCCTGGTGGCTGAAGACAAAAGGGACAACCGGACTATGCTGGTAAAGCTTCTCAGAACCGTCGGCTTTCAGGTGCAGGAAGCAGTCGACGGCAAGCAGGTGGTGGATGTTTTTCATGAGTGGCAGCCTGACTTTATCTGGATGGACATCCGTATGCCGGTAATGGACGGTCTGGAAGCCACACAGCGCATCAAGGAGACCGAGGCCGGCAAATCGACCGTAATAGCGGCGGTCACCGCCCATGCCATGGAGGAGGAAAGAGAACAGATCCTGGCGGCGGGCTGCGATGATTTCGTGCGCAAACCTTTCCGTGAGCAGGAGATATTCGAGATCATGGCGGAGCATCTTGGAGTTAAATACCTATATGAAGAGGAGCAGGAGGAAGAGATACCTGTCGAACCGGATGTTGAATCACTCCCCGAACAGTTGGCTGCTCTGCCGGAGGCTTTACGCAGTGAATTGCATCAGGCCGTGGTTGAATTGGACACAACCAGAACCCTGGCGCTGATCGAGCAGCTCAAAGATCAGGATGCGTCCATAGCCGGCGTACTGAGCACGCTGGCCAGAAAGCTCGATTACCGGCGATTACTGAGTCTGCTGGGGAGTAATGGTAAAAACAAGGAAGACTATCATGAGTGTCAATGAGAGACAAAAAACACATCAATATGAAATTCTTGTGGTTGACGATACCCCGGCCAGCCTGCAGCTTTTAACGGATATTCTTACAGGGCATGGATATCGCGTGCGGCCCGCCATCGACGGCCGCCTGGCCCTGCAATCCATAGCGGCCAGGCGGCCTGATCTGATCCTGCTGGATGTAAAAATGACGGATATTAACGGTTACGAGGTCTGCCGTCGACTGAAGTCAGACGAACAAAGCCGCAAGATTCCGGTTATCTTCATCAGCGCCCTTGGCGAGACCAGCGAAAAGGTCGAAGGTTTCAAAGCCGGGGGCGTAGATTATATTACCAAACCGTTTCAACGTGATGAGGTGCTGGCGCGGGTTGGAACTCACCTGCGGTTATGGGAGCTGACCGAGCAGTTGGAACAAAAAGTCAGCCGGCGAACTGCAGATCTTACAACAGCCAATCAACAGCTACGAAAGGAAATAGCCCAGCGCAGGCGTGCTGAAGAAGAAATTGCCTGGAACCTGGCCATTAATCAGGCGTTGTCCTCGTTATACATCCCTCTTGTAACTACCGACACCAGCATTGAACAAATCGCTAACGTAATAGTGGAGAGAAGCAGACAATTGACAGGCAGCGCTTATGGCTACGTGGCTGAAATCGATCCGGCGACTGGAGACCTGATTGTACATACCAACACAAGAATGGTACAAGCTGAATGCAGGGTGGCAGAAGAACAGTTGCGTAAAGTAAGATTTCCTCAAAGGGCGGATGGTCTCTATAACGGATTGTGGGGGCATTCTCTGAATACAAAGGAGCCGTTTTATACCGATGCACCGGTAAAACATCCTGCTTCGGTCGGCACCCCGGAAGGACACCTGGCCATTGAGAGCTTTCTGGCGGTTCCTGTTCTGCTGGCAGGGGAATTGATAGGACAGATTGCGCTGTCGAATTCGACCCGGGCTTATACGGATCGGGATTTAGATGCGATCAATCGTATTGCCGAATTTTATGCACTGGCCATTCAGCAAAAACGGGCGGAAGCGGAGATCCGCAAGCTCAACAATGAACTCGAAAGAAGGGTTGCCAATCGTACCGCACAATTGGAAACTGCGAACAAAGAACTGGAGACGTTTGTCTATTCGGCGTCCCATGACCTGCGTGCCCCGTTGCGCGGTATTGACGGGTTCAGTCAGATTCTCCTTGAAGAGCATCAGGACAAGCTTGACGCACAAGGGAAGGATTATCTGCAGCGTATACGTTCCGCCGCGCAGCGCATGGCACAGCTCATCGATGACCTGCTCGGTCTCTTTGGGGTCAGCCGCAGGGACATGACGGTTCAAAAGGTGAACCTGAGCCGCATGGTGCGGGAGATTGCCGATAATCTTCAGAAAGCGGATCCTGAACGTCAGGTAGAGTTTGTTATCCATGAGGGAATAAAAGCCCGAGGAGATGACCAGCTTTTACGCCTTGTCCTGGAAAATCTCATGGGCAATGCCTGGAAATTCACTTCAAAACATCCAACGGCACGGATCGAGTTCGGTCTGCAGCAGCAGGAAGAGCGGCCGGTGTATTTCATTCGCGATGACGGCGCCGGTTTCGATATGAAGTATGCTCAAAAACTCTTTCGCGCATTTCAACGCCTTCACACACCAGCAGAATTTCCGGGAACCGGTGTCGGGCTGGTAACGGTGCAGCGGATTATCCATCGGCATGACGGCAAGGTATGGGCAAAAGGAGAAGTCGAAAAAGGCGCAGTATTCTATTTTACAATTTCTTAAAGAGGATCACCATGCCCTGTTATCCGTCTCTGATAACGGAATTTCAATTAATTAGGCGTCATATTTATCTGACTGTCCGGTTTTTCTGACAATCCCTGGCAGATTCATTATCTGTTTGTCGGTATTTAATTCTTACTGCCCCACGGCATGATTCTCCCTTCTGTTCTGTCAGATTTTTCTGACAGGAGATAATAGTTCATTATTTTCAACTATCTAAAATACTGAGAGTAATAATTTACTTTCCCGTGGCACATGGTTTGCTGTCTCATTCTCATGTACGGCATTCATTGCCTATAATCTGAGCCTGCCCCGGAATTCGGAGCACAGATGGACACCCAGTATATCCTTGGCACGGCCAAGCTGGAGGGGCGGGTAAAGATCCTGCTGGACATCGCCAGGGTGCTCAGTAACAGGGAGATTACGGATCTTGAGTCTGCAGCATCCTGATATCTGCCTGTCTGCGGGAGTGGTTTTCAGCTGAACCGCAGGCATATTGATAGGTCAGGTATCAGCAAAAGAAAAATTTCATCTATCGTTTACCGAGCACAGATTGATCATCATAGCAAAAGGAGAGGTCATGAAATTGTCAATCGGCAAAAAAATGGGGTTAAACACGATTATATTCTCGATGGCGGCGGTAATCCCCTTTGTCATTCTGGGTATTATGGCTGTAAAGACAGCACAGGAGTCCTTTATCCCAAACAAATTCAATCAGCTCATCTCCATTCGGGAAATAAAAAAAGACCAGATCGAAAGCTATTTCTTAGAGCGGCAAGACGACATGCGGGTCCTTGTGGAAACCGTCGCCACCTTGAGGCAGGAAGCCTTTGCCAAACTTGAAGCGGTCCAGATGATCAAGAAACACCAGATTGAAGGATATTTTCAGGATCGCCTGGAGGACATCCGTGCTCTCTCCAAAAGCCGGGATATCCTGAATATGTATGACATCCTGGTGCAATATCATATGGATACCCATGTGTCCGAGACAGGCCCCTATGATGTGACCACCGCGGAATATAAGGACCTGTATGAGAAAAACTGTACTTTTCTGAATGATTACACCAAGACCCATGGGTATTATGACATGTTCATCATCTGTGCCGCCCACGGCCATGTCATGTTCACATCTGCCCGGGAAAAGGACCTGGGAACCAATCTGTCCCATGGCCCGTACAAGGACAGCGCCCTTGCAAAATTGTGGCACAAGGTCATTGAAACGGATGCGGTTGCGGTTCAGGATTTTGAGCCCTATGCA
Organism: Pseudomonadota bacterium; assembly: GCA_043806875.1. Taxonomy (GTDB): domain Bacteria; phylum Desulfobacterota; class Desulfobacteria; order Desulfobacterales; family Desulfobacteraceae; genus JAZDGN01. Next base: position 21,437 of record JAZDGN010000076.1, read on the forward strand.
CCGTCTGATAACGAACCGGCTGGCTTTGTGGGCGCCCCCATCAAAAAGGACGGGAAACTGGTCGGCGTTGTGGCGTTCCAGCTTTCCATTGATGCCATCAACGCCATCATGGCCGAGCGGACCGGTATGGGAAAGACCGGAGAGGTCTACCTTGTGGGACCGGACAAACGGATGCGGTCGGATTCCTTTCTTGATCCCAAAGGCCGTTCCGTCAAAGCCTCATTCGCAGGGACCGTAGAAAAAAACGGAGTGGACACCAAAGCAAGCCGCGAAGCCCTTTCCGGCAAAGACGGAAAGGAGGTTATTCCTGATTGCAACGGGAACCCAGTCCTTTCCTCCTACGACCCGGTCTCTTTTCATGGGCTGAACTGGGCGATAATCGCTGAGATAGATGTGGCGGAAGCATTCTGTCCGGTGGATGAAAAGGGCAAGGAGTTCTATGCAAAATACAAAGAAATCTACGGGTACTACGACCTGTTCCTCATGAACCCTGACGGGTATGTCTTTTACACTGTAGCCCGGGAAGCCGACTATCAGAGCAATCTATTGACCGGCAAATACAGCGGTTCCAACCTTGGGAAACTCATCAGGCAGGTCACGGACACCAAGCAGTTCGGGCTGGCGGATTTCGCACCCTATGCCCCCAGCAACAATGAACCCGCCGCATTTATCGCCCAGCCGGTTGTCCATGACGGCAGGACCGAAATAGTCGTGGCCCTGCAGCTTTCCCTTGAGACTGTCAATACCATCATGCAGCACCGCGAAGGCCTCGGCAAAACCGGGGAGACCTACCTGGTGGGGTCGGATCATCTCATGCGGTCCGACTCATTTTTAGATCCTGCCGGCCATTCCGTAAAAGCCTCCTTTGCCAACCCTTCGGCGGGCAGCGTGAAAACAGATGCCGCCAATGAAGCCCTTGCCGGCAAAGCCGATAACAGGATCATCATGGATTACAATGGCAACCCTGTTCTTTCAGCCTATACACCGGTAAAAATAGGCAGTACCACATGGGCCCTCATCGCAGAGATTGATGAAGCGGAAGTGGTCAAAGACTCGGTTGCCGCGCATATTCTGCTCAACCGGGTCTGGATGAT
>JAZDGN010000077.1:0-14502 GCA_043806875.1 Pseudomonadota bacterium
TGCCCTGGCAGTCCTTGCGGCATGGAACTTTTCCCTCATGATCCAGTACGGCTCCCGCATGATCGTCACCGAAGGCCCCGTGACCCTGTCCGAGATGGCCCGCAACACCTTTGTCCGTCTGCCCGCCGAGCTTGCCGGAATCCTGCACCGGTTTCTCACCGACCGTGCCAGCTTCCGGTGACGCGACTGTTCACCGCTCCTGCTCCATGGTGGTTCTTACCGCTTTCATATCCCTTAAAAGCGTTGCTGACCAAAGTACATAACAGAGAATTGTTGCCAGGGCTTGCCCCGGCTATTCCCCACAGAGGAATGAGGATGGTGTTCAGGGCGATATTGAGGGATACGGCAATGCAGGCCAGGATAAAGATTTTTTCCGTTTTGTCCGCCAGTATGAGGATCTGCTTGAACAGCATCTGAAACCCAGAGACCAGCGGGAACAGGGCCAGGATCTGGAGCACCGGCACGGCGGGTTCGTAGCCCTTGCCGTAGAGTACGGTTATGATGGGCCGGGCCCCAGCGATGAGGATGATGGAAATGGGCAGGTTCAGAATGCCTATCCTCAGCACTGTTCCCCTGAAAAGCCGTTTCAGGTTGGTCCTGTTGACGAACATGGGAACCGCCCCCAGGATTCCACTTGACCGGCCAAACATGACACAGACAGGCTTAATGTTCAATGGGATTTAGCATTTCGGACTTCATCAGCAAAACCGGAAAACCTATCCATCTTTTGGGTGATGATATTGAAAAGGATGTGTGTATCTATTCGCTCATAGCGGTGAACCACAAAGTTTCGAAACCGTACCATATCCGCATAGGTTTCATAGGATCGGATAACACCCAGAGTCTCAAGTTCGCGGAAATTGTCAACCGATGAATTTTTCGGAGGGATTTTCTTAATGGATAGAATCCGCTCACTGACATCAATCATTATCTCCACGCATACGGTCAATGCCCGTTCAACCGCATTGATTTTCAAAGAGGAATTTTTAAACTCCTCATAATCGACAATGGACCAGTCCCTGACTTCTTCGAGTTTTTCTTCAAGGAGTCTCAGCTTGTTTTCGATAACGCCGTTGATTTGCATGAAGCAACCCCTTTCCTCCGGCAGTTTATGTCCGTGTTGAATCATATCCCCTCAGGGCAAGTTGTTTCTGCATCCAGACAATCGTATCCTCATAGAGTCTGCAGGTCAGGGAATAGAACTGTGCATAGTCATCAAGTTTATCTTCCCTGACAAACAGCAGTTGCCCCTGCAACGCTTCGAAACCCAGAATTTCCGAAGCCGTGTTGAGTATGGTCAGGTCGCAGGTACAGGAGGTGACATTTTCAACGGTCTTCATGATTGTCAAAACAAGATCGGGTGTGGCCGTCACGTTCAGATACACACCGATATCAACATCTGACAATGGCTCAACCGTTCCGTGCCGGGCAGATCCGAAAAGCAAAGCAAAATCGATCTCCGGGACCGAAGCCTCCAGAACTGCGGATAATTCTGTGATGGAAATATGCATGGCATTACTCTACGTTCTCACCCGCACCTTGTCAATTGATGTTCATGGCGTAAAAAACAAATAGACGGGTTCTGTCAAAGACACTGTTGCCCTGAGGGTTATTCATGCGGAAGACCCCGGGGGCCTTCAATCACCACATGGACCCTGGTTGAAACCCAGGCGTAACCATCTGCCCAGTATTCGTATCGAACCCTCGGCAGGTTGCTGCCCGGCGCCGGTGCGCTCAGAATATTCGCACCGTGTCCTGCCCCGCCCCCATGGGTCACGAGGCAGGATGACACTACCCGCCATTGGTTCTGCAGGATTATATCACCATAAGCTGTTTTTTCCTCGCGGTAACCCGCCATATTGATAAAGAAATTGCCAATCTGCTCCATGATGTACAGCCAATTGGATTCACAGAATTGGCAATCGAAACGGGTATTGTTGATGCCGCCACCCGCCCATTGAATCACGTCCATGTCGAGCTGGGGTTTGAATGTGACAGGCCGTGAGGCAGAAGCGCCGCTGGCGTTGGTAAGCACTATGTTTCCAGCTGTTTCCCGCATGCCGCTTAGGGTGTCTGAAAGGAGTATGCGGACTGCGTTGCTCTGCCAGTTCAGGATTGAAACAGCCGAATCCGGTATCGACCCCGATGCCAGTTCGAGCCGGACAGACCCCGTGCCTGAACCGATGGCCATTTCAGGAAAGAAATTTTCCCCTTCAATGAGAAGCTCCTGTCCGGGCATGATTTCCGGGGATGATAATGCTGCAATGGCTGGGAGCTGCTGTTCCAGGCGGATGGTGGCTGTGGGGCCGATTTCACCCCCCGGCATCTTGACCCAGACGGTGCCATCAACGGATCGCGGCCCCATGGCGACACCCAGTTCATAGGGGAGTGTGATGCTGATCTGGGAATCGCGCCAGTCATGCACAGGGCACTCCACCAGCAGGCGGTTGACCAGCACCACAACCCTTCCCCGAGTGGTCCCGAAATGTGCACCGCTGACATTGATGCGGTGCCCGATTCTGGCTGGGATTGTATGCCCGAGAATGTAGGCATCAATCTGTGGGCCTGGTGAACGGCTCTTCATCATGGCAAGGGCGGCCGGGTTCATTGTTGTAACCGACAGGGCCCTGTTATCCATGGACATCTGGGGTGCCCTGACCCTTGTCAGTTTCGCAGCCACACTGCGGTTGTTTGCTGTAACCGTCTGCTGCCAGGCCACTTTTTTTGCCTGTTTCAGCCGGGCCAGGTCTGGTACGTTGCCGGATTTGACGGTCCCGCTTTTCCGGGCAAGCATCTGAAGTTTTTTCTTGATCTCAGGGTCTTTTTTAAAAATCTCCATCAGGGGCGGCATGTCTGCCTGCGCAAAGCCCGCACCTTTCGCGGCCCGGGAGATTTCTTCAAGTGACCCCGCCTTTTTTAATACGTTGATGAAATTCTCTATTTTAGGATTTGATTTCTGGGCACCAGGGGATAGGGGAACCTGAATCACGGTGAACAAGAACAGGAAAGACATGGTTGCAATAATTGTAAACGGTTTCCGGTTCATGGGCGGGCTCCTGAATTAAGGGTCATGGGTTAGACCAGCAGGTTTTGTCCGGACATGGACTTTTATAGTACACGATGGTGAATAAGAAAAGAATAATCTGAGGCCCCCTGCACCGGGCTGCAAATAAAATTCAATGCTGCCATGGGTTCAATTTGGGCCGAAGCTGGAAACACGATCGACGAGGCTAAAGATATGGCTCATGAAGCCCTGGCTTTACATATAAAAGGAATGCTGGAAGATGGTGAAAAGATACCAGTCCCTTCAACGCTTGAGAACATAATGGACAAGCCTGACTACTGAGATGCTTCCGCATACCGCAGGTTGAATCCGCAACCCGAATATTTCGGTTGTTGATAGGTCATTAAAAAGTCAAGAAATTCCATTTGCATTTTCTATTTTCATCGTGTAGCGTCAATCATAATATGTTGCGAAATCAAGAATTCAGTTTGAATCGTTACCACTTGTGTAAATAAAGTTTCATGCAAATATGCATGACTGTTATCCGTTATACATGTCCTGAGACTCATTAAGATGTTTATAAACCCAAATTGGTCATCCGGAGGTCAAATCATGAAAAGAGTATCTGTGTTCGTTTTTATTATTGCCATGATGTTTATAAGTACTTTTTGTAATGCTCAGGACACCTACAAAATAGGTGTCCTTGCAAAGGATGGTCCAGTCAAGGCCTTGAAGATGTGGAAAAGTACCGGAGAATACCTGTCAACCCGAATCGGTGCCACATTTGAAGTCGTACCCTTGGATTTTGATGCTGTATTTTCTGCTATTGAAAAAAATGAGGTGCATTTTTTTCTCGTTAATTCATCCATGTTCATAACCGCACAAGTGAACTATGGTGCCAAGGCCATTGCAACGATGATCAACTCCAGGCAAGGCATTCCGTTAAAAAACTTTGGAGGCGTCATTTTTACCAGCGAGGAAAACGACGCTGTCAATTCCCTAAGTGATCTCAAGGGGAAAACATTCATGGCCGTGGAGGAATCTTCCTTTGGCGGATGGCAGATGGCCTACATGGAGTTCCTCAATCAGGGAATCGACCCTCAAAAATATTTTTCAAAAATCGAATTCGGAGGAAAACATGATAATGTTGTTCTGGCTGTTCAGAATGGACTTGTTGACGCAGGCACAGTCAGGACAGACACCCTTGAAAGAATGGCTGCTGCGGGCACCATCCAACTCTCGGAATTTAAAATCCTGAATGAAAAGAAATATGAAGGTTTCCCCTTTGTTTGCAGCACCACCCTGTACCCTGAATGGCCCATGGCAATAACAAAGGGCACTTCAGATACAATCGCCCAGAAAGTTGTTGATGCCTTAAAAATGCTGAAACCGGAAGACAAGGCTGCCCAAGATGCAAAGGTGGTTGGTTGGACAGATGCCCTTGATTATCAAGGCGTTAACGATTTGCTGAAAAAGTTGAGGCTCGGAGCCTACAAATAGTCACGTTACTGATGCTATTTACAACTATAGGAGAAGAATCAAGTGATGAAGCCCAATGCTGAAGAGTATACATCTTCCCGAGGGTTTTTCTCAAGCCTCAGTGTGAAACTGTTGGTTCCCCTCACGCTTGTACTTGCTGTTTCACTGGCAGGTCTTTCCCTGGTCATTATAAGATCCCAGGACAGTTCGCTGAATGCCATGGGGGGGCGTATCGGTGGACTGCTGGCGGAATCCAATAAAACCGTCGGGCAGGATCTTACACAGATGAACGATGATGTCAGTAAAAATTTGAGTGGCATGTCGGCAATTACATCCGACCTGCTGACCCAATCCACAACCTCTGCATTGACACAAGAAAAAGATAAAATAGCAGAACAGTGGCTCAAATCCTTGGAAGAGACCACCCAATCTCTGGCAGCTTTGCTGGCACAGGTCGCACCGGCGGCCATTCTCAGCAATGACCTGACGGCTCTCATTTCCTACGCTAGATCGGCAGCGGCAAATGAATCGGTTGTCTACGCCATGTATTTCAAGCCGGATGACAAACCCTATGTACGGTACCTTGACAAAGAAAAAGAAAAAATTAAAGAGTATCTTTCAACGGATCAAGGTAAAAAAGATTATGAGAAAGTCGTATTAGCGTCCAAGGGAGACCCTTCTGTTTTTATTGCGGAGAAAAAAATTGAACTGGAAGGTAAAAACTTGGGATATCTTTTATTGTGTATGAGCAAGGCGACCGTTAAACAAAAAATAGACGAGATGTCTTTAAGCTTTAACGCTCTTATCCAGCAAAATTCAGAGAAAATACAATCTGTTCTGGGGAGTGAGTCCCTACAGGTCAAAAACAGTATAAGCAGCATTATTTCCCGGGTTTCCGAAAAGAATGAATCCGCAGGGCAAAAAATTGGATCCAGCATCTTGCTCTCCAATGCAGAGGTAAAGAACCAAACCCGGAATAAAACTGCCATATTCGGGACTCTGTTTTGTTTTCTAATTTTCGTATGCAGCTTGTTTCTTTTTAGAACGCTTATCTTCAGACCGTTAACACAGATAACATCCGGTCTGAAAAACATTGCGGCCGGTGAAGGAGACCTGACCCAGAGGCTTGAGATTAAGACCCGGGATGAACTTGGGGAACTGACCACATGGTTTAATGCATTCATAGGGCGGCTGAACAACATTATTGTCAATATCAGCCAAAATGCGGAAACGGTTATGGCTGCTTCCAGCGAACTTCTCTCTGTTGCGGAACGGATGACAGACGGAGCAGAAGAGCTATCGAGCAAGGCAAATACCGTCGCTGCCGCATCCGAAGAAATGAGTTCAAACATGAATTCCGTAGCCGCCTCAAGTGAGCAGGCATCAACCAATATAGGAATGGTTGCGGATTCCGCATCGCAAATGCAGATGACCCTCGGTGAAGTGGCAAAAAATTGCGACAGGGCACGCCACATTTCAACGGATGCCGCATCTCAGGTTGATAAAGCTTCAGAGCGTGTTTCACTCCTGGGTAACGCCGCAAGGGAGATTTCCAAAGTCACCGAGGTAATCACGGAAATCGCCGAACAGACGAACCTGCTGGCCCTCAATGCGACCATAGAGGCTGCAAGGGCCGGGGAAGCCGGAAAGGGCTTCGCTGTGGTTGCCAGTGAGATCAAGAGCCTTGCGGGGCAAACCGCCCAGGCCACCAAGGACATCAAAGATAAAATTGCTGGAATACAAAGCTCCACAGAAGACACGATTCTGGATGTAACTAAAATTTCAAGCGTGATTGCCGATGTTAATGAGATTGTCACCGCAATTGCTGCGGCTGTGGAAGAGCAGTCTGCAATCGCCACAGAAGTTGCCCAGAACATAGAGCAAGCCTCGGCAGGACTTGCTGAAGTGAATGGAAACGTCGTTCAAAGCTCACAAGTATCCTCAGAGATAACCAGGGATATTTCCAGTGTTAATTCCGTGGCTGAAGAAATGACCAGAAGAAGCTCGCAAATGCATCAAAGCGCCTCGGATCTTTCCAACCTCTCTTCGACATTGAGGAATATGATAACCGTTTTCAAGGTTTCTGTTGCAGATGCCCCGTCTCAAGACAGTTCCGGCATACAGGAACACACTATCCCAGACATTATGCCTTGGGGCTCCAAATTTATTCTCGGGATCGATACGATTGATGAGCAGCACAAAGAACTCGTCGCCCTGATCAATTCACTTAATAAAGCCATGAAGATGAAAAAGGGGCGTCATGAGTCCGGAAAGATCTTGAATGGGCTGGCGGACTATACGGCGTACCACTTTTCCCATGAAGAGAGCCTGTTCGACAAATACGGGTATCCCCAAAGAAAAGAACACATGGAACAACATAAAAAACTTGTAAGCCAGGTCATGACGTTCAAACATCAGTATGGGGAAGGAAAGGCTGCATTAACAATGGATCTGATGAGTTTTTTGATCGAATGGTTAAAAAATCATATCCTGAAAACTGATATGGGTTATGTACCCTTTTTAAAAGAAAAGATGAAGATTTGAAGACTGTCACAAGCAATTTTTCATTTTTTATTCGATAAGTTAGTGTTTAAAGCAACAAAAGAGAAATCCATTATCGGCAGTCTGGACACAGAACCAGCCCGGCTCCTTTTTTTAAAAAAGGCCGGGAACTTTCAAATGATATTCTGCAAAGAAAACATGGCATTGCCATACGTCAGAACCCGGGCAGCTTGAATTTCATGGTGATCTCCCCGGTGGCCCTGTCGATGGTCAGCAGTTTTTCTCCGGATGCCGCCAGTTTCTGTCCCGTGGCCATCTCCATGAGACCGCTGATAAATGCCATGCCTGAGTTCAGAACCGATTCGATCCGCTCGGGCGTCTGTCCTGCAAACACGTTTCCCTGGTCCCGGGGCGAATCATTTACCGGTTCAGGCTCCCAGGATTCTGCCGGTTCTGCGGCATAATCCACAGCCAGGCCTGCCCCATCCCGGCCGCCCGAGTCCGGCAGCTTTTCCGGGACCTGAGCGCTGCCGGTTTCCAGGGGTTCTGTTTCCACCAGGGCTGCCAGGCTGTCCGGGGCCTGGTCTGCCCCGTCGCCTTCATCGTCCGGACCCAGCACCGACGGGTTCAGGTAATGGGGCGTGTCATCCGGGATCTCCACCGGGTCTGCCTGGACCGGCCGGGCCACTTCATCGGCCTCCTCACCCATCATCGTCCTGAGCGTGTTGATCAGGCCGGCCCGTTTCTCGTTGGAGAAGTCCACCACATCGTCGCCGTCCTCGAACACGCTCTTGAACAGCTCGGTCTTCATCTGGATACCGGACAGGATCTTTTCTTCGATGCTGCGCTTGGCGATGAGGTTGACCACGTTGATGCACCGGCTGGTCTGGCCTATCCGGTTCACCCGGCCGACGCGCTGACTCAGGCGCGCCGGATTCCAGGGCAGCTCGAAGTTGACCACGCAGTCGGCTGCCTGGAGGTTCAGGCCTGTACCGCCGGCATCGGTGGACAGAAACACACGGCATTCCGGATTCAGGGTGAACTCATCGATGAGCTTCTGGCGTTTTTTCACCGGCACTTTCCCGGACAGCTCCACAAAGGGGATCCCGGCATCGGACAGGTGCTTGGCCACAAGAAAGGTCATGGTGGTCCATTCGCTGAACACCACCACCTTGCGCTGGTTTTCCACGGCCATGTCATGGATGATGGACTTGAACTCATCCAGTTTGGGTGAGATATGGGTTTTTTTGTCTATCAGGTAGGTGGAGTTGCACACCATGCGCATCTTGAGGAGCAGCATCTGGATCTTCTGGATGTCCATGGGGGTCAGAAATTTCTTGGACAGAAGCGGCAGCAGGGCCTTCCAGCACCCGTCATGGATCTCCAGCTGCTGGTGGCTGAGATCGATGAAATATTCGTTGGTAACGGTGTCGGGAAGATCCTTGAGCACCTCCTGCTTTTTTCTCCGGATCACCAGGCCGCCCAGTCTTTCCCTCAGGGATTCCAGGTTCCGGTACCCCAGGATCCTTCCTTTTTTCTTCCTGGAGAGCATGAAATGCCGGCCCGCGAAATCCCACAGCGGGCTTACCAGAAACGGGTCCAGGAACTGGATGATGGAGTAGACATCCTCCAGCTTGTTTTCCAGGGGGGTTCCGGTCAGGACAATGGCATGGTCCCGGGGAAGCTGCTTGACCGCGTCGCTGGTTTTGGTGTTGAAGTTCTTGATCCTTTGGGCCTCATCCAGGATGATCAGATCCGGCTTCATGGCCGAAATGATGGTGACATCCCGGAGAACGGCTTCATAGTTGGTGATCTTGAAGTAGGTGGATGTATTTCTGTAAGCTGCCCTGCGTTTGTGGACAGAGCCTTCCACCACCTCCGGAACCAGGCCGGTGAACTTGATGATCTCGCGTTTCCACTGGTCTTTCAGGGAGGCCAGGGTAATGATCAGAACCTTTTTGAACCCGAAAACCTGTTGCTTGAGGACAGCCAGAGTAATGGCCTGGAGGGTCTTTCCCAGCCCCATCTCGTCACCGATGAGCACGGCTTTTTTGAACAGGGAAAATTCAACCCCCTGTTTCTGGTAATCGTAGAGGCTGGCCCTGATGGTTGAGTAATCAAATGCAAATCCCGGTGCCATGGCCGCAAGCTGGCAAGCTTCCATACGGGCTTCGGCCCGGGCGACGACCTCGGGCTGAACCAGGACCTGCCTCAGTCCCATGGACGACGCCAGAAGTTCCGGGATGCCGGCCAGGTCCTGATCCTTGAGCGAACCGTCATCCTGGAAATAAAGACCGAGCAGATCCCGGGTCTCCGTATCGGTAACGGCTCTGGCATCAAAATAAAGCCGGGGGGCATTGGTTGCTGAATCCCAGAAAACATCGGCAAAGGGGAAGATTTCCTTTTTGACCTGCTCGTTGAACCCGGTGGCTTTTTTAAACTGCTGACCCAGGAAGATCAAGTGTTTGCAGGTCCCCAGCCGGTTTGTCAGGTAGTCCGGGCAGCTGCAGTGGCCGGTGCCGGCAGCCGGATCATGCAGGACCACGCGGTAGCTGCGCTTTGACGCGGTTTCAAGCAGGTGGTCTCCGGTGAACTGGTCACCCTGGATAACCCGGAACAGCTCTTTTTTTGCCCGCTGCTTCCTGTCTTCCAGGGCCTGATCCCGGATTTCGATTTCAGTCAGGTATTCAGGCAATCCCTCGTCCGAATCCCTGACCGGGGCCAGGACCGGGTTGACCTTGCCGGGGAAGGTCATGTCCAGAACGGTCAGAAGGGAGGCCACCACATGCTTGCAACCGTCACCCGGATACGGGCAGTCGCAACGGGCGGGATTTTCCCGGTCCAGCAGATCCACGGTAATGGCATACTCCCCGTAGTTGCCGTCATACCTGAAATAATACAGGTTCTCCTTGTCGCCGCCTTCATACAGGAGATCCCCGTTTTCATGGATGGCTTTCCCGCGAAAAAATATAATGTCCGAATCAGCAATATTTTTTTGGATACTCTCCCTGGTCAGCATAGAGCCATCTCCTTGACTGTTCTTGATATCCCGCTATCCTATCCCTGGCAATTGCCATCAATGGTATCAATAGCCAACAATCATTACCGCAACCGGCACCGGGTTGCAAATAAAATTCGATTCTGCAGCCGACTCCCGCATCAAAAAACACTGGAAGCGGAAAATACCTGCACATGATATGGGAAATATTATGTGGAAAAATGTTCCTTCTATTGACAATGATATCATTATTGATACTATACAGGCATGGCTGGTATAGAAGACATACTTGAAAAGATGAGACAGCAACCAAAGGGGGTCAAATTTCAGGATCTCTGTCTGGTTTGTGAGCATTTTTTTGGGGAAGCCAGACAACACGGTACAAGTCATAGGATATATAAGACACCCTGGCAAGGGGATCCAAGAATCAATATTCAGAATGAGAAGGGCAAAAGCAAGGTGTATCAGGTAAAACAAGTCCTTCTGGCTATTGAAAAGTTAAAAACAGGTTAGGGAGGCCGGTATGTTACATAAAGATTTTTATACCTACAGGATCACCTGGTCTGAAGATGACCGGGAATATGTCGGCCTTTGTCTTGAATTTCCTGGATTAAGCTGGCTTGCCGGATCTCCTGAGGCGGCTCTGAAGGGTATCCGGAAACTTGTAGCTGAAGTTGTAGCCGACCTGGCCAAAGAAGGGGAACCGGTTCCAGACCCCCTTGCTACAAAACATTACACCGGAAAATTCATGGTACGGATACCGCCTGACCGGCACCGGGAGCTTGCGATCAAGGCCGCCGAGGCTGGGATAAGCATCAATCGTCTGGTAACCTCAAAAATCTGCTCGGCATAGGGCTTCCAGATCCTCCCGGGTGAGAACCTGGGAGAAGCGTTTCCCCTCCCGTGATCTCGGGGCGCTCTTGTAGAAATCAATGGCGTTTTTCAAAATGGCCAGGACCTGGTCTTCGCTCCAGACCCCGGGCAGCTCCATGGCCAGCCTTGGGTGGCGTCCCAGACGGCCGCAACCCTGAACTCGTGGTGGCACTTCAGATCCTCACCCACCGACTGTTTCAGAAACTCCAGAATACCGGCTTTCCGTTTCTCTGGGATGGTGGTGGTGACCACGATGTCATAGGCCTCGTCAACGAGTCCGCCATTGTGTTGTTAAATATTGTAGAATTATCGAATTTTAAATATTTTATTTTATGAGAGTCTATGAATCGATCAGTGTCCAAATTTTTTTGAGATAAAGCTTATATTATATTGTTATTTAAGGTAATTAATTTATAATGGCAATTTTATAGAAAAGTTAATCAATGTATTGACTTCATTATAAAAGAGTTATAATAAATCATCTGTGTGTAAAATTATAGTTTGTGAGATATTCAATATCTGTCTCATCCACCGAAAAGGGGCAGCCATGGCAACATCGATCACGGTTCGGGCCGCCGGTTGCTTGGTTGCCGTTGTTTCCGGATCCGCGGCAAGCTCCCTTTGATTTGAAATTAAAAAGACAGTCACTTTTAGCTTGCGTACTGTAGTTGGCATAGATATAATATCGTTTTACATAAAGAAAGCAGATGGTCAGACTATCAACACCTAAAAAAATTATAATTTTTGCAAAGGATATCCTACAGGCGCAAGCCTATTGGCAGGAGTACTTGAACGATGAAAAGATATAAAACATTTAATCAAATAGAGGAGTCTTACTTTCGGGAACATCCGGAAGAAATTGACGATTATATTAACTTGATTTTTGATGAGTTTGCAAAAGATGGAAATTTGGGGGCGCTTCTTGCTTCGCTGCGCGTTCTTAGTCGGGCAAAAGGGATTAGCAAAATAGCACAAGAAACAAGCATGAGCAGAAAAGGCATTCAAAAAGCCCTTTCTGAAGACGGAAACCCTAAGTTTTCAAACGTCAACGCCATCGTGCAAGCCATGGGCTACAGACTCACCCTTCAAAAGATAAATGGCAGGACACAGAACCAGCCCGGCCCCTCAATTTAAAATCGACAGTAAGGCCGTTTGCCAAAAAAGCCCAATGTTGCCCCTCTCATGGCTGTCCTGATTGGTTTTCCTGTATGCTTGGGAAAATGTGGATGGTCTTGTTAAGAGAAGCGGCAGATGGTGTTCAGATCCTCCCGGGTGAGAACCTGGGAGAAGCGTTTCCCCTCCCGTGATCCCGGGGCGCTCTTGTAGAAATCAATGGTGTTTTTCAAAATGGCCAGGACCTGGTCTTCGCTCCAGACCCCGGGCAGCTCCATGGCCAGCCTGGGGTGGCGTCCCAGGCGGCCGCCGAGCTGGACCCGGAAGCCCCGGCGCTCTTCTTCGATGCATCCGGTGGGGCAGGCCGTGATGCACCGGCCGCACAGCACGCATGTCTTGGCATCGATCACAGGTTTGCCGGCTCCGGCATCCAGGGTCACAGCCCCTTCCGGGCAGGTCTTTTCGCAGGCCCCGCACAGGGTGCACTCGGCATCTCCCACCCCGGGAACCACGGCCCCCAGGATGCCCACATCCTTGATCTGGGGCTGGGAACACCCGTTGGGGCAGTCGGCGGCAGCAACTCTGAACTCGTGGTGAAACTTCAGGTCCTCTCCCACCGTCTTCTTCAGGAACTCCAGGATACCGGCTTCCTTAAGAATAACCTCGGCCTTTTCCATGAGCCGGTCGCAGGAATTGGCCCGGTTGGGGCATCCGGACGCTCCGAAACAGGATTCGGCCTGGAATCCTTTGACCTGGGAGGCCATCCCGGAAACAAAAGCCTTCCTGGCATCGGCCAGGTCCTTTTCAGCCACAACAGAGCGTCCCTGGTTTTGGACATGGGATTCAACCGTGGCCCTGACCTTTTTTCTCACAAAAAACGGCACTTTTCCCAGGGCTTTTTCAGCCCCATCCGTCCACTTCAACTCAGGATCTCTCCCCTGGCGCTGATCACCACCCGTTTCAGGGGCACCTGGACGCCGGCCAGGTCCATGGCCTTTTTAACAATGCCGGGCAGTCCCGAGCAGCAGGGCACTTCCATGATCAGGGCCGTGACGCTCTTTATAGTGTTGGTCTTGAAGATCTGGGTGAACTTCTCCACATAGGCGTCGGTCTCGTCAAACTTGGGACACCCCATCATGACCACCTTGCCCTTGAGAAAATCAGCGTGAAAGGACGGGTAGGCCACGGGAACGCAGTCCGCGGTAACCAGGAGATCGGCGTTTTTCAGAAAAGGCGCCGTGGGCGGAACCAGGCGGATCTGCACGGGCCAGTGTCCCAGGGCGGATTTGCCGCCAGCCAGATTGGCCGGCTTATTGGCTGCTTCACATCCTGTCCCGGGAAAGACTTTCAGCTGGGTTGACGGGCAGCCGCACGGCAGGTCCCCGGCCTTTTTCTCACCCTCCTTGGATTTCAGGTACGCTTCAACAGCCTTTTCGTCAAACTCGTCGGCTTCCCGTTCTATCAGTTTAAGTGCGCCTTCCGGGCATTCTCCCAGGCATGCGCCCAGGCCGTCGCAATACTGGTCCTTGACCACCTTTGCCTTGCCGTCAATTATCTGGATGGCACCTTCTGCGCAGGACAGCACGCAGTTGCCGCATCCGTTGCACAAATCTTCATCTATCTGGATGATCTTTCTTTTTACTGTCATCACCGGTCTCCATATCTAGAGCAGAACTGATTCTGCGGTTGTTTTCCCTGTTTCGGTCAAAAAGGACTTGGCGATAATCCGCTTGACCCGGTCCGCGTCCATGGGGTTGTCCTTGTTGTCTTCTTCCAGGTTGGTGATCAGGTCGGCATCGTAAAGGACCTTGAAGTTCAGGGTTTCCGTTTCCCTGGGATGGTGGTGGTGGCCCACGATGTCGCAGACCTCGTCCACGAGACCTTCCTTGGCTCCCAGCTTTTCCAGGATGCCCCTGGCAATGGGCGGGCCCTCCTGCTCCTGGTATTTGGGCGCGTTGGAGTTGAATTTGCGCTCGGCCTCGGTGATCCCGATATCGTGGAGGTAGGCGGCGCACAGGACCACGGCCATGTTGGCCTTTTCCTGTTTGCCGATGGCCTCGGCGTACCGGGCCACCCGCATGGCATGGCCGATGCGGCGGAAATCCGTTTTAAAGAACCGCTTCATTTCCACCGCGACCCTGTCCTTTAACAGGTCGTCCCGCTGCTTGAGAAATTCTTCGGGCAGGGTGCTGATGCACTGGTCTGCGTACTGGCAGTAGGCCGCGCACCCGAAATCCATCCTGGGGTTGACGATCCTCTTGCCGCAGTTTTTGCACAACCGGTTGGTGTCGTCCTTGAAAAACTCCATGGGAGCATCGCACTCGGGGCAGCGTGTTTCATATATGGCGTCGGAATTCCAGTATTGGGTATCCTGTCCGGGACATTTCATGTCAGCCTCCTTATTTTCGTCATCAGTTCAACTATCCTGTTAAAGAGCACACCCCCAAATCTGTGCACGCAATACAAATTGGCAAGGGGGATGCACTCTTTACCAGCCCGGATTCCCCTTGGATAAGCCCGCGGGAAATCCGGC
>JAZDGN010000078.1:0-43535 GCA_043806875.1 Pseudomonadota bacterium
CTATTTGAGCAATTTTGCTTCTGTCTTGCCTATGAGGATTGATTCTGAACACGGCGTAACCATGCCTGTATTTTCGTTACGGCCCTGGAGAATGAACCTGGGATTTTTTGCATCTTTCTCTTCAACCGCTTGTTTTGAAATCTTTCCGATATCGCCACCCTTCACTCTGTTCCAGATTAATGTCAGTTTCATGCCCGGGAAGGCGGTACTCATCTCATAATCACCATCGCTGTCTGCTGCCGAGAAAATAGGATCCCAGTCCTTTTTCAACTCTTTCTTGATTTTGATATTGATAGCATCGACTTTTCCCTGTCTTTGGGTCTGTACCCACCCGCTTTTATATTCCGGAAGAATTTTTCCGTCAGGGGTTGAGGCGAGTTCCATGGCGATAACCCGTTCGACTGGGACATTGTAACCGAAATTGTCTATGCCTGAGAAGACCTCGACAACAGGTTTGTAACTTGCCGACACAACAAAGACATCGATTCCGTTTGCTTCCAGCGTGGAAATCAGATCCTGCATTTCCGGATAAACACGCAGACCTGTTTTATAGGAGTAACTTACCGCTCCTGCTTTTGTCTGGAAATCTGCCGGTGTTACCCATTTCTGCTTGCTCAGTTTATTTCCAAGCTCGAACGCTATCGTCTCTTTTGCCAGTACTTTGACTTCGTCAATCGTATGACCGGCAAGCAGGTAGAGGACCCAGGGATAACCATAAACCGCATCAATGCCTTTTGTATCGCAGTAACCGTCATACAGGAACGGCAACTTTGACAGAAAGTCATTGTACTGCGGCGTTTTCTGAATATCTTCCAGGCCCATGCCTCCGCCAAGACCGACGAAATTATCATACAGGAAGTTATAATCATTGATAAGATCTTCGTTAATGTCCTTCAGAAGGATATTGTTATAATCTGCACTCAACTGTTTTATTCCGTTGATCTCGTCTTTGAGCAGCCCCTTGAACTGGTCTTTGGTCATCTTATAGCGAAGGTTGACCAGCTGATAACGCATGGTCGCTTCTTCAACGTCAAAGTGTGCGCAGGTCTGGTCCCAGTCAAGAACCGCATAGGGTTTCCTGGCAAGGTCGTAGGATTTTCCATCCTTGCCATAATCTGAGATCAACTGGTTAAGGACTTCATGGTTTCTTGCAGACCAGTTCATCTTGTCCAGTTTTTCCGCATGGGCAGAAGCGCTGATGATCGGAACACAAAGGAGTACTGCAAACAAAAGCAAAGAACATACATAAGACCGTTTTTTCATTCCCACCTCGGATTTAAAAGATTGATTGGAGAGCAACACTCATGGTTCATAAGTGATATAGATAAGCTTTATCGTCTTGTCAAGAAAGGCGAATAAAAAGATGATTTGACTTTTTGCCAGGTTGAAAATACTGTATCTGAAAACAAAAAATTCATCGCATGTCTTTACAAGAATATCCCATTAAGGCAGCGAATTATTAACTGACTGCCCAACAGGGCAGTGCCATGGGAGATTGGAAATGAAAAGGATGAAAATTTTCAGCAAATGGACAAATTTTGCCATCGTTCTCTTCGCAGCGATCTTCTTCCCCTTTCAGGATAACGGGCATGCTGAAATCAAACCGGTCAAACCGCAATTCCAGCAACAATTCCCTGAAATGGGAAGCTTGGTAAAACCCCCGGGTCAACTGCTCTGCCCTGACGTAAAAGTCAGTTTTACCATGGCCAAAACACCCAGCGGCCTTGTCGTATTAAAAAGCACCATTACAAATGTCGGCAACAGGGATTTCTCAACTCTATCCCAGGCAAACTGGGACGTGAACTGGATGGAGTATCCCCAGGGGTCTTACCAATACATCTCAAACGAACGGTGAGAAGATCGAATCGGCAATCTGAAATGATATGCTTTCTTTTTGGTAAACAGCTAAAAAATCCATCATGGTTCTCCCTGTGATATTGTGCAGATTCCATCATCGGCCTTGTTCATTTGTCCTCGACCACCTCACCAGACTTCTGGCTCAATCTGGAAAGGCGTAACGACATATGGGAGGTCTTGAACAATCCAAAACGAAAAGATAGAATAGAAAAAGTCAGATCTCTTCGAAGTGCTTTCGCCTGATCATACAAATGGTTCTTGACGGGCGCAATTTGGGCACAACCAGGCAATATTGCCAATCTATCAAGCGGGCAATTCCGTGCCCCGATTCATGATCCGGACATACTCTGCATAAGTGAATAAACGGTTGCGTTTCTTGGCCGTCAATTCTGTTATGATACCAAGCCGCTCCAGGTTCACCAGGGTTTTATTGACTGTTGCCGGTGTAATCCCTGTTTTTTCTACAAGCCAACCCGAGGTGGTTATGGGACGTTCCATCAGTGCCTGGTGGACTCGCAGGGTAGATGCCGCACCGCGACCAAGCCCGCCGATCTTGTCGCGATCCTGATTTGATAGCTTGAGAAGCTGTTGAGCTGTTTCCACCGCCTGGGTAGCAGTCACAATTATCGCTTCAGCAAAGAAATCAAGCCAGCTTTCCCAGTCACCGGAGAGGCGAACAGTGTTGAGCAGTTCGTAGTAGTGTCTGCGGTGCGTCTTAAAATAGAGGCTCAGATAAAGCATAGGCTCACGAAGGACTTTATGTTCACATAGCAATAAAGTGATCAGCAGACGACCCAGACGACCATTCCCGTCCAGGAAAGGATGAATCGTCTCAAACTGCACATGCACCAAGGCTGCTTTGAGTAGCACTGGTGTTGTCTCTGGTTGATCGTGTAAAAACAGTTCAAGTTTACCCATGCAATTCAAAACCTCCTCCCCTGGGGGAGGAACAAAATAGGCATTGCCAGGGCGAGTACCCCCGATCCAATTCTGACTGCGCCGAAATTCACCTGGATTCTGTTGACTACCACGACCTTTGTCCAACAACACACCATGAATTTCTTTGAACAAGCGAAGAGACAGCGGGAATCCCTCACGCAACCGGCGCAACCCATGGTCAAGTGCAGCAACGTATTGACTGACCTCCCGCACATCATTCAGAGGGACACCCGGTTTCTGATCCAGTTCGAATAGTAGCAGATCCGAAAGTGATGACTGTGTCCCCTCAATCATGGACGAGAGAACTGCCTCCTTGCGGACATACATATAAAGAAACATTGAAGTATCAGGAAGAAACGTCGAGATGCTGTCCAGTTTTCCTAATAGCAACAACGCCTGGTCGAACTTGCCGGTTAATTCAGGGGTCCAATAGATAGGAGGATGCGGCGGCAAAGGGGACGGCACAAATGCTTGCACCTGCTCCCCCACTGTCGAGACCATTACATAATGTCCTTGTAGTTCTCTTAGCACTCTTTTTCCCTTCGAAACTAAAATAATAGAAATTTTTATTTTAGGCTAATGACTTTATCTAAAATAAAGAATCCCGAACAGAAAAGCAAGTGTAATTCCAAACAGACGCAATCGTCGATTTTGAAGCAAAAAAGGCTTCCAGCAAAAATGCTTAAAGCCTTTAGTATAAATGGTGCCGGAGGTGCAACTCCGGGCCTCCAAGGCAGACATCCGGTAGTGTCGGAAGCCAACCAGCAAGGATTCTATTCAATCATGGCTTCCGTCTTTTTGCAAGGATGGAAGTATCGACCAGTCACTTCTCTTAAAAACGGTACGATGTAACTGGCGTTCCCAGGTCTTTCACGTTTGCCGTAGCTGCTTTCGTGGTCAACACTATTGCAGTGAGAGATGCAGAGTTGCAGCCCGTAAGGCTTCCCGCTGCAAGGCGCAGTCGCTGTATCGCAAAACAGAAAAAGTTCTGATGAGGGTAAATCCCATGGACTATCTGACAACCTTGATGACGAACTCTGCCAGGCTGTTCAAAGACCCCTCACAATGGATGCCCTGGAATTGCAAGGCTGCTGTCACATACAGCCCGCTCTCTGATCAAATCTGGAGGGGGCCATGCCTATCCCTGTTCCTATCGTTCACCCGCCAAAAGGTCACTCTCCCGGCCGCCACTTGCCGGGAGGAGATGCCGGCCGGTCCTATCACTGGCTCGGCGGCCACAGCACCCTCGTGACGCTCAGCTCATGCCTGTGAAAAAAAAGGGCCTGTGCATGCTTGCCGAAGGGACACGGTTGTTCAGTCCGCTGGATTGCCCGGCAACAAAGTTATACCTGCGATGAGCTACTTCCTGGCATTTCTTGCATTGAAACTACTTGGCACTCAGCGCTACGCCCATATGGGAGATAACTCCTTTGATCCTGGCGCTGGTCTTTTTGCAGGTTTGAACATTCTGCCAAAATGTACAGCCATGTCAACTTATTCATATAGTTTTGACCCTGAACAGTTGCTGGGTCTGCAGAAGGCCTTTGTCAACCAGGCCATAGAACTCGGCCTTTATTCAAATCAGGTTGTCAATTTGGATTTCCATACAATCCCGCATTTCGGAGAAGAGTCCGTCCTGCAAAAGCATTGGGCAGGAGCCAGGAATAAAGCGATGAAAGGCGCACTCACTCTTTTCGCTCAAGATGCCGAAGCCAAACTGATCCTCTATACTGGTGCCGATATTAGAAAAGATGAAGCTGACGATCAAGTTCTTGCTTTTTTCAACTTCTGGGAGAAAGTCCACAAAGGAATTGTTCCTACCTTTATTTTCGATTCGAAATTTACCAGTTACTCCAATCTTTCAGAACTGAACAAGCAAGGGGTGCATTTCATTACCTTGCGACGTCGAGGCAGTAAATTGATCGAGAGTGTAGACCAAATTTCCCCCTGGCAATCAGTGCATATCCCGCATACAAAAAGGAAGTACCCAAACCCATCAGTTAACGAGTCGTTCATAGATCTGAAAAATTATGATGGAAAGGTACGTCCAAATACAGGACAACTGCACAAAAAAATAATTAGGCGAGTCGCAATTCGCTATGAATCAGGAGTTCAGTATAGACGCGCTAATTTTGGGAATAGACGGCAAACGCTCTGTTTATGTTCTTTCAAGTGTGTCGATACCTTTGAGCACCTTTTCCGGAGTGATGGGTAGATCCCTGCACCGATACCCGGTGGCATGGTACACCGCCTCTGCAATGGCAGGAGCCGTGGGGATCGCAAGTCCCTCCCCAGCCTCCTTTGCCCCCAGAGGCCCGTGCGGTTCGTAGGTCTCAATGTGGGCTACCTCACTGTTCGGCACATCCATGGCATTGGGCATCTTATAGTCAAGGAAATTGGTATTCAGTGTCCTGCCGTCTTCCATGACAAACTGTTCTGACAGGGCATACCCAAGCCCCATCTGGATCGATCCTTCGAGCTGGCCTTCCACCGCCATCTGATTGATCACGGTTCCGCAGTCATGGGCTGTATAGAATTTTTTCACGCGGGTAATGCCGGTTTCTACATCCACGTCCACTTCGGCAACCTGGGCGCCGAAGCTGAACGCCGGCGTGACCATACCCTTGTCCCGGGGGGTGTAGTACCCACGCTCCACCACCGGTTCACCACGGTTGGCCTTCTGCGTCAGCGCTACTGCTTCTCCAAGCGGGATACCCCGCTCAGGGTGATTTTTCGGGAACACCATTCCGTCTTTGCAATTCAGCTCATGGATCACGTTCAGGTTCAGTTTCATCGAAACAGTGCCGTACAATCTGGCTTTGATCTTACGGGCCGCATCGATCACAGCATTGCCGTTCATCAACGTCAGGCGGCTGCCCCATGCCCCGAGGTCCGCCTGGGGGGTGATGGCGGTGTCCGCCGACGTGATGCGGATATCCTCCATTTTTAGCCCCAGTTCTTCGGCAAGGATCTGTTTCACTGCCGTATCGACGCCCTGGCCGATATCCGCAGCCATTGTCAACAGATGGGCAGTACCATCGTCAAACACGCGTACTTCAGCTGCGGAAAACGGATACTGGGTGTTGAACCAGTTAAACACTCCACCGGAGATAAAACTGTAGCATCCGATCCCGATACCGTAACCCTTTCTTTTTTCCTTGCGTTTTTCCTTCCAGTTGCACATCTCGGCCACTTTTTCAATGGATTCAATAAAACCACAGCTGGATATGGTCGCCACACCGGGCAGCACATCTCCGGTTACCTGGGCATTTTTGATCCGGAGGTCGATGGGATCGATCCCCAGTTCTTCGGCCGCAATATTCATCTGGGTCTCCATGGCAAATATAGACTGTGGCGCACCAAATCCCCGCATGGCACTGGCTGGCGGTTTGTTGGTATAAATATGTTCACCCGTGAAACGGTAGCTCGGATACCGGTAGAGCATCGCTCCAAAAGTGCCGCATAGAAATGTTGCTGTCGGGCCCATGGCGTTGTATGCGCCACCATCGAGATGGATACGGAGATCTTTCCCCATCAATGTCCCGTCCTTTTTAAACCCTACCTTTGAGTAGAGGGTCATCGGGTGCCGCCTTCGCCCGGCCGTGAATTCCTCTTTACGGGTCAGGGTAAACTTCACAGGCCGGCCGGTTTTTTTTGCCATCAGGGCAGCGCAGAACTCCCATGCCCGAAGCTCCATCTTCCCGCCGAACCCGCCTCCCACAAACGGTTTGATAACCCGGACGTCGTTTTCACGCATCCCCAGTGTATGTGCCAGCAGGCATTGAATAATGTATGGCGCCTGGGTAGAGGTCCACAAGGTAATGCGTCCGTCAAGATCACATTGCGCCAGGGATGAACACGGTTCCAGATAGGCCGGGCTTACCGCATGAACGGTGAATGTATCCTCCCGCACGTAATGAGACTCGTCAAAGGCCCTGTCAATGTCCCCGTAGTCAATCCTCCGATTGACGCTGATGTTGGTTGGACAATAGCCGTGAATGATAGGGGCCCCCTCTTCAAGCGAAGCGGCCACATCGTACACCGCCGGGAGTTCTTCATACTCAACGGAGATTAATTCCAGCGCTTCCTGGGCCGTATCCAGATCTACTGCGGCCACTGCAGCAACTTCATCCCCCACAAACCGAACCTTGTCAAATGTCAGGGGATATTCGTCCTGGGTTTCCGGAAACAGTCGCCAGTTGCCGTATTTAATCTTCGGGGTATCTTCACCCGTCAGCACACACTTTACCCCCGGCAGTGCCTTGGCCCGACTCGTGTCAATATTAACAATACGTGCATGGGCGTAGGGACTCCGCAGAAGCTGCCCGTGCAGCATGCCCGGCAGTTTCATGTCATCGGTGTAGATAGCAGTTCCCGTCGCCTTGGCCCGCGCATCGTTTCTCGGGACGCTTTTGCCTACGATATTGAATTCTTCCATGACTTATCCTCTTATTATAATTTCATCGCAGTGTTATGCGCTTTAACGATGGCGCGGCGCGTCAGAACATTTATCATTTTTCTCCGGTAATCCGCACTTGCACGCAGATCGGTAATGGGCATAATCTCTGTCAGTACTTGAGTGCCGGCTCTGTTTAAAACCTCATCCGTCAATTCCTTGCCTCGGATAAGGGCTTCTGTCTTGACAGCCCGGATCGGTGTGGGGCCGCAGGCGCTGATGAAAATACGAATGTCCTTGCAGGCTGTTCCGTCCATAGTTACCCTGACCCCGACCCCGGCAGCTGTGCAATCCAGCTGCCCACGGGCCGAGAGGCTTATATATCCGGTGCCTGAATGGGTGGGAAGAGGAGGGGCGGACACTGCTGTTACGATTTCGGCATCTGCAAGGGCTGTTATACCTGGACCCTTGAAGAAATCTTCCAGTGATAGGTCTCGACAACCGTCCGGGCCTTGGATGTGGACGTCAGCACCCATGGCAAGCAGGGTCGGTGCATTGTCTGCGGCCGGTGACGCGTTGCACAGATTCCCGACCACTGTCCCCAAATTCCGTACCTGGGCATTGGCGGTACCCCCGGCAGCTTCCGCCACTGTCGGGTAGTGCTCCTTGACGGCCGGATGGGCAGCCACATCCGCAAGAAGAGCCGTGGCTCCGATGAACAGACCCGTATCTTTATCCGCAGTGATGGTGTTCAGCCCCTGGATATGTTTCAGCGAAATAACGGTTTTGAGTTTCAGGCCGGCATGTCGCATTTTGATCAAGAGGTCTGTGCCGCCGGCCATTACCCGGGCGTCCAGTCCCCTGGAATGCAGCAGTTCAATAGCCTCGGCTACTGTGCTGGGTGCAAGATATTCAAAATGGGGTAATCTCATGATGGTTTCCTTTCTGAACATGCTTTCATGGTTTTTCCGGCAACCGCTACCGCTTCAAGGATCTTCTTATAACCGGTGCAACGGCACAGATTTCCGGCCAGCGCCACCCGGATCTCGGTATCCATTGGGCTGGGGTTCCTGGTCAGCAGATCCATTGCCGACATCTCCATACCCGGGGTGCAGAAACCGCACTGAATGGCACCCTTCTCGATAAACGCCTCCTGAATGGGGTGCAAGGTTTCTCCGTCCAGGGAGAGTCCTTCAATGGTACGGATTTTTTTTCCCCGCACGTCCATTGCCAGGCTCAGGCACGAGTTTACGGCGCGACCGTCGACAAGCACCGTGCAGACACCGCAATCGCCGGATCCACAGCCGATTTTTACCCCGGTCAAATTCAAATCCTCACGAAGCACTTCATTCAGGGTCTGCCATGGATATACAGCGACTTGAAGCGCATCGCCATTAACATTCAGTTCAATGACCTGTTTCATCCTTGTTGTCTCCTTATGGGGTTAAATCTTAAGCTGTAACTATTTTGACATTTGATGGTTAGTTTTTTGTGTATGGTTTTCACCTCATTCACAGTCAAAAGGAAGTTGAAGTACAAAGCTGCTTCCAGATCGGCACTGCATATCTATAGTTATATCACCTCCCAGACGATGTGCTGGAATTCATGAACTGGCTAAACCCAATCCATGACCCTTGCCCCGGACCTGTCTGTGACATTCCTTTATTTGGGTGTAGCATTTAAACAGCTTGGGTTGGTCTTCTGGAGCTATCCCATTGCCGTCAAGATTCACACAGATTTCGAGATTCCGGTTGTTGAGCCCCATACGAACACTAACACGAGACTTTTTGTGATGCAGTGCGTTTCTCACCAGATTACTCAAAATATGGCCGAACTTGGTTTTATTTTGATGCAGAATGAGCCCTTGGATCTCTGGAGCGATATTTCTGTTGCAACACGAACGATGTCGAATCTGCTAAGCGTGAAACGACCGGCCTCACTACTTACCACCTCCAGTATACTTTGGTATCCTCCAGCTTATACTGCATATCGATGATGCGCTATATATTGCGTTGGTAACGCTTTATAATCTTTTTGTTTGATTCGTTATCGGCAGAGTTTCCACCCGTCAGCATTTCAAATGATGCCGCCAGCACGGATACTGCCAAAATCCAACCTCCGGTTAACTACTTGGTTTCAGGTGGAAAACCAAACCGTTTGATTTGATCATTTCACCCGCTCGATGATCATGGCCTGTCCGTGACCGCTTCCACCGCACAAGGCTGCGCAGCCTCTTGATAGATTTCTTTTCTCCAACTCATGGATCAGGGAGACAACAACTCTGCACCCGGAGTTTCCCACAGGGTGGCCCAATGCAATACCACCACCGTTCACATTAACAATGTCCCGGTTTAATCCCAGTTCACGTTCGACTGCCACAGAAGGGGCTGCAAAAGCCTCATTGATTTCGAACAGATCCATGTCCTCAATGCAATACCCTGTCATCTGCATCAGTTTTTTAATGGCCGGGATGGGCCCTATCCCCATAACGGCCGGGTCAACACCGACAGCGGTGGAGCCCACTATCTTCCATTGCCGTTTCATGCCGAGCTGTTCAGCCATTTCGTGGGAAAGGACCAGAACAGATGAGGCTCCGTCATTAATTCCCGAAGCATTTCCAGCGGTCACAGTGCCGTCTTTTTTAAACGTCGGGGTAAGGGACGTTAGACTTTCCAGTGTGGTTTCAGGTTTGGGGTGTTCATCGGTATCAATAGTCTTACCCGCCTTCCCTCCTCTGCCCGGCATGACAACCGGAACGATTTCATCCTTGAACCTGCCGCCGCTTACCGCTTTTTTAACTCTCATCTGACTTTCCAGGGCAAATTCATCCTGATCGTTTCTGGATACACCATATCGATCAGCAACATTTTCCGCCGTCAACCCCATAATGAGGCCGGTATAGTGATCGGTAAGGCTGTCCCACAATCCGTCGCTGAGTTCCTTATGACGGAGGCGCAGCCCCCATCTTGCGTCCTTCAGCACATAAGGGATATTGCTCATGCTCTCCCCTCCCCCTGCAAGGATAGCCTTGGCATCATTAAGGCGGATGGCAAGGGACCCTATCCGTATCGCTTCCATGCCTGAGCAGCAGGCCCGGTTCACCTGAACGGCAGACACATGGTCCGGAATTCCGGCCCGCAATGCGGCCCCCCTGGCCAGGCCGTTTTCATCGCTTCTCTGCATGACAATGCCCCAATAAATGTCATCAATGTCGTGTTTGGGGAAATTGACCCGGCGGCAGACTTCATCCATGACAATTGCTGCAAGATCGGTATGGGACAAATTTTTCAGAGTTCCCCCAAAGGCGCCGATGGGTGTTCTTACCGCAGACACAATAACTGGATCATTCGCTTTCATAGTTTTCCAATCTCCGTTCCATACCCCGAATAAAACCCTGGGAAAAGGGGGTTAAGGTTCATCTCATTTCACACGGCAGAAGATTCCTTTGATACGTCACACAGCATGACCCTCAGGTTGGTGGCACCAAAGGCAGGATCACAGGTATCAAGATCATTGTCTGTCACGATATTGATATTGGATTGATCCCATCCCAGATCGTCTTTTTTTTCAGGGAACCACCATCCGTGATTGGCGGAAATCACATTTTCCGGCACACGATCGGTGACTTCCGCCCGCTGCCGGACAGACCCCCTGGGCCCGCTGATCGTCACCCAATCTCCAGTGCTGATGCCTTTTTGTTTTGCAACTGCCGGATGAATCTCAACCAGCGGATCCGGATGGTTATTGCGCAATGGACCGGGCTGGCGGTTTTCAGAATGGAAAAACGATTTAATCCGGGCACCCGTGATCAACTGATACGGGTATTGCCTGGCCAGTTCAGGATTGCTCCATGGCGTTTCCGGCGGATCGACATATCCGGGCAATGGATCGTATTTCAGGTTTTCCATCACCGTGGAGTAGAATTCGAACTTTCGTGTTGCGGTTCTAAACCCTTCCGTCCTGTATTTCAGGAATCGCCGTTCACTCTCCAGATAACCCCGTTTACAAAAATCCTCCCAGGTATAGCCGGCGGGGGCAAGAATTTCGTTTAAGGCATCTTTTACGGTCGGCCACCAACAGGTTGGATCGGTGCACCGTTTACCCAGTTCATTGAGGATATCGTAATCCGATCGGGCTTCACCGATCTGGACAGCCTTCTGTCGTACCACCACCCGGCCATGGCGTTTCCACATATCACCGATATAATCATGCTCAAGCCACGTCGATGCCGGCAGAACGTAATCCGCCTCCTTAGCCGTGGGGGTAAGAAAGAAATCCTGAACCACGAGAAAGTCCACTTTTTCCAGTGCCTGTTTTACCTGTCTTGCATTGGCACGGGTAATCAACGGATTGGTGCTGATAAGATACAAGGTTTTTACCGGATAGGGCTTTTCCTCCAGGATGGCATCCCAGACAGCCTTGGGGTTTAATACCATGAGCCTGTTGGAAAGGCGGAACCTATCACCGCCGAGGCGCTTTTTATTCTGTTCAGGGGACAGATTGCTGACAGACGTCAGATTCTTAAAACCAAGCACCGTATTTCTAGGGAACAGCACATTGCCTCCCGGACGGTCCAGGTTGCCGGTCATGGCCATAAGGCAGATCAGCAGGCGGATGGTGTTGGTACAGTTTTTTGTCTGTTCCAGGGAAACCCCCCAATGGATTGCACCGGGTTTGGCTTTGGCGTATGTTTCTGCTGCCTTGATGATTTCCGTTTCACTCAGTCCGGTTTTGGCGGATGCCCAGGAAAGGGGATACTGTTTGGCCCTCTCGCAGAACAGATCCCAGCCGTGGGAGTAGTTGGTTACGAAATCATTATCATACAATTTCCTGTCGATGATCACGTTGACCATGCCCCAGGCCAGTGCCCCGTCCGTGCCGGGTTTAATCCTGAGCCATTGATCGGCATTTTGGGCCACCGTGGAACGTCTGGGATCGATACACAGGAGTGTCGCTTTTCTCTGCATGGCTCTTGCCAGATCAAATCCCTTGTATTCATCCGGGTTGGATACCAGGGGATTGGCCCCCCAGACCACCACACATTCCGGTTCCCCGTCATAGTCCACAAGATTGTGGCTACCGGTCATGGCAATGCCAAGCGTAACCCGGGGCGCATAACACATATGCCCTGCGGTAAGCACGTTTGGCGTACCATACAAATTGGCAAACCGGTATATGAACGGATCATTTTCCCGGCTGGTGCCATACCCGATGGCCATGGACTCCGCCCCGAACTCCCTTTTGTTTTTTAAAAACCGTTCAGCAATTTCGTCCAGGGCCTGCTCCCAGGGAACAGGCACAAACTCACCGTTTATCTTTTTTAACGGCCGGGTCAGACGCTCGGGGTGGTGGGCAATGGTATGGTATTTCTGACCCTTGATGCACAATTTTCCCCTGTTAATCGGGGATGCCGGATCGCCTTTGATGCTGATGACGGTATTCTCTTTAACCGTTACCAGGACCCCGCACCCGCCATGACATCCCCTGCAGGCGCTTTTAATGGTCTTCTCGCCCATGGAGTGTTTCCTCCTTTTTGTACCTGTTAATTGTAGTATTATCCCACTTTGAGGATCAGAGCTGCAGAGGTATCCCCTGCTGCACAACCGGTAAACAGAACATATCCGCCGCCCAGCATGACGGCTTCTTTAATGCCCTCTATAATGGACCGCCCCGCGGTGGGTGCCTGTGGATGACCGAAAATCAGGGAGCTCCCATAATTGTTGAACGTATTGATATCAATGCCCAACTGTTTTGACATATAAATATCGTTGGCTGCAAAAGGATTATGGGTCTTGATGACCTTGATGTCTCCAATGGAAAGACCGGCGCGTTCAAGTGCCATCACGGCAGCCGGTACAGGAGCCATGGGCATATGGCCTTTTTTCACCCTGGCATGCCCGAAGCAGACCACCTGGATTTCAATTGATTCATCCTCGCTTAACTGCCGTGCATTTTCCCGATTTGTCACGATAAGAGCGCAGTGACCGTCAGCAGGATGGGTCTGGGTGCCGAAGATCAATTGTCCTCCGGGCAGAACAGGTTTAAGGGAGGCAAGTCCTTCTGCTGTGGTCGGCGTGATCCCCTGGTCCGAATCGATTGCAGTGGTTTTTTTCTTTGATATAACGATAGCTGGAAAACAGTTGAATCAAAATTTTCCCATCTTCATAAATCTTGTCCATGGCTTTTACCAGATCAACAAACCCGGCATAATTTTCTATTTTTACATGTATTTACCTATATCCCAATAACGGGTCACTTTTTCTTTCCACACAAAACTGTATTGATCAATTAAATCAATGGCGTTCATCGGTCCTCTGCCGGTCAACTTTAAAACAGTATCGGTTTGAATCGACATCTGGCCCTTTCGAATGCCGCCTTCGTTGGTCAGCATATCATTACCACACCAGGGTACAGGAGATTTTGAATAGTCACCTGATGTTTCACGCGGAATATGAATCGAATCCAGATAGTTCAAAAACGCTTCATCACTAACCGGTACATATTCATAATTGATACCTGAAGCATCAGCAATCATTTCACAAATTTCACGTTGGGAAATCAAATTACCGGTGACATCATAGTCTTTATTCAGTTCACCTTTTCCCAACAATAATGCAGTGGCAACCCTTCCGCTGTCATCTTTGGGTATAAAAGCAGCTTTTGTTTCACCTGCGTTTGTAACCCATTTGTAATCACTGAGATTGGCGAGCATAACAGAGTTGATCAAATAATTTTCCAAGTAAAGTGTATTTCTCATAATGTTATATTCGACACCGGATTCAGCCAGATATTTTTCAGTCGCTGTATGGTCAGGAAGGACGTATTGGTCATATCCTTCACGATTAGCACCAAAAAAAGACGTATAGGTAATATGGTTGACGCCTGCCGTTTTGGCAGAATCTATTGCATTTTTATGCTGTTGAACACGCTCCGGACCGTTCAAGACTCCAGACACAAGAAACAAGCGGTCTTTGCCTTTGAATGCTTCGATCATTTGCTCTTTATTATCGTAATTGGCTTCCCGGACCTCCACCCCCTGTCTTTTCCAATTCTCAACTTTTTTTTCAGGCAGGCGCTCTATGAAAGGAAAAGTGAATACCAGTTGATCTGGTGATACCTCCTTTAACATGTTGGCTGCGACTCTTCCCCCTAATTGTCCGTCTGTTCCTGTGATAATGTAACGCATCTGATCTCCTCCACTTCTATAAGTTTAAGCAGTTTAGATAAATTGATTTACTATGCCGGCAAGCACCAACGGTTTTTATTTCTCGTGCAGGTGCTCAAATGCTTTGGGTTTTTTCAGGGCAACGGCCAGAAAAAAACCGATCACTGAAACGATGGTAACAATGAAAATGGACACCTGATAATTGCCGGTTTGTGTAATGGCCCTTGAACCCAGTCCTACGCCGACAACCCCGCCGATCAGCCCTAATCCCATTGCCATGCCCCCGACCTTTCCTGTAATATGTTCCGGGTAGTTCTTTGAAATGAACGCCATGATGGTGGCGATTCCCTGCCCCATGAAAAATGCTGTGATACATAAGACACAAAACAAAATCATATTGGGTCCTTGTCCAAGAACACCGGGCAAGCGGACGAAAAAATAAACCGCAGTAAAAATAAAGGCCAGCATGATCTGCAATTTTGTATTTCCTTTATATAGTTTCGTATTCAGCCATCCACTTAAAAGAGAGCCCAGCATGAACGTCCCCTGGAAAAACATCATCAGCATCCCGGCGGTCTGTATGCCGAATCCGACGCCTACGGGTTCCGGAATACCGAAATAACCCGGTGTCAGGTCATTAATTCCCTGGATCAACCAGTTAAACAGGAAAACATAGACAATGCAAAGATAGATAACAGGCTCTGAAATTGCTTTTTTAAAATCCATTGCCGCAGCTTTTGGATCCTCCTTTTCTTCCAGAAGAATCTCGGGGGCCTTGGGGCCGAACTGCATTATAATGGTGAATAGTAAGAAAACAATTGCGGGAACTGCCATGAAAACCATTGTGGTCGGCCAGCTGGATGTTGCCTTGTAAACTAGCGGGGATGTACCAAAGCCGACGAATATTCCCATAGCCGTTGCCATGCCCTGGACGCCGGTAATTAATCCCCTTTCTTCCAGCGGGAACCATTCTGCCGCCATTCTGGAGATGGACGTCAGGATGGGGCCGACACCTGCGCCGCCGATTAACCTCAAGATGATAATCAGTACCAGATTTTTTCCTGCAAAAGGGATAAGAACAGTGGATACAACCAATAAAAGGCCGGAAATAAAGTATACTTTTACGATACCGATCTTGTCGACAACAACTCCGCCGACAACCCCTCCTATACAGACAGTCACGGTCCACAGTCCCATCACGGCAAAGGTGACAAGACCCAGTTCTTTGCCAAGATAAGATGCAACTTCACCGATAACCGGGGCAGGAGCAATCATGATCACCCCCTGTGCAATAACACCGATAATCATGGTTATCATGACAAACCAACGAAACTTTGGATATTGCATATTCTGACTCTTCACCGCCCAATTCTCCTTTTCAACCCTTCAAGTGTCAGGTAGTGATTCATTGTCTGGCCCCCCATCTTCAAGTGGTGATCAATCAGTCAAAATCAACAATCAACTGTTTATTTGAAGGCATTAAATAACACGCCAACGCTGGCAGAAGAAGCAGTGTTCCAAGCATATTCCAAAGGAACATGAAAGCGAGCAATATCCCCATATCCGCTTGAAATTTAATCGGCGAAAAAGCCCAGGTGGCTACCGCCACTGAAAGTGTCACACCGATAAGCATCACTACCCTGCCGGTAAAGAGAAGAGAGCTGTAGTAAGCAGCCGACAGGCTTCTCCCCAATGCCAGATTTGCCTGAAGGACACTCAGCAGATAAAGGGCATAATCAACACCGATACCGACCCCGAGGGCAATAACCGGCAAGGTGGCGACCTTGACACCGATGCCCAGCTTTACCATCAAAGCCTCAGCCAGTATGGAGGTCAGCATGAGCGGCAGTACGGCACAAACCACGGAACGCCAGGATCGGAATGCCACAAAACACAAGGCAATCACGGCGGCGTATACCATGTAGAGCATCTCGCGGTTAGCCTTTTCCACAACGATATTGGTGGCAGCTGCAATACCGGCACTACCTGCAGCCATAAGGAAGTCTGCATTCTGCGTATTGTTATATCCGGCAAATGTGCCCACCATATTCACAACCCGTGTAAGGGTATCGGCTTTATGGTCGGACAGATAAGCATACACTGTCAGAAGACTGCACTCATCATTAAAGAAAATCCTGGGAGCCGGGTAGGCAATGGAGTTGATCATCCCCTGATTTTTTAGCAGTTCATACCATTTGATATTCCCCTCGTTATAGCCATACAGTGTCTGGCGATAATAGGATGCCAGGGATCGGGTGGACTCAACGCCCTTAAGATTCCGCAGGGACCATTCCAGTGCATCGGTTCTCATCATGG
Organism: Pseudomonadota bacterium; assembly: GCA_043806875.1. Classification (GTDB taxonomy): domain Bacteria; phylum Desulfobacterota; class Desulfobacteria; order Desulfobacterales; family Desulfobacteraceae; genus JAZDGN01. The sequence goes on from JAZDGN010000078.1 coordinate 16,674, forward strand.
TATCATACAAGGTACACATATTATTGGGGGTTTTTACCATAACGGCAAACACATCACTGCTTGCCCCGTAATTTGTGGTCATGTAAGCCGCATCCTGATTGTAGCGCGAGTCAGACCGGAGTTCCGGCGCACCGGGGTCCAGGTCCCCTATCTTCAGCCCCCGTCCACCCATATACCCAGCCCCGGTAAGAATTGCGCAGATCACAATAAGTGTTAGTGCCCATTTTTTTCTGGTAAAGAGATCAAGGAAGCGCCAGAGAATGTGAGTGTCTTCATTGATTGTTCCAAGGCCTTCGGCCCGGAGGCTTCGCTCGGCCGCTTTCTGACTGACCCCTGTGTAACTGAGCAGGATGGGAAGCAGAATGAGGTTGCTGAATATTAATGATGCGACACCGATACTGGCAATGATCGCCAGCTCCTGAATGACCCGAATCTGTATGATCATGAGAACGCCAAATCCGACCGCATCCGACATCAGCGCTGTCAACCCGGCCATAAACAGCCGCCTGAACGTATATCGTGCCGCGATGAGCCGATGGGTACCCCGTCCGATATCCTGCATGATACCGTTCATTTTCTGGGCACCATGGCTCATACCAATGGCAAACACCAGAAACGGAACCAGTACCGAGTAGGGGTTCAGATCGAACCCCAGGACCGGAGACAATCCCAACTGCCAGACAACCCCGACCAGGGAACAGATTACGACCAGCATGGTGCTTCGCAGGCACCGGGTATACAGGAAAACAAACACCGAGGAAATGGCGATTGCGATGCCGAAAAAGACAAGGATGAATTTCACCCCTTCAATAAGATCCCCCATCACTTTGGCAAACCCCGTGATGTGAATTTTTACGGCATCGTTTTGATATCGGTTTCTAATGCTTTCAAGACGGTTCGACAAAGCACCGTAGTCCAGATCTCGTTTGCTCTCGGGATCTGTTGACATCAAGGGGACATAAACAATACTGGACTTATGGTTCAAGGCAACCAGCTGTCCGATCTCGCCGGACCGCTCCACATTCTGCCTGACCTGCTCAAGACTTTCCCGGGATCCATCATAATTGGTGGGGATAACCGGTCCGTCCTCAAAACCATCTTCCGTAACACCGGTCCAGCGCGTAGATGGCGTCCACAACGATTTCATAAAATTACGTTCCACTCCAGGCATGAGAAACAGGTCATCACTGATTTTCTGGAGAATCGCCATGTACTTTTGGGTGTAAATATCCCCCTGGGTGGTCTCAACAGCAATGCGGATTGCATTTCCAAGTCCCTGGAGATCATTCTTATGGGCAAGATAATTGGCAACAAATGGATGGCCCGTGGGGATTGTCTTTTCAAAGCTGGCGTTGAGTTCCAGCCGGGTCATCTGGTAACCCATAAACCCTGTAACAATCAAACACAGGATTACTACCCAGCCACGGTAATTGAATAAAACCCGTTCAGGAAGCGTTCCGGACATCCTGTCAAATTCCGATAGCTTCCCGATAACGGGCTGAACCTTTTTTTCCTGTACTAATGTCAAGACTTATCTCCAGTCTTTGCTGTAGTGATACCGGATAGGGGTATCCGGATCAGCCCCTTATTCCCTACCCCGAGAAAATCGTCATTGTCCAATTGCACCAGAGAGCCCACCATCGCCACCAGTCTTGGCACATCAACTCGAAAGAGACAGTGTGGTCGGCTTTTGCTGGTGTTCATTACCATTCCGGCCTGATTGACTAAAAGAACTGTTCCATCCCTTGCTGTCCTAGCCGCCAGCAGTGAAATCGGGGGAGCGCCTTCCATGGCAAGAAAGGTCTCTCCCCAGTCAGAGGATACAAATGCGTTGCCTCGCAGACCGGCGATGATAAGGTCTCCAGCACCGGTGACGGCAGATGTGAAATAACTGCCCCGGTAAGGGGTATCAATTTCAAGGAAACTCTTCCCACCATCACGTGACCGGTAAAACAGGCCCTGTTCGCCAGCCATTACAATAGTATCCCCGGACCATTGAATCGTGTAATAATGAAAGCCTTCCGAATTATCAATCCTGGTCATCCAGGATTCCCATGTCTCTCCTCCGTCACCGGTATGAAAAAGCAAACCGTAGGCACCTGCGGCAACCCCCTCCCTTTCATTCTTGAAACAGATATCCAGGAAGGGCTTGTCAGTGCCGTCATCGATCAGCTGCCTGGCATCGGCGAGGTGACGCTCTGCCGCCGATGAGTCATCCGGCCCCGCCTGGTCGGAATAAGTCTGGGCCGCAGCAAGAGCAAGATTACCGACAACAATACCGTCCAGCTGGCGGGTCCATGTTTCTCCACCGTCTCTGGTGTGCAGAACGACACCTGAATGACCTGCCGCCCATCCCTGATCTTTTGAAACAAACGTAACCGTTGTGAGGGAGACGCTGGCCGGCACATCTGTTGCCTGACGCCAGGATTGACCGTCATCGGAAAGAACGATAATTCCCCTTTCTCCCACTGCGACCAGGCGGCCATCAATTCGACAAATATCAAGGAGCACATCACGCTCCGGATGAGAGACCTGAACTGCCGGACGATCCAGGAGATCAACCACTTTACCCTTTACAGCATCACGGGTTGCAGCCGAGGCGTTTGTAACCGGTCGGTGAGTCGGCAGACGGATATCTGATAACCAGACAACGGCCATAACCACCATACACCCCATCAGGAGCCAACCAATGGACGGTAGCTTAACTCCGGATCCCCGTCTCACTATCGTACTCCTTCACCCGACATTGCATCCGGTGAAAAGACCCGGTCAGGATATTCCGGAAGGACTTTATATTGAGCATCTTTACCGGTCATCACCATATTAATAAAAAATGTTCCGCCCAGCAGGTCATAGTATCCCCACGTTGTGTTTACCACCGCCGGAATATCCGGTGCCGCTATCGGGAGGGTAATCAGACTCCTCCACAACTGCCCTTTGGCATCCCAGCGGTCGGCGAGCACTGCTGTCCATGAATCTTCGTCAACATAGTATAAATTCCTGGGCGAAGTATGGCGCTGCCCTGCCCGTAACGTGGCTTCCACCACCCACACCCGGTGCAGTTCCCACCGGACAACATCAGGATTCACATAATGATCGGCAAATACTGCGTCAACACTGGCCGGTTCCAGGTGCTTGTTGGTATTATAGGGGATATAGATCTCTTTTTTCCCCACGATTGTCCAGTCAAACCGTTCGATGGACATGGTTTCATTAAACACATCAACTTCGTCAAACGAAGACTGGCCTGCTGAAAAGGGCGTGGGTGTATCGCAGCACGATAACGGAAGCTTCCGAACACGCCTCTGTCCTGTGATGTAAACCCAGGTCTGGGTCTTGCCCGACGATTGATTGACCCGGCCCGTAATCGCTTCTCCTGCCCGGATGGGAGGTCCGCTGTTGATGGACCGGACCTGATAGTATTCGCCTTTGTAGTTATCCGATGATCCATTGGGTAAGTAATAGGATGACTGCAGGTCATTTTTTGTATCCAGGAGCATTACCCGTTTTCCGGTGGAGGTCCCAACCCATCCGGTAAATTCAGTATGCCAGGCTGTTCCACGCCATCTCAGCAGATGGTTCCAGATCACCTCGGTGCCTGATTTCGGCGCCGGAAACGGAATTCCCCCATAGACATTAACCGCTTCATCGCCAACCAAACGGCCGTTGAGAGCATTTTTGTAGGTATTGTCATAGACCCACTCCGGAGCCGCATGGGTCCGGTGTGTCGGGTAGATATCAATTCTGAAACCGGTGGGGTACTTTTTCAGCAGTGCTTTTGTCCCCTCGGTCAATTTTTCTGCATATTGATCCATGTTCTCGGCGGTGATGGAAAACAGTGGCTTTTCATCCGGAAAGAGATCTGGTCGCTTTCCTCCATTGACAAAACCCGGAACCTGCTGAAGCAGCCCACCGTCCCACGCTGGAATGGTCCCGTCTCCGTTTCCGGCCCGTTCAGCTCCCAGAGGTGTCAATGTGGTTTTCAGAGCTTCGGCTTCCTGCGCCGATACTGCCCCCAATGCCATACTTGCAGAAGCCACCAGAATTCCAACTGTCAGACCTATCACGATCACATTGATTCTTTTCATTGGTTTATCCTCCCTAGAATGTTCGACTGACAGAGAACGAGACAAAATCCCGGTCCGCATAGGATTGCTTAAAACTGAACGTATTGTTGGCATCCAGGAACGTATCCGAGGGTCCGTAATAATGGGTGTACGCCAGGCTGATCCGCCACGCATCCAGATAGATGAGATTAAGGCCGACGTTCATGTCGCCACCTTTATCAGGGCCGAAACTGCCGACAACGGATGAGTTCCCTTTGGGAAAGTAGGCCAGGCCCAGAGGAACGCCGATATCCAATCCCGGCATTACCTGGCGGTATTTCGGCTCATAAACCATCCGGATTCCAATCACCTCCTTGGATGCATTCGATGCCAGGGCAGAAGGATTTTTATCGATACTGACTCGTTTGTTGTAGGCAATCTCACCTAAAAAGTCCGCCTCCCTGGCAATGAAACTCGGCTCCATGGATGCCAGCCAAGACACCTGCGCGTGAAAAGATTTACCCACTGCATACAGCGGGTTGTCATCATTGTCCGCAATTACTCCGGGAACCACTATCTGCAGGTCGCTCACAAGGGGTGTATTGACCCGCATGGACACTTCTGTGGCAACATTGACAAAACCAAAGGTAGTACTGGCACTGGCGCCGTATACCTGTATATTTTCAGGGTAAACAAGGCAATATTCTCCGATTTTTCCGGCCACTGGATCAAAATTGGCAGGATCAAGGACCACCGGCCCATTCGGGGTGTCCACCACGCTGGGTTTCGCATAGAGTTGAGGCGTTTTATCATGATATAGGATGGCGTAAGCGCCCAGGTCGTATTCTCCCAGACGATAGCGAACCTGCATCCCCCCTTGCCCGTTGTCATCAGCTTCCATATCGTCCCCCCTGTAGAATGCAGCCATCTCACCTCCGGGGACCAGAGGCGGGCCGCCGAATAAACGCTCACCTCCCTCGCCAAACAGATCAAGATTGCTGAAATAGCTGCCCGAAGCTGGCAAACGTGTCTCTTTCCATCCGAACTGATAATAGGCGCCGACGGATAGTTTTGATCCGACCTGCAATTGTGCTGACGCCTGGGGTACAGGACGGATGATCTCCTTGAACTGGGTATTGGGTACTGAAAGTAGTTTAACAGCATCAATGGGCGACATGGCACCGGCGATTCCGTTATTGCCGAAGAACAGACTCTCACCCCACTGCATGGCGTATTGCCCGGCTCTGAAACTCAGGGCATTGTCTCCCAGATACTTCCTGCCAAAGAAAAAGGCATCCAGCAGTTCACCGTTCAAGCCATGAACATCCCTGGTATCATCGGTAAATTGATTATGGGGTACTGAAAAGGCGTTCGCTGTGCCGGGGGAGTCATTGTCATTGCTCGTGTCATACAGGCTGTCATACCAGGCCGCACCGCTGATGCGAATACCGTATCCTTTATAGATAACATCCATCTCGGACAGCATGTCAAACCGATTGGAGATCAGGCCCCGATCAAAAGCACGGTCGCCATCATCCTGGTTCAGGCTTGAAATCAGTTTGTCGGTCTGGCCTTCAGTCCGCATTGCAGCACTGTACTTAAGGGTATTATCCCACCTGACGGTCAGGTCCGGGTTGCCGGTATCAAAATTGAATGCCCAACCGGATATGACAGTCATGATACAAACAATAAAAACTGAGCCAAGTCCTGTCAGAAGTCCCCGGGAAAAGCGACTGCCGGGCATTGTAATGTGAATCATTTCACTCATCATCTCTCCTCCTGCATGTCTAATGTGTAATGGTACAACTCACCGTTAACGCTACCCCCTGTAAAAAGGACATACCTATCGTGTAGGAAAAAATGAGATATTTTCTCCATATTTTTATCGCTCGCCAGTTATGAGAAAAAACGTTGGCTGCCTATTGCCTTAAATGATAAATCCCATCACCGTTCAGACGGTTACACATTGTGTTGTTAGACCCGCCGGGTTGTTGTATCAATACCCAACAGCCTCCCTATATTCCCTCCGAAAATCTTCCTGCGATCCTCATCGGTCAGTTCCGGATACCCATACTGCTCCTGGAGGTCCTTGGAAAATTGGAACTCGCGCATACCCTGAACCGAATGCTTTACCTGAAACGAAAAACCAGGGCTGTCCGTTCCCCAGATGATCCTGTCAACGCCGGCGAACCGGATGGCCTCGCCCAGGATCTTACCGAATTTTCTCGGAGCCCCCAGGGCCCAGGGCAGTAGCAGGCTCAGGCTCAGGTAAATATTGGGATGCCCCATGGCCACCATGTTCATATCATCACACTGGGGGTACCCCATGTGAAACGCCACGATCTTGAGACCTGGAAAATCACGGGCCACATCATCGAGCAGGATAGGTAGTGCATACTTGCTTTTTCCGGGCGGAACCCAGCTGAAACCGGTGTGGATACACAGGACAATGCCCAGTTCTTCAGCCTTGGCATATAAGGGCCACAGCTCCGGGTCGTTAACATAGGTATCCTCGGGTGGGTAATACTTAAAGATCCTGGCCCCCCGCTCCTTTACCCAGTATTCCAGTTCCCATATGGCATTGTTGACACCTTTGAACTTTACGGGAGAGAGGTTGGGATTGTACAGAAAACGATCCGGATATTGATCCACAACCTTGGCCATTTCCCCGTTTGAGCACCAGCGGGATGTGTAACCGGTCGTGTCCATCATGGATTCCGGCAGGAGACATGCGATATCGACACCGTAACGGTCCATCATCTGAATGAGTCTTTCAGGATCGGTCTGCTTTTCAAATTCCCAGGGTTCCAGCCCTTCCTTTGCCGAAGGAGGAATTCCCATCTGCAATGCGGGAGTGATCCCGCTGACTGCCCGCCACCACATCTGGACACCCGGAAAATGGATTAGGTGTTTCATATCACCGACAATGTGAAATTCCGGATCGATTTTGAAATAATTATCGTTTTCCATACTCATGAACAACGCCTCCTGATTGGGGAAAGCCAAGGGTTATGCTCCGACATTAAGGTCCCTGTCAACTTTGCCGGCAACCGTGCTACCGGGGGCCTGGGCCGCGAAACGGAATCCAGTTGTTCTCAACATAATCCAGCTCCGGTTTCCACCAGGGGCGATCAATGGCCGGCATGCCGGCAATAACACCGCGAGGCATTATTGGTTCATCTTTTCTGCGCGGGCCGATCTGATACTCGGCCATGGCATATTCTCTTCCAAGATTGGGATTAAGGGGGCAGCGTGGTCCACCGGCATCGCTCAAGGCCCGCAACAGACAAGTGTTGCACCGGGTACAGCGCCGGATGGATTTGATTTCCCCGGCCGCTACCTTATTGGGCAGTTCAGGATCACAGAAGGATTGACGCCCATGCGCGATCAAGTCCGCTTTATTGTCGGCCAGTATGCTCTCAGCCAGGGCTGGATCGTGGGCCCCCACCAGGATGACCGGAATCTTAAGCGCTGCCTTGAACCGAGCGGCAGTGTCCGGCTGGTGCTCCCAACGGTCCGGGTCCGGGACCAGGTGCCCGGCTTCTTCATACCCGGCGCCATCAGACAGGCTGATATAATCCAAGCCCAGTGCTTCCAGATCTTTTGCCACGTCTATCATTTCTTCTGTGGTCAAACCGCCTTCCATATGCTCATGCATTGAAATCCGGCATCCGACAGCCACGCCGGAACCAACCGCATAGCGTGCCTGCTCGGCGACCTCCATCAAAAACCGTTTGCGGTTTCTCCAGGATCCGCCATACATATCCGAGCGCTTATTGGACAGGGGGGACAGGAACTGGTGTTCCAGGTACCCGTGGGGTCCATGCAGGTCAATAACATCAAAACCGGCCCTGCATGCGATCTGGAGACTCCTGGCAAACTCTTTCTGCTCACTGTGGATCTGCTCAATGCTCATGGCATAGGTGTTCTGGCCAATGGTAAAGGCTCGCGGCTGTTCCGCGTTCCGGATTGCTTTTGCCACCGCATTGGGCTGTTTTTCAACCGCCTGCTCATAGGGCAATCCGCCGGTTGCTGCCGGTGCCAGTTCATGATGGTTATCGGAGTGTCCTTGTCGGCCGAATCCTATCGTCATCTGGGCCGCCACCTGGGCTCCGAAATGATGGCAGGTTTCATTGAGCAGTGCCAGCCCCTGTATATGTTGAGGGCTGAAGCAGTAAAGGTTCCGGCCCCAGACAAACTGTGAGGCCAGTTTGGTTCCCATGATTGCACCGGTGGTTATCAAGCCGTAACCGCCCTTGGCGCGTGCAGCAAAATAAGAAATCACCTGATGGGTTGCCTCACCGTTCAGTCCTGAAAACGTTTCATTCATTGGAGCCACAACAAACCGGTTCTTGAGTTCAACAGGGCCGATAGTTAAAGGTGATAACAGTCTATTGAATGTCTGTGTCATGAAGAACGCCTCCTTGATAAATCAAAAAATTATTCCAGAAATAATGAATCTGTCATTTGCATTACTATTTTAAAAGCCTTACCCCCGCCATGGTTATAGTCTGCCAATTGTGCTTTGGGCAACGGCTATCGTATCAATATGACTTCGGGAGGCCACACTGCTCTGCAATAAAGTTACGGGCCATTTCATTGGAAATGGGTGAAAAGGTGCATTGCCGTGAATCCCTGAAATAGCGCTGCATATCATATTCTATGGTAACACCGTAACCGGCCAGGATATCCAGCCCTTTTGTACCGGCTTTGAACGCCATCTCAGAACTGAAAAGCTTTGCCATTGCAGCCTCCACATAGCAGGGTCTGCCCTGTTCCAGCAACCATGCAGCTTTATAGGTGATCAATTTGGCCAACTCCAACTCCATGGACACATCGGCAACCTTATGCTGAATGGCTTGGTATTGACCGATGGGCCTGCCAAACGCCATCCGGGTTTTGGCATAGGCGGTCATATCTTCCAAGGCCGCCTGGCCTATCCCGTTGGTCAATGCCGCTACGATGATCCGTTCATGGTTCAAGGTTTTAAGAAGCTCAAACCAGCCGGTATTTAAACCGCCCAGCATGTTTTTGGCCGGGACCACAGCGTTGTTGAAAAAGATTTCACAGGCAGAGGCTCCCTTGATCGTAAATTTTTTCAACGGCTGGATAGTGATTCCCGGATTATCCTTTACAGGCACCAGAAACAGGGACAATGACTTTGATTTTTTGACCCCGGCATCACCCGTGCGCACCAGTGTCAACAGGTAATCCGCCTTGTGGGCATTGGTGATAAACACTTTTTGACCATTTATAATGAAATCGTCCCCCTCAGGCACAGCCGTGGTTTGCAGTGCCCCCAGAATATCGGTTCCGCCACCAGGCTCAGTTACGGCCATGGCAAACCGGATATCTCCCTGGGCTATCTTGGGAAGAAAAGAACGCTTCTGTTCTTCTGTCCCGCTGAAAAGGATAGCCCTGGCACCAAATCCGGTAGTGGCTCCAAAGGACATGGCCACAGCACAGGACCCCCGTGCAAATTCTTCGGTGATGATCACATCGTCAATAATACTTCCGCCTATCCCACCGTATTCTTCGGGCACCGCCGCTTCAAAAATCCCCAGATCCTTAATTTTCTGCCACATGGTTTCATCAATGAACATCCTTGAGGGATCTTCGTCCAATTCCCTTGCGTAATCTCCTTTGATTTCCTTATCCACAAACTCACGAATGGTGGTTCGGAGCATTTTGTGTTCTTTTGCTAATTCAAAGTCCATAGTGTTCTCCAGATGATCAATTTTTCAATCTTGTTTTACTGGTGTCATATTTCACCGCCAAGCCATGTGCCCAAATGTTACTGGAGACAGTCCCTTTCCGGTGTTACCGTTACCCTCGGTGAGACGGGCACGATTGCGCTGCTGTCAGCCGATCATTTTCCCTTGGCCTTTCCAAAAGGATTGCTTAATTTCCCTCCTGAGAATTTTTCCCACCGTTGTTTTAGGAAGTGTTTCCCAGAATTCTATTTTTTTAGGGCATTTGTACCCGGCAAGCCTGGCTTTACAATAGTCGATCAATTCCTTTTCACCAACCGAGCAGTGCTCCCTGAGGACAACAACAGCCTGAACCCGCTCCCCCCATTTGGTGTCCGGTGCTGAAACAACAGCGCATTCCTGAACTGCCGGATGCTCGTAAAGAATTTCTTCCGTTTCTTTTGGATACACATTCTCACCACCGGTCACGATCATATCGGCCTTGCGGTCTTTTAGAAAAATATACCCCTGTTTATCAATCATTCCAACGTCACCGGTATGGAGCCAACCCCCTTTGAGCGTTTCAGCCGTCAATTCAGGATTTTTCCAATACCCCATCATGATATTCTTGCCCTTGATCACTATTTCTCCAACGGCTCCCGGTTCCAAGGGGTTGTCCTGGTCATCAAACACCTGTATTTCCACCATGGTCCCCTCTTTTCCGATACTTTGCAGCAGGCCGGCCTTTGGACCTTCAAAAGCATGATCTTCTGAAAAAAGAACCGTACCCAGAGGCGCCGCTTCAGTGAGGCCGTACCCCTGGGTCAGGATATTTCCAAATTGTTGAATGCAGCGTTTGACCACTTCAGGGGGCATGGGGCTGCCGGCATAAGTAATTTCCCTCAGACTTGAAAGATCGAAGGTGTTGAAATCCGGAAAGTCCAGCATCCAGGCGAGAAGCGTTGGCACAAGAACGATACGTGTACATTTCTCTTCCTGGATGGCCGTGAGGATACCCTTGATGTCAGGCCGCCGTACAATGACGACCCGGCCGCCTGTCATCAGGGTACACAAAACCGGCCACAGAGAGATATGAAACAGGGGAAGATTAAAACATTCAACATTGGAACGCGCAAATGAGTAGGCCATGATCATCCCATGCATGGCTGTTAACAGATTACAATGGGACAGCATAACCCCTTTGGGAAGACCGGTGGTTCCGCCGGTATACATCAGAATCATTAAATCATTTTCACCCACATGAATTCCGGGTTCCTCACCCGAAGCTTCCGCCAGGAGATCTTCATAATCGAGGTAATCATCAAACCGGGTATCCAGAGAAATCCATTTTTGTATGCCGGGCAATTCCGGTTTTAACACCTTGGACTGTTGTTCATATCCCTCGCCCATAATGAAAACCGTTGCCTCACTGTCATTGACAATGTGGATCAGTTCTGAATTTGAGAGCCTGAAGTTTAAGGGAGTCACACTCATGGCTGCCTTGGCTGCCGCAAAATAAATCTCCATGTATTTATTCGTGTTCTCGGAAAGGATTGCCACACGGTCATTCCCTGTACACCCAAGTCCCATCAACGCATTGGCGAAACGGTTGACTCGTGTGTTCAACTCACGATACGTGATTGAGGTGCCTTCAAAACACAATGCCGTTTTCTCGGGGTAGAGCAGCGCCCCTTTTTTTGGAATATCCCCTAACACGTGCATAAGGATTTACCTCCATGGTGGACAAGTATTGGCTATTTACAGCTATTGAATACTCTTTAGTATGTCGCCGCATAAAAATCAAAAAATCTTCCAAGGTAATTATACAAAATGACCAACCATTCATTGAATCGAATTTATTTTGCTGCAGACTTGTTGTCAAGAAAAAAATTGAAATATTTGAAAATAATTTAAGAAAATTGCTATTATATAAAAAAAACAATATATTAATCGAATATATAGTTTTTAAAAAATTTACTTGACATCACAAATCCATTCGTCTAACTTCAACATAAAAACCGAAGATTCATAATTTACATACAATAAAAACTGTTTGGACATTCTAAACATCACAAATTTCAAAAAAATACAAAGGAGATACAATGCAAAATGGAAATCTTGCCATAATTGGTGTGGGCGAAGTTCCTACCGGAAGATATCCGGACCGGACTCGCTGGGATATCCTATATGATGTATGCATGCAGGCAACCCTGGATGCCGGCATCGACAAGAACGACATTGAAGGGGTCATTACGGTCGCACCCCAGGCACAGGGCCGACTCACGTCTGAGATATCTTTTGGAAAGATACCTGAAGAGCTGGGACTCCTCGGCTGTAAGGATGTCTGCATCTGCAATGCGGGTGGGGCGTCTACCACCAACTGCCTGAGACTTGCCGAACAATGGATCGACAGTGGATTTGCTAAAATCGTATTAATACCGCATGTAACCGTCCACTCAACCATCCCGCTGCAGGATGTAATCCAGTTTTTTGCCACCGCCGGCATTGACACCCAATGGGAATACCCCTTTGGAGCGACCTTTAACGGCATGCTGGCCATGGTAGCCAACCGGTATATGCATGAAACAGGGACCACGGCTGAAGAGATGGCCGCCACTGCCGTAGCCCTCAGACAATGGTCTGCCCTGGACCCCAATTCCATGTTTTATAAGAAACCGGTCACCCTTGATGAAGTATTATCGTCCAAAATGATCAGCTCCCCGCTTCACAGCAAGGAATGCAATATCCTTGCTGACGGCGGCGGTGCTATGATCGTCACATCGTCCGATCTTGCAAAAAAAATCACAAAGTCGCCGGTATACAAACTCGGCCACGGCGGGAGGTATGTCGGTGCCTGTCATATTCTCCGCAAAGATTATTTCATGCGCGAAGGCTGGCGACTGGCAGCAAAAGATGCCCTTAACCAGGCGGGGCTCGACAAAAATGACATCGATATATTTGAATTTTATGTTGCCTACCCGTTTAATCAGCTCGTGACCCTGGAAGCCGTTGGCATAACCGAGCCGGGTGAATCCGGGAAATTCGTACTGGAAGGCCATACATCCCCTGGAGGAAAATGCCCGTGTTCGACCATTGGTGATGCTGCAGGCCGGGGACATACCGGTTCCGGGGTCAGTATGGCAAATTATATCGAGTGCGCCCGTCAGCTGATGGGCAAAGCCGGTGAACGGCAGGTGCCAGATTGTGAATACATTCTTGCATCTGCAGCCGGTGGATCCGGCATGAATACATTAATGACCGTATGGGGGAACAGACTGCCATGAACGACTATAAAAAACCCTTACCCGAAATTCAACCCTGGAGCAAAGCGTTCTGGGAAGGAACGCGAGAGGAAAAACTCCTGATCCAGGAATGCCTCGATTGCAAGTCGAAAATTTTTTATCCCCGGAAACATTGTCCGGAATGCTGGTCTTCCCGGTTATCCTGGGTTGAGGCCAGTGGAAAAGGGAAAATTTTTTCTTACACCATCACACAGGCAGGCGTGGAAGAACCTTTTTCCCAGGACCTTCCCCTGATCCTGGCCCTGGTTGACCTGGATGAGAATGTGCGAATGATGAGCAATATCATCGACTGCAAACCCGAGGACCTCAGCATCGGCATGGACCTGGAGGTTGTTTTTCAAAAAGTTACCGACGAGATCACCCTCCCGAAATGGAGACCGGTGCACGATTAGTTCCGCCCCAGACGGCCTGTTCGCACAAAATATTTCAAACCCATCACGCCAGAGAGGATAAACCAATGACCGGAGAACATGAGTGCATCCTTTGCGAAAGAAAAGGACCCAGGGGAGAAGTCCTGTGGATAACCCTGAATGATGAAACAAAAATGAACGCCCTTTCCGATACCATGCAGCAAACCCTCCTCAGTGTCCTGGAAGGTGCGGCTTTTGACAATGATATACGGTGCCTGGTTTTCAAGGGCGCCGGAGATCGAGCCTTTTGCAGCGGCGGGGATATCAATCTGTTCCAGAGCCTGAACGTGGTGAGTGCCTACGACCTGTCCTACAATCGGGGCAACCGCATCCAGCACCTGATGAACTATATGGAAAAACCCGTTATTGCCGCAGTTAACGGATACTGCTTTGCAGGAGGGATGGAACTGGCCCTGAGTTGCGATTTTATCTATGCTTCAAGCAGTGCAAAATTCGGGCTCCTTGAAATCAACCTGGGGCTTTTGGCAGGATGGGGCGGTACCGTAAGACTCCCACGGAAAATACCCGTGAACCGGGCAAAAGAGATGATTTTCCGGGGTGAAATTATTAATGCCGAACAGGCTTATCAGTGGGGATTGATAAATCGGATCCTTCCTTCAAAGAGCGACCTTTACCATGAAGTTGAGACCATTGTTGATGAAATGATGGCAAAACCGCCCCTGTCCTTGAGGGCTGCAAAGAATGTAATCAACAACTCCATCACCTGTGACAGTATGGAAGCGGCCCTGTCCGTGGAACGCGGTGCTGTCATGTGGCTTGTCTCAACCCAGGACAGCAAAGAAGGCGTTGCATCCTTTGTTGAAAAGAGAAAACCTAACTTCAAGGGACTGTAATGTCTATCTTAGTGAAAATAATACAATGGATCAATACTATCTGTGCCGTTGTTTCAGAGTGTCTTGTTTTCCTTTTAATGCTTCTGGTAACGGCTGAAATCGTCGCCCGTCATGTTTTAAACAGCCCCATCCCCGGTCAGGTTGAGGCTGCGACACTGTCCCTGATTCTGATTCTTTACCTGGGAATAGCCTATACCCAGTGGGAGGGTAGCCACATCAAAGTCGATATTCTGATGTCCAGGATTAACGGGACTAGCCGAAAAGCCCTTGAGGTGGTCATCCTGTGCCTGTGCCTGATCCCTTCTGCTCTCATTGCATGGGCCACAACACAAAAGGCATGGTCCTCCTTTACTGGACAGGAATCCATAACCGGGGTCATCAACTTTCCTGTATGGCCGGGACGATGCACCGTATCTTTTGGCTTTATTCTTTTATCACTTACCCTGATAGTCCAGATACTGCAGCATAGCGCAGCTCTTTTCAGGACAGGAAAAATGGACAAGAAAAATCATGAATGAATTATTCATAGGCATCATCGGATTTTGCCTGCTTCTTGGCCTTATTCTCCTGGGTGTGCCCATAGCATTTTCAGGCGCCCTTGTGGGCATCCTGGGCCTCCTGACCATAGGCGGGGTGGACATTACCTTTTATTATCTATCCACTATCCCCTACAGTGAAGTAGCATCCTATGCCTATACAACCCTCCCACTATACATTTTAATGGGGGAATTTGCATTTTTCGGTGGATTTGCCCACAGTGCCTACAAAACCGGCCGGGACTGGCTGGGGCATCTTCCCGGAGGCATGTCCATTGCAACCATTATCGGCGGGGCCGGGTTTGGAGCGGTTTGCGGCGCAAGTGTCGTATCGTCTGCGGTTCTGGGCAAGATATGTATCCCTGAAATGAGAAACCTGGGGTATGACAAATCCATTGCGGCAGCCTCTGTTGCCGCATGCGCTAATCTGGCATCCATGATTCCGCCCAGCGGCCTGATGATTGTTTACTCGATTTTCACCGAGCAATCCCTGGGCAAACTGTTCATGGCCGGTATTCTTCCCGGAGGGCTGCTTGCGTGTCTGTTTGCAGCCATGATTTTTATACGGGGCCATCTGAACCCCTCGCTTGCCCCGCCTTCCGAGGCTGTACCATGGGCAGATCGCATTTTGTCATTACGCCATGCCTGGGGGATCCTCTTGATAGCCGGTGTGGTTCTCGGCGGCATCTATTCAGGAGCGATGACCGTCACGGAAGCGGGAGGAGCAGGTGCGTTCACGGCCTTTATACTGGTGCTGATAAAGCGGTCATTATCCTGGGGCAACTTGAAAACCATCATGTTGAATTCCCTCAGGACAACGATAATGATTTTTTTTATCATCGTGGGCATAATGATATTCACCCACTTTCTCACCCTGACCCGATTTCCCATGATTGTATCATCATTTCTCACTGGACTGCCTGTCAATCGGTTGGTGATCCTGCTCCTGGTGCTGATGTTCTTTTTATTTTTAGGAATGTTTTTTGATGCAATCAGCATGATAGCCCTTACCATACCGGTGCTCTACCCTACCATTATGGAACTGGGATTTGATCCCATCTGGTTTGGCGTCATGACTGTCTTGATGTGCGAAATAGGACTTATTACACCGCCTGTCGGAATCAATTGCTACGTGGTGGCAGGGGTGGCACCCGATATTCCCCTTCAGGCTGTTTTCAAGGGAGTGTTTCCCTTTGTTATTATCAATCTTATTGTTGCAGCCATCCTGATCATCTTCCCCGGGATAGCCCTTTTCCTTCCCGGACTGATGTCTCAGTGACACCGGGAAAGAGGGTCATGACAAATGCAGGCAAGCAGACCAGAAACATCAATCAAAAGGAGCAGCACCATGAAAGAAAAAAAACAGATTCGTGCCATGATAAAATTTTGTTTGGTAGGGGTGCTGATGGCGATTGCTTTGGGCTCGCTGTCCGCCCATGCTGGAAGCAATGCATCCGTCATCACACTCAAGTACGGATCCTATGCACCACATAACATCATTGATGATCCAATACTGTGGTATCTAGATGAAGTGTCAAAAAGAAGCGGGGTTACCATCAAAACAGAAACCTACTTTGCCGGGACCCTTGCAGGCCCGCAGGACTGTCTTGGCGCCATCGGCATCGGCGTTTACGATATCGGCTGGATCAGTCCTGTTTTTAATCCCGACAAGATCCCCTATGCCATCATCCCCAACGCGACCCCTGTGGTATCTGTACCTCTGACCACATCGTTGAAGGCGGCCAATGAATTCACCCGGACTTTCCAACCTGCTGTCCAGGAACTTGAAAAAGCAAACGTCAAATTCCTGTTTCATTCCGGAGCCTGGTACTATGACCTGATCAGCACAAAATCTGTGAGAACCTATGAGGACCTGAAAGGCCTGCGGGTCAGGACCTTCGGGTACCTGGCCAAGGCATGGGTGGAACTCGGCGGAACAGCTGTTTCCATTTCCATCCCGGAAGTCTACAGCTCTCTTCAGAAGGGGGTATTGGACGCTGTTCTGAGTCAACCCGTCAGCATGTCTAAAACGCTGCATCTAAGCGATATAGCAAAACACTACACAAAGATTCATTTTGGATGCCTGTCCGTACCCGTGATCATGAATATGAAAACATGGAATCGCCTTCCGGAACAGGTCCGACAAACCATGACGGATATTGCAAAAGAAATGCCGGCAATCGCCGATGAAATCATTTCAAAGGCTGAGCTGGATGCCATAGTAACCATGGAAAAGGAAGGCATCAGCATCAACGAACT
Organism: Pseudomonadota bacterium; assembly: GCA_043806875.1. Lineage (GTDB taxonomy): Bacteria > Desulfobacterota > Desulfobacteria > Desulfobacterales > Desulfobacteraceae > JAZDGN01. The sequence goes on from JAZDGN010000078.1 coordinate 33,771, forward strand.
CCCGCCAAGCGATATGGCACTAAACAGAGATGCGTCCAACAAAGTCATCCAGATCATTGTCAGCGACCTTTCGGCAAAAGGCGCTTCCTCTGCCGGAGAGGCGATGGATATTTATCTCAAGGCAATCGACACATTCAGCAAATGACTGAAACCCAGATTAAAATTGGTGATCTATCAGATCTTTCAGGAGTGAGCAAATCAACGATTCATCACTATCTCAGGATAGGCATCCTGCACCCTCCGCAAAAAGTCGGAACCAGCCGCACTGCTTATGATTCGTCCCATTTACGGATCCTGCACCGGATCCATGATCTACGGGAGATGGACCGATTGTCCCTTGCAGCAATCCGGCAGGTGCTTTTAAATGAAAATTGCCAAAGTCAAAAACCGTATCAAAACAGGAAGAAAGACAAAACAGATGTATTGATAAATAATTTTAAAGATCTGAACCGAAAAACAAAGGAACAAAAGCATGAAACAAAACGCATCCTGATTATTGATGCCGCCAGTGACCTTTTTGCAAGGAACGGATACGAAAAAACAAGCATTAAGTCCATCGCCGATGCGCTTCACATATCTAAAAGCACGGTCTATATCTATTTTAAGAACAAAGACCATCTGTTCATGAAATGTATGGACAGATTGACTTTTTTTCCCGTGCCCGAGTCCGCGTGGAGCGACATCCAGGAAGAGAAGAATCCCTTGAGAAGACTCCAGAAGCGAGCTACTGTCTTCCACAATTTCTTCCCGAATTACAACGGCCTGCTAAGACTAATTAAAACTTCGCTGGGTAGCGGGCGCAAAAAAATGATAGAAAAAGCCAGGACCGCCATGTCCCTGATGACAAAACCGATAAAGGAAGATATCTGCCAGGGCGTGGCTTCCGGGTTGTTCCAAACGGTGAACGAAGATATTATCTCCCATCTGATTCTATCAACAGGAGAAGGACTGGGGTATCGCCTTATGATAGATTCTCACTATTCCATGGATGAGGCTGTTCAAATAACCTACGATTTTATCAGCAACGGTATTCTGAAAAATCCCTCAGGCGGGGTTCCAGAGAGCACCTCTCAATCGGTATCAGGAGAAATTACTGATATAAAAGGAAATAAAAATATTGTATCAGAAATATTTTTCGGAAAAGACAGATGGTTGCCCGTAAAAATGGGGGAGGCGCACATCAAACTGTTTCCACATAACATCAAGAGATTGACCTTCGAATACAAGGAGACCTCGCTTTGCATTAAAATATCAACTTCAAACGGGCAGACAGAATGGGGTACCCTGGACGGTTCGATGAAGCTTTCCGGGATATTCCATTTTGGTGAATTCAACATTGATCTCGGCAATGTGGACAGCATCCGTTTTAACCTTTAGATCGTCAGCGCTGCATCAAACCCATCACGCACGGCATCCAGAATCCTACGGGGTTGCTTAGCGTCACCAATGGTGATGGTATCAATTGAGGCAGCTTGCAATTCCTGGGCAAGCGTGTTCAACGGAGTGGAGCCGGCAGCAATGACAATAGTATCTGCAGGCAGTTGTTCCTGCCCGCTATCGGATTCGATCAGAACAGAATCCTTTTCGATTCTCAAAATTCTGGTTTTTGTCCGAACGTCCACCGACAACAGGTTAAGCCGTTTGATCAACGGCCACCGTGTACTGACACCCATGGTACTGGCCAGACGGGGGGCCATTTCTATCACGGTCACCTTGCGGCCGCTGGTATACAGCATCCTGCGAAGGATTTCGAGGTCTTCTGCTGCCTGAAAGGCAAGGAAAGCAAAGGTTTCAGCAGACGGTATGTCGAGACTGGCTATCATCAGTGCCGTTTCACATCCAGTGGCTCCACCGCCAATTACAATCACATGCCTGCCGATTTCCGAGACCGATCCGTCCAGGATATCCCATGCACGGACAACATGTGCCATATCTATTCCTGGAATTTTCAATTCCACAGGCTGTGCGCCTGTGGCAATCACAACAAGATCAGGCTTTTCCAGATCAACCATTTCTGATGTAAGCCTGGTTCCACGTTTTATAGTTGCATTATGAATTACCAAACGGCGCTCAAGACTTCTAACCACACCCGCATAACTTTCCTTCCCAGGAATGGATTCGATCAGATTCACCTGCCCCCCCAGCATCTCTGATGCTTCGTACAGGACCACATCATGCCCAAGCAGTATGGCGTCCAGGGCGAATTCCATTCCAGCCGGCCCTCCACCGGCAACAAAAATCCGCTTTTTCTGCCCTGAGTGGCGGACTTTCATTTCGCCTTCCCTCCCCACCCTTGGATTCACAGTGCAGCAGACCGGAGATTTTAAAAAGATAGCATCCAGACATCCCTGGTTGCAGGATATACAGGGAACAATCTCACTCAACCTCCCTTCCCGCACTTTCCGTGGCAACTCAGGATCGGCGATCAGGGGCCTGCCCCAGCATATCATGTCTGCCACGCCTGCCCGAAGGGCCTTTTCCGCCCAAACAGGATCCCCCAGGCGGTTGGAGGCAAAAACAGGGACACTGACCTTTTCACGGATAGCTCTGGCAAGATACAGGAAAGCACCGGGGGGAACATCGCTTGTAATCTGCGGAACAGTTGTTTCATGCCATCCGCCGGTCACATTGATGGCATTCACACCGGCCTTGACCGCCTCAATAGAGAACAGTGAAGATTCCGGTTGTTTATTGCCTCCATCAACAAAATCATTCCCGGAGACACGGATCCCTATGCACATGTCATTTCCGAGGGCCTCCCGCAATGATTGTATGAGCTCAAGCCCGAAACGCATTCTCTTATCTGCCGTTCCGCCATAGCAGTCCGTACGCCTGTTGGTCAAAGGAGAAAGGAACTCTGCAATCAGGTAACCGCCTCCGGCGATCAGTTCGATGTAATCAAATCCTGCTTCTTTTGCCCGAACGGCGCTCCTGACAAAGGACTCCTTGACAGATTCAACATCATCCAGGGTCATCTCTCTCGGGACTTTGCGTGTCAGGATTCCGGGGATCGCCGAAGGAGCAATAGGAGTTGTTCCGTCTCCTGGGCCCGAAGCATTCCGCCCCTGGTGCATCAGCTGTATGCCGACCTTTACGTCCGTAGTGTGGTGAAGCTCCCTAACGAACTCTTTTAACGGCAGGACCTGGTCATTATGAAACAAGCCGAGCATATGTGGGTTGCTGCCAATAGTGTCAACTGCTACAGGGCCTATGAACATGAGGCCTACTCCCCCTTTGGCTCTGTTTCTATAAAATGCCTTGTACCGTTCACAGAAAGTGTAGTTATCGGTATAAAAAAGCGCCATGGCCGGCATAATGATTCTGTTTTTTATGGAAAGACCATTAATTGTGATTGTTTTAAAAAGCTCTTTGAATTCCACTTTCCGGATTCCTGATTAATAACGAGAATATATAAAATATAAATTATGAACTATTGGTAGTGTTTTTATCATAACAATATGACAATACAGGTGTCAACTCGAATTCAGCCTTTCATAACTTTAATATAGCCGCAGTATAACATTCCAATACAATAGTTTTATTTATACTTTTCTTTTGACTTGTCACGAACAATCGATAATATTGACTTATTGGTCATTATTATTGTACTAAAATTGAATTTGCGTCAATTTCCCATAGGCGACAGTTTTTCTTACACATTAGTATTCAAAACATTAAATGGAGACTATACTAAAAAGCGAATGATCCAGTCATTGAGTCTGCAGAGAGAATAACCTTTGGCGCCTTTGGCGGAGCTCTGAAAACTTATCCCATACCGATCTTGCTGCCATTGTCATGGATGAAGTCTGCCGTCGGGTCAACTTTCCCAGACACCACCTTGATGACATTTATCGGGGCGTTGTCATGCAGCAAAGTGATGGAAACGGGCTATCATGTAGCACCGCTTCGAGGGCCGGAATTCCGGAACATGTAGAACCGGGACATAATAAACGTGAACGGTGGTGGTATTGCATTGGGGCACCCTGTGTGAAACTCCGGGTGCAGAGTTGTGGCCTCCCTGATCCATGAATTGGAAAAAAGAAATTTATCCAGGGGTGCACGGCCCTATGTGGCAGTAGTGGTCACGGCCAGGCCACGATTATCGAACGGGTGAAATTGCCACAAACTCAACTCAGTTCAAGATTAGTGTTTTAATCTAATGAAAAACATTATAATCTGTCAGGCAATACTTAGCCCATGGCTGATAAATGCTGATTAGTCCGTAGGCAGAAAGAAAGGGGCTAATCACAAAACCAGGGGTACCCCCCCCGTGATTGCGTTTTCAGGGAAAAATCACAGGGGAAAGGAGTATATCCACAAACAACAATGAAAAAAATGGAACCGAAAACTCAACCGGCAGAAAGCGGAATTAAAATAGGGGCGTTGGCCGCTCTTGCAGGGGTGAGCAAGTCGACCATTCATTATTATCTCAAGCTTGAGATCCTTCATCCACCTCAAAAAATCGGACTCAGCCGTACCGTGTTCAATTCATCCCATCTGAGAGTCCTGAGGCGGGTTAATGAACTTCGGAAAAATGAAAAAATGCCTCTTGCAAAAATCCGAGAGGTGATTAGGACAGAAAAATTCCAGCGTCCGGAATATTATTCAACAAAGGAAGACACAGCTTCACTGATCCGCGAACTGAAAACCCGGAAAAAAAACGCAAAAGAACAAAATGATGAGACCAAAAGGATTCAGATTGTTGATGCTGCCATAACTCTTTTTGCCAAAAACGGATATGATAAAACAACTCTTGAAGCCATTGCCGACTCCCTTCACATAGCCAAAAGCACGGTTTATCTGTATTTTGAGAACAAAGACCATCTTTTCATGAAATGCATCGACAGACTGACGTTTATTGCTGTTCCTGACGAGGTCTGGAACGATATCCGCAAGGAAGAACATCCTCTGAAACGGCTTCAAAAGAAAGCGACGGCATTCCAAAATGCCTTTCCCAATTACAGAGGTATTCTGACACTCATCAAAGCCTCTATAAGCAGTGAAAACATAGAAATGGCTAAAAAGGCCAAGAATGCGTTATTTCTGATGACACGGCGAATTGGAAAAGATATCCGCCAGGGCATTGATAACGGCCTCTTCAGAGAAATAAATGAAGACCTGATAGCCTATCTGATACTTGCCATGGGAGAGGGATTAGGATACCGCTTGATGTTGGATTCCCAATATTCCAATGAGGATGCTATAAAAATAATGTATGATTTCATAAGCAATGGCATCCTGAGGGATTCATCCTCGCAAATTCCGCAACCTGAAACTCAGTTGTTATCAGGAGACGTAACAGACATAAGTGGAAATATGACAGCTGTGTCCAAAATTCTTTTTCGGGAAAATAGCTGGATCTCTGTAAAAATGGGTGAGGCGGACGTTAAGCTTTATACACACAGAATTAAAAAGTTAACGTTTATAAACAAGGAACTATCCCTTTGGACGGAAATCACTGCCATTGACGGACAAACAGCATCGGCAGTGATAGATGGCTCAATCCATTTAACAGGGCTTGTTAACTTTGGAGAATTTTCTATCGAACTCAGAAATGTGAAAAGCATCCTGTTTACTCCCGGTGGGATAGAATCCAATCCTTACCAAAGTAATCGTACTCAATGATGGAAGCGCGAAGCGCCTTGCACTAAAGCACGGCCAGACGCCAAAAAAGCGTTGTCGTGACGGTCAAAAAGGACCGTTGCACAGGAAGGTCCACCGGCCCTTTGGGATATTGACATAGGACAGACCACTTTATGGGGAGAGCGATGAAACTGTCTGAAAAGGAAACTGAGCTGTTTTTTCAGTTGATGTGGGCACTGCAGTTTTACGTGAACGGCCGTCTTGGTATCCATCCCGGGATACAGAGCCTTGATGCCTATATCGATCTGGATCCCGCTGAAAAACAAAAGGTCCGGGATGCACTCCATGCCGACCCGAGTTTGATCCATGCCTTTACCCTGGAAAATCCCCATGGGTTTTCCCGGGAACAGCTTGGCATTGTCGACGGCTGGAAAAATGCGGTAAGGGGAAATTTCATCATCGAGCGCCTTTTGAAAAAATACGCTGTTTTTATCAAGGAGGATACCGTTTACGGAGTGATTGGCATTTCCCAGGGTTTTGACGAATTTTTCCATCAAACCGATCTGCCGATCATGGTTGAGACTGCCCTGCTGCCATTCAACGGAAAAATTATTTATGACGGCATGTTCAGTTATCACAGTATCCGTTTCGGGGCAGGGACAAGAAAACGGCTGAAGGAAACCTATAGCCGCGCCAGGCAGAACCAGCGTATCCTCCTGAGCATGGACGCGGAACCCAGGGACAAACCTGAAAAAAAGAGCGTCGCCACCGTGAAGGACTGGGGCCCGGAACTGGAGGAACTGGCCATGAAGGCCCAACTCCTGAAGGGATCATCCGGACATCCGGCAATATGCACCCCGGCATTCAGCCTGGTCAAAGCAAGCATCGAGTTCGCCCGTATCGCGGCATCGAACTCCGGCGGCAGAGAGGATCTTCATGAGGCCCTGCAAAAGGTGAGACGGGCTTTCAACAGATCAAGCACGGTGCTCTATTACGATGATTGAGACCACGTCTATGGCCCGGGAAACCGGTATCATTGTCCTTACGCAACCGGTCGATTGCATTTGAAGCCGGGGATGGCTGTTCAAGCCGGCATGCATACTGAACTTGAGCCGGGTCATCAACTGAGTGTCTTCAGGTCGTCAACCGGTATTGCCTTTCGATGATGGTGGCCAGATCCGGGCCTTTCCAATAGGGGCTTATCCATCTTGGGCGATGGTCTTTCCACTTGGAATTTGCCCTGCGCCAATGGCCCCGGACCATAAACTTCACCATGAGTTTGCGGCCGGATTCACTCTTTTCCACAGCCTGCATTTCTTTTACAAGGGAGATTTTGATCTTTCCCGGGAGATAGATCACTTCCTGTGAAGAAAGAAATGGGTTGTCCGCCTGCCCTGTGCCGGATCCCTGCTTGGTCCGGCTGATCTGGGAACCGGCTCTGGTTTCGGTTGCCACATCTGCACTGGTGGTATAAAGGATGGTATTGATCACCAGATGCACCATTTTCCGCATCAGTTCCGATCTGAAAACCGGATCCATCCCCTTGTCCTCAGCATCCGGAAAATGGCTGACCAGGATCTGGTCCAGAGAATCCCTGGGATCAATTTTCAGATCCCGGACAAGCAGATAGGGCCATTGCTCGATAAAGGCATCCAAATCAAACGCGATTCTCAATCCCTTGGTTTCACCGGACAGGATTTGCGTCACATATACGGTCATTATCTGAAGTTTGCGTCCCCCCATGATGCAGTCCGGTATTTTCGACAGCAGTCTCTCGGCAGTTTCAAGGGTGAAGCGATCCGTAAAAACAAGGGCAAAAGAGGAATAGGGCAGTTTGAGCATGTCGCCGGGCAGATCCAGTCGGGTATGCTCCAGCATGTAGGAAAGAGATGGGTCGATCCAGAAGGTCTTTCGAAGGTGCAATTCGTAATTGACCATATATTCCAGATGAGAGGCCAGCAGGTTGCCGTGGTCTTCAGCCATCTGCCTGTCCATACCCTGTTCAACGGCCAGGATTGTCTGTTCCCGGACAAAACGCTGAAAATCCAGATTCGTTTTCAGATCTTCACGATCCAGGGTCATGGTGTCATCAAACGTGTCCATATGTCGATATCCGGCCGCTATCTTCCGGGCAACATCTCCCATCCCCTCAACCAGACGCCCCATGGCTTCAAATCCTGTAAGCGGAAGGTAACCGCCCTGATGCCGGTCCGGGTTCTCGCTTTCCAGGCCCAGTTCCTCCCACATCCAGGAAGGATCAAAACCCGGCTTTCCAAGTGTCAGGTCACTTTCATAATGGTGTTCGAGATCCTTGAGCATTTCTATAATCCGCGGTTTAAGTTCAGGGGACCTGGCAGCCTGGCGGGGGGTATGGCCGTCCAGCATGGGAATATCCATGTCAAGCCATTTTTTGTAATACTTTTTTTGCTCGTCTTTTATTGTCTGATCTAATTTTTCCCTGTCTGCTGGGGACAAATCCCCAAATCCGGGTTCCGGTCCGGGTTTGCCGGATTTAAACTTTTCCAGGAGGCTCTGCATGCTGGTATACTTTGTGATTTTGTATCGGGCAAGGTCTTTGGCAATCCGGTTGATCTTCTCCTTCCCCTTTTCACCCCATTCTTTTGAACTGGTCTCCAGAATAAGACGTTGACCTTCCATACTGAAGAATCCATAGATCCCCGTGCGGCCGTCTTTGGTTTTTGACAGCCAGGTCCATTTCAACGCTTCTGTTTCACGTTCAAGGTCTTTTTTTGTATCCAGAACCGCCTTGAGTGCATCCGGGTCATCCACATCAAAATAGACCTTGGTGATTACCATTTTATGGCCGTCGCGGGTCACTACGTCGGGAATGGGATTAATAAAAGGGGGCAGCCACATCTGATGAAATACCGGAGGCATTTCCTTATAAAAATCCGGATCAGCGGCTCCCGGAGTTTCCTGATTAAACGCCTCGTACATTGATTTTACGGTGTTCACGATTCTCTCCCGCTGCATGCGCGGGAAAAGGAAAAGGCCCCCATCCATCTCAGGCCTGCCCGATGCACCCACCGGCATGATGCGTGCAGCCAGTATTTCATGGCGTTTCATGGATTGTGATCCGCGAATTTCCCTTACTTCCGTTACCCGGCCGCTGATTAAATCCTTTAATGTGATTGATTTTCCCGGGATGACCTCAACCGCCTCATAGAGTCGCACACAGGACTTGCCGGCCATATTTATAAAACTCAGCTCCCCCTTTGTCAAGCTGGGGCTTCCATCAAGAAAATAGTGGAATAAAGGCCGGTCATCATCGGTTTTAAAATCAAAACAAAACCAGAAGTCGAACATGGATTCACTCATGAAATGGACATAGTCATCCAATTGGGGAAGGTTTTGTTCCAGATCATTCCAGAACATATTCATAGCCTCATCTTCATATTCCTGCCATCTCCCTTGATCCACAAAATCGTCCATCTTCTGCAGGGCCGACGCTCTTTCATCCGCTGTATACGGTTGAAATCCTCCATTGATTTGAAGGCAGCATTTTTTATACTTAAGTCCGCTGCCGCAGGGACATGGATCATTTCTCGCGATTTTTTTCATTGTCCAGTTTCCTGTTTGTTCACGTTCATCTTTTTCTTACGGCCAATACAAGGGGGTATTTCAATTTCATGGAAAATGTAAGATGACACTACACAATGAAAAGGTCCGATGCAACGAAATTTTTTACCGGTCATTGCTATCAGTTAACGCTCTGTATTTTCAAAATCCGGTCAATTCCTGGTATAAAGAAATTGGCACTTATCTATTCAAAGATTCCTGCGTGTACATCAAGTAGGCCTTGCCGGTTCCAATTTTTCCAATAGATTTAGTATCATAGACAATAGCTTACTAGAACGATGATCGGCAAAGCACCCCTCGTTGTTATTTTCGCTTTGCTTTGCACTTCTTGCCAATGTTCCAGGCCATGGCTACCGGTTCCCCCAAACGCCAATAAGTGGTGTTCGGGTGTGAAAGAATTAGTGGCTTCATCTTCTTAAAATCCAATTTTCCCTCAGTCAGAAATCCCTCTTCGGTGAAAGTTCCAACAATCTCACCGATGAAGATTTCATTCAGTCCACTCTCTACAATCTCAACCACCTTGCATTCCAGGCACAACGGGCATTCACTTATCAGAGGGGCTGTTTTCAGCTCTCCGTAAAA
>JAZDGN010000079.1:0-230384 GCA_043806875.1 Pseudomonadota bacterium
CAAATACTGAACTTCACCCTCACATGCTTCGGAAGCTTTTCGATTTGTTTCTGAGCTTTCTTCGCTATGTCGAACCTTCCTCGAACTGCTTGATGCCAGGGGGGGTAAAACTGCCGGAGAAAAGGAACACCTCCAAGAAAAAGTCAGTGGCGGTGGCGGTGCCGATTCCGCCAATCAGGAAGATTGAACCTATGGCGGAGGTGGCGGGAAGGGTGGAAGATTTTGCACCGCTGGATGTGGAACTGGTTGAGACAAAGGAGCAGCGCCAACTTTTCAGAGATCTTGTCAGGGAATCCATCTTCTCCTGTTAAAAATTACCCTGTTTCGAGTGCCAGCGCCTGTCCCGTTCCGCCAGAACATGGCTGAACAGGATTACCTTAATTCTGCCTTCATCTCCAGCTGAACATGTCCCCATCCACCGCACATCGGCCCGACATCGAAACAGCCTGTTCTGTTGAACATCACCTCATTCGGGTCCCTTCCATTCATGAGATTTTCAAAGAATGCGTTGATCAGCACTGTCAGGTTCGGCATTAAAAAGGCGCAGACGCGATTGGGAGATTCCCGGGTTAACAGATTGCCTGCAGAGTCGAAAACGATTCGTTGTCCTGCAACATGACCTGAGTGACATCCCTTTGAATCGACGACCTCCGCCACAAGACGATAGCGCGACCCCTTTGCAGCATTTTCAAATAGACGCTGGTATTTAGGATTCCCAAGAACAGCCGATAGCTCGTCCCCATCCAAGGCTAACCGTTTCTTGATGATTTCGACCAATGTGTCTTTCTCCATATGTCTTTTTTCCCTCCTGCAGAATTGTTTATTTCCCGGTAAACCGTGGGGCTCTCTTCTCCATAAAAGCTGCCTGTCCTTCTTTTAAATCATTGCTTTGAAAACAGTGTTGCATTATCCGGTCAGCTTTTTCAAGCTTGTCCTGCTCCAGCGCCATATCATCCTCAAACAGGCTGATAATTTTTTTCATTCCTTTTAAAGATAACGGGGCATTCCTGGAAATTTTCTGGGCATAGGCTCGGGTAAAGTTTTCAAGATCAGGTTTTGGGATCAAATGATTGACCAAACCTTTGAGTAGAAGGTCTTTGCCCTCAAAAATATCAGCAGTATAAAAAATTTCCCTTGTCACGGCAAACCCGAATGCTTGGATAAACTGTTGAATACCTGCGGGATGGTAGGCTATGCCGAGCCTTGCCGGCGGCATTCCCAATTTTATATCATCCGCCGCTATCCTGATATCACAACAGGCACAAAGGTTGAATCCCGCACCAAACGCAGAGCCATTGAGCATTGCAATCGTGGGGTAAGGAAAATTCTTAATGGTATCCAGCACCTGTATCAATACATCCGGTGTTTCCTGCCTCAAATCAGGGAGAGGATGAACAGGTATGGCTCCGATATCGTATCCTGAGGAAAAAATCTTATCTCCTGACCCCCGTATTACCACACACCGGATATCATCATTTTTCGAAAACCTTGCCAGGTTATCATTAAGATCTGCGAGCAGAGATGGTGTCAGGGCGTTTCTTTTTTCAGGATAATGGATGGTCAGATAGGCAATATTTTCATGTTGTTCAATTAAGAGCGAACGCTTCATTTCCCTAAGACTCCTGCATTCATTCAGGTCATCAAATAAAATTTCAATTGTTTTATGAATCTCTACACCGCCCGGAAAAAATCATAAAGGAAATTTTGACTGTCATCCTGTTTCATGCATTAAAGGTTATCTTGGTGCAACAGATTTCGTGAACGGTAAGTTTCCGGGGGAACCTTTGCACAGGAGGGCAGTGGAAGGCTAAAGGCTGTCCCCGTGGCCCCGCTGAGCGGAGTGCAGGGTTACTTGAATAACTGGGGCTTGATCAGCGTCCAGAACATCTCCTTGAGGAGTGCGGGGTCCAGGTCGGTTATCCCCCAGATGGTCTGTTTCTGGGTATGAAGAAAGATCCCTTTTAAAAAGGCGGAAAGCATGTTGACCAGCACCTCCGGATCGTGGTCACCAATGAGTCCCTGCTTTTGTCCTTCCTTTAGAACACCAACGGCTGTTTTCAGAAGGCTTTTATTCCAAAAATGGATGCTTTGAATCAGTTCCGGTGGCAGTTCACCTCCGAATTCCCCTGAGTCCAAGGTCCAGAACAGGAGCATGAATCTGATATTCCGTTTAATAAAATCGAACTGGATATCAAACATTTTGCGAACCGTTTCTTCGGCTCCTTTGCTCTGTTCCACACCGTCTGTCATCTCTGCGCTCAGTTCCCTTAGATAATCATCAAACATCCGGACAAACAAGGTCAGTTTCGAAGGATAATATTTGTACAGGGTTCTTTTTGTCAGTCCGGCCTGAAGGGCAATATCGTCAACGGTGATGGAAGCATATGGCTTGGTCATGAACAGCCTGCTGGCGGCCTCCTGAATGTCAATCAGTTTCCGTTTCTTATTATAGACTCGTTTGGTCTCCATCATTTTGTTATCCTTTCGGCCAAAGTTAATGAATAGGATATACCGTTAGTGTATCTGATAGAAAAATAATCTGATTTTGTCTAATCTTCTGCACGTCGGCTCCCGTGCTGTGGATACCTTTGTTTGACAGGTGTTTCCCGTCTGTCCGGGACGAAGACGATCCTATCCTATAACATCCGGACTGTCAAAACGTCAAGACCCTCAACCTTCCTGGGAAAAACTCAGCCATGTTCCGGTTTGAATCCGGTTGATGCCTTTTGGTAACTGCCGGTTATATTTTTGGTAACATGCTGAAAATATGTATGTTACTCGCATATTCCCATCCTGGAACAAGTTCGGTCAGAAGTGGGGGTTTTCCCCTGTTACCAAAGGAATTCCGGGTCGAAAGATTTCTCTTGACAATGGTATACTGTCAGTATATTTACTGTTAAAAGTATACTGTAAGTATATTTAAATTCAGATGCGGATGACATTTAAAATATTAAAGGAAACCATGACTCTCCCGAATTCTGCAAGCACCAGCACGGTAACTTTACCGTGTGCCGTAAAAAAAACGACATTCATGTCGGCAGCTTTGTTTTTGTCGGTTATGATTCTGATTTCAGGGTGGACATCAATAGGACAGGTTAAGGCTGCAGACAACAATCTCCACGATAGAATCCGTGTGAGCCTTTTCGGGTCGGCTGTACTTGGTAATGGGCATTGCGTGGCAGTAGGCGACCGGGGTGAAATATTTTTATCAGAAGATGGGGGGACAAACTGGTCCGCTGTATCCGGCAATGTGCCCCAATCCATGTTCTCGGTGAGTTTCGTGAATGAAAAACTTGGATGGGCTGCCGGTGCCCAGGGCGCCATAGTGGGTACCTGCGATGGTGGAAGGACCTGGAAGCCCATGGAAACCGGCACCCAAAAGCACTTGTTTGCAATTGATTTCGCTGACGCCCGGCATGGGTGTGCAGCAGGTGACTGGGGTCAGATCCTTGTAACCGATGATGGCGGCACAAGGTGGCGGGATGTTTCTCTATCTGAGGATGTGGTGATCTATGCTGTTAAGTGGATTAGTCCTGACCAGGGTGTCATTGCCGGTGAATTCGGTCAGATTTACAGAACCGATGACGGTGGGGCAACGTGGGGTATGATTCCGTCTCCAACTGACCAGTCGATATTCGCTATGTGTTCCGCCGGCGATACCATTTACGCTGCCGGGCTTGCAGGGGTGGTTATTTCTTCCAGGGACAAGGGAAATACCTGGGAGAGGGCACTTACCAATACAGACAAGGCGCTCTACGGAATCACGGTTAAAAAGGACCTCGGTTTTGCCGTTGGCGAAGACGGAACAGTCCTTGAATCCAGGGACGGCGGCCGGCAATGGGAAAGTCTGGATGTGCCGATGCAGGCTAGGCTGTTCTGGTTTGGTTCGGTCAATCTGGACGGCCAAGAGTCAGAAAACGGGATTGGCGTTGGTGCCCACGGGGTCGTGGTGCGGATCAGAGACGGCCGGCTTATTTGGTAGAGACAAGGAGATCCATGAAGGGAACAGAAAAAGTTGTTCAGAACTATGTTGCATTCTTACTCAGGCACCGGGTCGCGGCCCTGCTGGTGATCGCTGTAATCACTCTTTTTTTTGGGTACAGTGCATCCCAGCTGAAAATTGCTACGGATTTCGTCTCCTTTTATCCACCCAAGCATCCGTTTATCGAAGTGTATAACCAGTACAGGAACATGTTCGGAAGTGCCAATGTCCTGGTCACAGCCATCGAGGTCAGAAACGGTGATATTTACAACTGGGAGACCATTGATAAAATTAATCGAATTACCGCCGAGATGCTGACCATCAAAGGGTGTAATCCGGCCCAGCTCATCTCGATTACGCATCCCAAGCTGAAAAATGTCGAGGTGACCGGCTACGGCATTGCCATGAAACCTATTGTCCATGCAGGCCTGTCACGCACACAGGAAGGACTGGATGAAATCAAACGCAGCATCTACAGCAACGAGGGCGTGCGTGGCTTTTTCGTGTCTCCGGACGACAAGGCTGCAGCCATTTTTGCCGGGTTCTGGGAAGAGGGCGGCGAACCCAGGAACCTTTATGAGAAAATGATGCAGATCAAAGAGCGGGAAGAGGACGACAACCACCGTATCCATTTTACCGGGTATCCTGGGCTCTATGCCTATATTTACAACCTGGCTCCCCAGATTTATACCGTTCTGGGCTTAAGTATTCTGGTGATTATCGGTCTGCTTTTCTTTTACTTCCGCACCTGGCAGGGCGTTTTTGTGCCTCTGGCGGCGGCTTGTCTCAGTGCTGTCTGGGGCCTGGGCTTTGCCAGTATGCTGGGGTACGCCCTGGACCCGTTGATTCTGGTTGTTCCGCTGATTATCACCGCCAGGGCCATCAGTCACGCGGTTCAGTGCATGGCACGCTATTATGAGGAATATCTGAATCTGGGTAATCAGCGTGAGGCCATTGTCCTGGGATATGGCGAACTTTTTGCGCCTGCGTTCCTGTCCATTGTGACAGACGCGCTGGGGTTGCTGCTGATATCTGTTGCGACAATCCCTCTCATGCGCCAGCTCGGTTTCTTCTGCTCATTCTGGATCGTGACCATCGTTGTGAGCGTGCTGACGTTGAATCCGATCCTTTTATCCTATCTCAGGGCGCCGGATCTGGATATCCTTAACCGGGATGTGAAAGGTAATTTTTACGACCGGATTGCACGAGTGCTGGTCGCTCCTGCGAGCAAAAAAGCAGGTAGATATGCAATTTTGTTTATTACCCTGTTTATAATCATCGTGGGGGGATACTTCGCGCTTAAATTAAAGGTGGGAAATACCGAAGCCGGAGCTGCCATTTTATTCCCGTCCCATCCTTATAACAAAGCTTCCAGGTTCTTTAACGAGAATTTTGTGGGCTCGACCCAGCTGGTCATCCTTGCAGAAGGGCAGAAAGAAGGCGCTATCAAGGATTACGAAACACTGCGTACCATCGAAGACTTCCAGATTCACATGGAAACCAAGGGAGGGGCAGGGGGGACCCTGACATTCAACAATCTGATCAAGCGTGTTTACCGCATGTTCCATGAAGGCAATCCAAAATGGGAGATGCTTCCCAAAGACCCGTCCCATTTGGGTCAGATTGGTTTTATCATTCGCAACAGCGCATCCCCCGGGGAGATGGATCAATGGATAGACTACTCCTGGACCAATGCGACCATCACCTGTTTTTACAAGAGCTATAATTATGAGGTGATTAAAAACAGCATTGCCCAGGCCCGTGCCTTTATTGCCAGTCATACGTCTGACCGGGTCAAGTTCCGCTTGGCAGGGGGGCTGATGGGCATTTTATTCGCGGTCAATGAGGAAGTAAACTATTCATATTGGGTCTCCCTTGCGGTGGTCTTTTCTGCGGTTCTGCTTCTGTGCGTGCTGACATTCAGGTCTTTTGCTGCGGGCATGATCCTGATTGTTCCCCTTGCCATTTCCCAGATTGTGTCAGAGGTGTTCATGCTCTGGTGGGGGATTGATCTCAACATCAATTCGCTTCCGGTGGCAGCCATCGCCGTCGGTATCGGTATCGATTACGGAATCTATCTGATGGCCCGTATCGCCGAGGAATATGAAAAATGCGGGGATTATCAGCACGCAAACCTGAGGGCGGTGGAAACCACGGGCAAAACCATCATTTTCACCGCAAGCACCTTGATTGCAGGTGTCGTATTCTGGGTATTTGTAAACCTGAAGTTTCAGTCGGAAATGGGCCTTCTCCTGGGCCTTCTGATGCTGCTGAACATGGTCAATGCCTTGGTGTTCATCCCGTCGCTTGTGTCCTTGTTCAAGCCGGGTTTTGTGGTTAACAGGGCCCCGGTCATGTAGGAGATTGATTTTTAAATGGCGCCGGGGTTGGCTGCAGAACAGGTGCATGACAACATCGGGTAATAAACGGACAAAGGAGGAATATATGAAAAGCGGAAGGTATTGGGCGATGGTGTTATGGGGGATCCTGGTGGGCCTGGTGCTGGTCCCTGGGATGTCCCGTGCAGGGTATCTCGATGATGACCGGACTCTGGAACTAAGAGGCAAGTTCCAGACTAAATTCACCGTTAAAACCCAGGACAGCACAGGGTGGTCCACTGTGCCGAGCAATGATCCGAGGTACTGGCCCGACGCCCCGGATCTGGACGCCGGTGACCTCATCCAGCAGCGGAACATAGCCTACATCGAGTTTGACTATAAACCCCGGCCTTCCTCTTCGGAATGGGATATGAAATTTCATGCCACAGCCCGGTTTCTCTATGACACGATCTATGATATCGGCCCTTCGGAGATAACCCATGTCAGGGATTTCAGCCCGACTTACAAAGACCAGATAGATGAAATGTCCAAGGATGCCGATATTTGGGAATGCTATACGGACATCACCAGAGGGCCCCTTTTCCTGCGTATCGGGCGTCAGAAAATTTCCTGGGGAGAAACGGATATTTATCCGTTGCTGGACAGGATAATGCCCATTGACAACACTTACGGCGGCATGTTTGAAGATTTAGATGACCGGCGTATACCCCTCTGGGCCCTCAGGGGAACCTACAACTTGGGTTCGACCGGCCCCCTGGATGATCTTGGCATTGAGGCTTTCTGGGAACCTGCCATGCTGGATCAGAAATTCGCTCCCCAGACTCCCTGGGGATCCGTGTATAATTTTCCCCAGGCATCGGGTCCTCCAATGCAGCTCATTCCGTCCGACCCGGATGATGACATGGAAAACAGCCGTTGGGGCATAAGGTTCCAGGCGGTTGCCGCATCCAATTTCAATTTCGCTTTGGCCTATTTCCGGAGCTATCCTGTTGATCCGGCCCTGCAAAGCAGTATCGACTTCGCTAAACTGATGACCGGAGATACCCGCGGTCTGCAGGTGGAAAAACACTGGATTCCCACAGACACGGTGGGCGCTTCGTTCAGCTTTTTTGAGCCCCGCACCGAAGCTGTTTTCCGGGGGGAGGTCGCCTATACCTTTGATGAACCCTATTTTGATCCTTCAAAGAATTTCAGGACCCTTTATGAGTTCATGGGAGGGAGTCCGGCCCCTGGTCAGAGCGAGATCCCCGAGTGGGACGTGCTCCGGTTCTCCCTGGCGTTTGACAGACCCTTCTGGTTCCGCGGCATCAATAAGCTCAGCATGATTAATTGGACCGTTGAGGTCTCCAACGAGTACTACCCGGATTATGATGCCAATCACGTGCTGCCGGCCCCTGTTTATCCCACCGGAGACTGGGTCAGGCTCCACCAGTGGGAGCACACCTTCCTGACGATGCTTTATACCAGCTATATGAACGGCCGCCTGGAGCCCAACATCACGGTAGCATACAACCCCAGAGGGGCTGGTTTCTGGCAGTCGTCACTGCAATACCGCATGGACCCTGTTATTTTGAAGGTCCAGTACACCGATGTGTTCGGGAAAAAGGACATTGCACCGGGCGTTTTGTACGACTGGGACCAGCTGGCCGTGAGCATAACCATGAACTTCTGATGGGCCGGAAGGGGATATCAATCCCTGAAAGACTGAATGTGAAAATAAAAAGGAGTTGCAGATATGATGAAGAAAACAGGTATGGCACTGATGATTGGCCTCTGGCTTATGGCGTGTGTGTCTATGCCGTTGACCATGGCCGGCGAGTTGAAGATCGTCGATAAGAACAACTACCAGGAGGTCAACGGCCTGGTTCCCGATCCGGTAATCGAGTGGTTCAAAAAGGGGCAGTGGATGATGCGTGTCGGGGAACTGGAGTTTGACTGGTCACAGACCCAGCCCACCTGGGGACTGGAATCAAGAACAGCCAACAAAGGTCGCTATGATCTGAGTGACGAGCTGACCATTGTTGATTCAAAAACCGGCGGAGCTCCGGGGTTCATTAAAGGGATACCGTTTCCCGGTGTGGATTCTGCCGATCCCAAGGCGGCAGCTAAAATCATGTACAACGGCAGTTTCGTCCGCCAGAATAACGGACCCCTCAGAACCGGTTTCCGCCTGGCATTCCTTGACGGCAAATCAAACAAGATGGAGCGTTTTATCCTGGCAAATTTCTGGTCTTACGCGTTTACCGCCTGGCCCGGATCAATTGATATTCCCAATTCCGACAATCTTGAATTCTACAGTCAGACGCTCATCAAGGAACCCTATGACATGGCCGGCACCTCCCTCATGACCTGGCGTTATCTTGATAATAAACAGGACATGCTGTACGGATACGTTCCGGCCATTCGACGGGTCCGGCGACTTACCCCGGCAGGCCGGTCCGATGCCATGTTCGGCTCAGACTTTGCCCGTGACGATGGCAATTACGTCGGCTATGACGGCAAGATCGGAGACGTGGAGTGGAAGCTGCTCGGAGAAACAACGATTCTTGCCGGGTTTAATTCCGCCAAGCCCCAGGACATTAAAGTCAACCAGAACGGGGAATGGGAAATTCAGGGAATGCAGGACCGGGAGCAGTATGCAGCTTACGGGTATGAAGCCTATTCCAAAAAATACTATGAGGGGACGGTAGCCCCCTGGTGCCAGACCAATACGGTCTGGACAAAGCGGCCCGTGTGGGTCATTGAAGGACGCCACAAGAACCCGTATTACAACTACGGACGCCAGATTCACTGGGTTGACAAAGAGACCTCTGTGGTCTACTGGAAACAGATTTTCGATCGGTCAGGGGAATACTGGAAAATGTTCTGGACAACCTGGGGCGTTGCCGCATCCCAGGATGGGAAAATGGCTGCAACCATTCTTGATTCCATGGTTCTGGATGAACGTCTCCAGCACTGCACCGCACTTGAAGGATACGGCAAAGACTGCTTTTACACGACCAGTGCCAAGGCAATGGACCTGAACCGCTTCTCACTTGCCGGTTTTACCAAGATGTCCAAATAACACACCACCTGCAACAGGGCGCCGCTGCTGTTTCCCAGGCAGCGGCGCCATGCCTCCTGTCTTGAATTGTCATTTCTTTTTTTTCGTCGTTTGCCAGGAAACCTGGACATGTGAGAGCTTTTCGGGGCTGACCCATGCCTGAATTTCGCCATGACCTGATGCTGAAAAGGCCATGGCAACTTGCGTTTGCCACGGCCTTTGACAGGGAGCTCGAAAAGGAAATCAGTTGTTAAGCCCCTTGGGATAATCCGCCGGGTACCCGTAATGCTTTTTGTAAACCTCGCTGGCAAAAAAGGTCTCATCCAGCCAGTTTGAATCATTATAGCTTTTGAAGAGTTCAAGCTGTCCTTTTTCATCTACCCTGAAGCTCTGGACGATATAGACATCCAGATACCGTTTGGATCCGTCGGGATTATTGTAATAATGCAGTTCATGCATCATGAAATCCGCTGCATTGCCTTCTGTATAAACCTTTGTGAAGTTAAAGGCGTTGAGGGACCAGAGGGAAAACAGGTCGTCCAGCCACTGTTTGAATCCCTGTTTGTGGGAGTATTGACCTGCGTAAGGGAGCACATCCACATTGGATTTAAAAACCACTTCCACCCCATCACCCATGCCCGCATAAAAATCCTCCCACTTTCCCATACCCATATAGGCCATCCCGAAAGCCATGTAAATGCGGGATCCGACGGCAGCCGCCTGAACCTTTGAATCCGGATCAAACGCAGAGTGGGAAAGTGCTTCCCTCACGTCCTTGAAGTTCCCATTTTTTGTCTGAACCGCTTTTAAGAAGGTCGCGGTGTCAAAATAAAGCCTGATATCCCTGACCCGGCCTTCCCAGTCAAGGTCCATCAGAAAAAGGAGTTCAAAGTCAAAGACGGAACCGGATTCCTTGAATTTGATCTTCATGCGGTAGTGGGAAGAGGCGCCAAGGCCGTCAGCGATAATATACTGTTTTTCAAGTTCCAGGATGTCAACCGTATTATAAAAGGTTATATAATGATTTTTTGTCAGAGTCCTGCCCTGCTGGATTCCGAACAGAGGGTGCTTTTCCATGAAACCCGGAAACTGAAGGACCGGACACTGGGAAAACGTGGCGTCTACCATTTCCTCTATGGCCCCGGGGCTGGAATCTTTAAGCCCGTATATCTTTTGGATGTTCTTCTCAACTGTTTCTCTTACCCATGTTTTGTTCATGTGCAATCTCCTGATGTTAGGGTTTATTGCCCGGTCATACCGGGAATCCACTGCTTGAATGACAATTACCTGGGGCCGGGGCCCCGGAAAGGCCGCCAGCATTTTTCAACCACTTCTATATCAGAGCGCCACCACACGTTTTTATCCAGTGCGGGCAGTTTCGCCGCCATCCAACTTGCCGGAATGACGGGTTCATCCTTGGTGCGGGGGCCCATCCTGTACTCATCCATCAAGTATTCGCGTCCCAGGTTCGGATTGTTCGGACATGCAATGTAAAGGCCTGCAAGGCCTCTGAGCATGCAGGTGTTGCACCGGGTGCAGCGGATGATGGTATCGGCTTTCCCCGTTGCAAGTTTCGTCGGATACCAGGGATCACACAGGAGCTGGCGTCCCAGGGCAGACATGTCAAATTTTCCCTTTCCCATATCTGCATCTGCTTTTACCGGGTCATGCTGGGACATGACCATGACAGGAATTAATAACACATTTTTGAATTCGATTCCGTGGTCCGCCATATGTTCTGCCCTGTCAGCGTCCGGAATCTGGTGGCCGGCTTCTTCGAATCCCGCACCGTCGGACAGGTGGATGTAATCCGCACCCCGGGCCTCAAGATCTCTGGCCACATCAACCATTTCCTCACGGGTCAGGCCGCCTTCCATGTGCTCTTCCGCACTGATCCTGACTCCGATGGGGATTCCCTGACAGGCGTATCTCGTTGCTTCCATCAGATCATTCAGGAACCGTTTTCGGTTTCGCCATTCACCTCCGTACAGGTCGGTCCGCTTATTGGAGAACGGTGAGAGGAACTGGTGGCAGAGAAACCCGTGGGTGGCATGGATTTCGATCATGTCAAACCCGCTCAGAACCGCCAGCTGGCAGCTGGCTGCAAACTCCTTGGTTTCGCTCTGGATTTCCGAGACTGTCAACGCCCTGGTCAAAGGTCCCCTGACCACCATCCTGGAGCGCTGGTCAAGATCCATGGCAACCTGCATTGAATTGAACATCTTTTCCCGTGTTATTTCATAGGGCAGGTTGTCCGAGGCCGACGGCACAACAGCGCCTGCTTCATAGGGAGTGCACTGACGGCCGACTCCCGGCGACATCTGGGCACAGGCCCTGGCTCCGAAGTGATGGATCCGTTCCGCATACAGGGCAGCCCCCAGCTGGTGCCTGGGATGAAAAAGAAACATGGAGCGGCCCATCGGATATTGGGCAGCCAGTTTTGTGCCCAGCATTACACCGCTGATCACCAGGCCGGCTCCTCCCTTTGCCAGGGCACCGATATAGCCCAGCGTCTGTTCGGTAATCTCGCCGCTGGGGCCTGTCATGTACTCCTGCATGGGTGCCACGGCAATACTGTTTTTTATCTTAACCCCGCCTATGGTCAAAGGGGACAAAAGATGTTTAAACGATCTGTTGTCCGACTCGCCACTCCCTGTTGTTCCAATGTTTTCCTTCATCGACGTCTCCTTGTTCATTGTGCTGGTGTCAGCATAAGCCCTGAAGTCAATGGGCTTTTTTTCAGGTAATCCTTATTTGAGCTTAACCGTACTGTTGGTCTGAAAAATTTGGCGTGCCGCCACCGGATGCTTTTGGCAACCCGGTGGCGGTACTCTCATTTGTTGATTCGTATTTTTTTGCGGAACAGGTTCACCAGTTTGCGCTGCCACCAGAAATTGAGTCCCGGAGAGATCCGCGACAGCCACCACGGAATCAGATCATACCAGGGAAAGGCGATAAGCCCCTTGTTCTTTCTGACACCGTTCAGGATTTTCCGGGCAGTCTTTTCCGGGGTCAGCTGCTTCATGATAAAGGAATTGAAAATATCCCTGTCACCCTTGAGGATGGTGTAGGTGTTTCTCACTTCAGTATCCACTGACCCAGGGCATGCAACGGTGATCTTGACGCCCAAACCTTCTGCCTCGGGACGAAGGGCAAGGGACATGCCCACTACGGCATGTTTGACCGCTGTATAGGCGACTCCCAGGGGAAAGGGGAAGAGTCCGAAAACAGAAGCTGTGTTCACGATATGCCCATGCCCCTGTCCGGCCATGACAGCATAGGCACTGGTCGTGCCGTAGACCACACTCATGACATCCGTGTCCATAAAGTGCCGCCACTGGTCATAGGACATATCTCTGAATTCTCCGAACATGATCATCCCGGCATTGTTGAACATGTAATCAAGGGGGCCTCGGGATGCCACCGTGTTCACCATTTTTCCCACGGCGTCAGAATCTGTCATATCAATGTGCACGGCCAGGGCTTTGCCATTTTTTTCAGTTATGATCGATACGGTTTCGTCTGCTCCGGCTTTGTTGATATCTGCCGCGATTACCATTGCTCCAGCAGCGGCCAGTTGTTTGCATAATTCCCGTCCGATCCCCGAAGCACCACCGGTAACAATGGCGGTCTTGTTCTTGAAAGCATCCATTACCCTATACCCTCCACGGTTTGCGTCCTTCGCATGATGATTTGTTAACCCTTATGGAGCATTCTCCAGTACCCGCCTTTAGGTCAACCCTTATACCTCTCGCCCAATTCCCGGTAATAGGGAACGCCCAGGAATGTGTTCAGGGCCTGGAACGACTGGGCCCATTCCCTGAATTCACGCTGTTTCCCTGTATCTTTGATTTGCTTTAGCTCATGGGTACATCCTTCGATCGCCCCTGCAAGGCATACCCCCGGATAGATTACAATTGCATATCCCATGCTGCTGATCTCATCTCTGGAAAAGTTCGGTGTCAGCGGAGCCAGATTTAAGAGCAGGGGTGCCTTGGTGAAATGCCTGGGTATATTTTCTACTTGAGTCCTGTCCACAGGGGCTTCGATGAACAGAATATCCGCCCCTGATTCAGCGTACAGGTTCGCCCTTTCCATTGCATGATCAAAACCGTCCGTTCCCAGGGCATCGGTCCTGGCAATGATGAGAAAATCCTGGTTCTTCCGGGCATCAACAGCAGCTTTGATTTTTTCTGCCATTTCTGCGGCAGGGATGACGCTTTTTCCTGACATGTGCCCGCACCGTTTCGGCCATGTCTGGTCCTCGATGTGGATGGCAGCGACGCCCGCCTTTTCAAATTCCCTGACTGTCCTGACCACATTGATGGGGTTCCCGTAGCCCGTGTCGGCGTCTGCAATCAAGGGGATATCCACCGCATCCGCGATTCGCCGGGCATTGTCCACCATCTCTGTCATGGTCAGAAGTCCCAGGTCCGGCAGGGCGAACATGCTGGCACAGGTTCCGTATCCGGTCATGTATACGGTGTTAAAGCCCTGGGCCTGGACAATTTTTGCGGAAAGGGCATCAAAGACGCCCGGCGCCTGAACAAGTTCATTTTTTTCAATCATGGCTCTTAAATTTTTCCGGGGGGTCATCATCATCTCCTATTCATAGTACTCGGGCAGGGTTTTCAACCGTGAAATCTGATCAGGGTCGTGGCTATAGATCACTCTTGCGGTGGGGAATTCCTTTAAAAAGCTCTTAATGGATTTCAGGCTTTTCAGTCCCTGTTCATAATCCCCCTTGGGCGGAATCATGTCTTCAATGTTGGAAGCCCTGTGGGCTGCGTCAAAGGTGAGAAGGAAAGGTCCCTGATGCATGTTGAGTATAACTGAAACGTGTCCCGGTGTATGCCCGGGTGTTCCCACGACCCAGATGCTCTGGTCCCCGAACAGATCACACACCCTGTCAAAGGGAGGCAGGGACATCGAATAATCAAATTCGGTTACCGTAACACCTCTGATATGTTTCCCGATATATCCCTTGAGCAGGCCCAGGCTTGAGCGGGCAATGGCAAGTTCCTTTGTATCGGCATGGACGACAAGAGTGTCGTTGTGAGCCAGCAGGGGCAGTCCGCCCAGGTGGTCCAGGTGAAGATGGGACAATATGACCGTGGTGATCTCCTTGACCGATAGCCCGATTCTCTTTAATTGACTGGGAACATCCAGACCGTTTGAGGTCTTTATCTGGACGATTCTCCCCAGCAGCCATCCGAAATTTCCTGTGCGATGCAGTGCAAAGGAGGGGTGAATTCCGGTGTCAAGGAGTATATATCCTTTAAGGGGATGCTCCACAAGATAGGTCAGCACAGGGTTGAAACGCTTGTCATCGGGTCTTGATCTGAAATCCGGGCTCTTGGGGTTGTAATGGATTTTGCCGGCCATATGAACATTGCCGGTGTGGATGACATAGAGCTTCAACGCCAGGGGCCGGTTAAAACAATCCTGCCAGTCCTTCATAGTATGTCTCCGGTTTTCATTGTTTTTTCCTCTCTGCTTTGAGCAGTTCCATGATGCCTCCTTTTTCAAGCATGGTAATGATCTCTTCAGGAAAGGGTTCTCCTTTGATTTTCGATCCTGTTTCCGAATTCTCAATCGTGGCTGTCCTGAAATCTATTCTTGCCCGACTTGCTTCGCTGAAATGTTTTGAAATATCCCTGCACATCACCACCGGCAGCCCGATGGCTATGGCGTTCCGAAAAAAGATCCGGGCGAACGAGTCGGCCGCAATACAGGCTATTCCAAGCGTTTTAAGGGCAAGTGGTGCGTTTTCTCTGGAGGATCCGCATCCGAAATTTTTGCCCCCCACAATGATATCACCTTTTTCGACCTGGGATGAGAACCCGGGTTTGATGCTCTCAAACACATGCCGGGTCACGTCTTCGATGGGTGCATCCAGATACTGCCCCGGCACTATCAGGTCCGTATCAATATTATCTCCCAGTATCCAAACCTTTCCTTCCATCATGAGACTTCCTCCTAACCCGAAATCCTTCGCGGATCGGTAATTTTTCCTGTTAAGGCTGATGCCGCAACCGTTGCCGGGGATGCCAGGTAGACTTCGGCACGGTCACTTCCCATGCGTCCTTTAAAGTTACGGTTCGTACTTGAGATGCACCGTTCACCGGGAGCCAGAAGACCGCCGTACGAACCAAAGCAGGGACCGCATCCCGGATTCAGTATGATGGCCCCGGCTTGTATGAGTACGGACAGTATCCCTTTTTGTGCAGCCTTAAGATAGATCTCCCATGAAGCTGGTATGACAAGCATTCTGACGCGTTTGTGAACCTGTTTTCCCTTTAATATGTGGGCCGCTGCTTCAAGGTCCTCCAGGCGGCCATTGGTGCATGAGCCAACGATGGCCTGGTCTATTTTTACTTTTGCCAGGGTTGATGCCGGTTTTACATTGTCAACCGTATGTGGCACAGCCACCTGGGGTTCGATGCCGGAAACATCTATTTCATAGGTTTTCTCAAAATCAGCCCCCGGGTCCGAGCAGATCCTTTCCATCCCACCAGGCAGGGCCACTTTAAAGTAGTCTTCGGAGGTTTTGTCTGTCTCGAATATCCCGAACTTGGCTCCGATTTCAACGGACATGTTGCTTATGGTCATGCGGCTGTCTATACTCATTTCCTTTACTGCAGACCCTGTAAATTCAACCGATTTATATTGTGCTGCCTCGGCAGAGTAATCTCCTGCGATCTTCAGGATGATGTCCTTTGACGTAACCGAGGGCTGCAGTTCCCCTTCAAGGATGAAACGGATGGTTTCCGGGACCCTGAACCACAGGTGTCCGGTTGCAAGGGCATAAGCCATCTCAGAGATGCCGATGCCGCTGGAGGCAGCTCCGAGAGCTCCGTAGGTGCATGTATGGGAGTCAGTACCTACAATAAGATTCCCTGGAAGGACATGGCCTTTTTCCATCATCACCTGGTGAGCTATCCCGCCACGTTCTCCATAAAAATTTGAAATCCCGAGCTTCTCGACCCCTGTTCTGACTATCTGTTGGATCGATGCTGCCCGTTGGGTCGGAGCAGGAACATAGTGGTCGAGGAAAACAAAAGCTTTGCCGGGATGGGCAAGCTTGCTTATTCCTGCGGAAGTCAGGTTGAGATATACGGCAGCAAAGGCTTCATGGCACATGAATGTGTCAATCTGGGCGGTTATATAGTCCCCGGGTTTTACACCGTCTCTGTCTGATGCCCTGGCCAGTATTTTTTCAGCGATTGTCATCCTCATTTCATGTCTCCATCCGTGTCGGTTGCCCATGCGGAATTAATTTGTATTCTGTTCATTTTGCCAGATGCTCTTTTTTGCCCTCGATATACAGACCATTTTCTAATATGATCTCGAGCAGTTTAAATATTTCATCCGGGTTGATATCGGCGATTTCGAACTTTTTTTCCTTGTTTGCATGGATGAAAATTCCCTTGTTGATGGCTGACAAAAGGTGAACAAGCAGCTCCGGATCCACATCGATCATTGCACCAGAGGCAATGGATTTTTCCACAGCGTCTTTGTTGAGCTTAAATATTTTTTTATTGAGCATATTGACCCTTTTGATAAGGGTTTCTGGAATTTCTCCTTCAAATTCGTTGGAATCCACCATCCAATAGAGCCTCATGAATTTTTCGTTGTTTTTTGTAAACTCGAACAGAGCCTTGTAATTTTGTCTGATTATGGAAATGGGAGATTGTTGACTCTCCTGACCATCTGTGAATGACATCTCCAGGGTTCGTAGGTATCTCTCAAAGAGTTGGAAAATCAGGGCGACTTTGGATGGGTACTGTTTGTATAAAGTTCGTTTTGTAATTGAAGAGCGTTCGGCAATTTCATCCATTTTTGCCA
Source organism: Pseudomonadota bacterium (assembly GCA_043806875.1). GTDB lineage: Bacteria > Desulfobacterota > Desulfobacteria > Desulfobacterales > Desulfobacteraceae > JAZDGN01. Next base: position 17,213 of record JAZDGN010000079.1, read on the forward strand.
ATCTGAATCCTTTTTCTATGAATACCTCTTCCGCTGCGGACATTATGTCTCCGCGAATGGCTACTTTGTTTAAATCACGTTTGCCTTGTGCTTTTGGCATATTTTAATACTCCTCCGGCTTCTTTTAACACAATTTTTCCATTTGAATAAAACTATACTTTGAGTATATTTTTCTTATAAGTATACTCCAAGTATAGTTTTGTCAACAAAAGAAAAAGAATTTCAGAGAATGAGCTTGATTTGTTAACCTTCGTGCAGGAGTGTTTGGGTTGGTGTTCAAGATCAGCAACATTCTATGCTGTTAGGCGTTGTTATGATGATGGCACCGATGTTCTCTTTGCTAAAAAAGTTGAAATGTTTGTGAATGAAGCCAATATTGCTGTATAGATAAAAGGACTAAGGTTTTTACAAGCAGTGTTAGAATCCCGGTTCTTTTTTGGCGGGCCTGGCGTTTAATCAAACGATAACGAAAGTTGTGCCAGAAATTAGAGTCGGCCCGGCAAATAGGGTCACAGCTCCCAGAGTCGAAGGGGTACCTGTTTATCAACCGTCAACGTATAACCAGGGGAGATGCGGTGTGATTCGTGTTGGGATTGAGGCGTTGAATATATTTTGCGGAACCGCTTATGTCGACGTAATGGAGCTGGCCCGGCACCGCCGACTGGATACAACACGGTTTGAAAACCTGTTAATGAAAGAAAAAACCGTGGCTTTGCCTTATGAAGACCCGGTTTCCTTTGCGGTGAATGCTGCTAAACCGTTGACGGATACACTATCCAAGGACGAAAGAGACCATATGAAACCCGGTATCTGTACCATGAGATTTTTATCGAACGAACCTATGTAAAGCAGGGAATCTCTTTGCCAGGGGATGCAACGGTCATTGATATCGGTGCCAATATCGGTATGTTTTCCCTCAGCCAATTTAGGCCTGGTCCAGTCAACAGGCGATGACCAGGTATGTCTGTCCGTGGATTTTCGTACCGGCTTCAAAAACACCTCACAGCAGATTCTGGATTACTCTGTTGCATCGGCCGCCAGGTTCCAGGGGACAGCAGCCTATGTGGACGGGGTCGGCTCCCATTACGAGCCGTTTTACTATACCCGGGACAATCCCCTGCTCAAACTGGTTATCGATTCTTACAAAGCCGTGTTCCCGGACTACCCGGTTTACACACCCTATGTTTTTTTGACTCCGGCAACCACCTATCTCAAGCTGGTTTCCAATTTCGTCAATTTCGGCCCGGTGGATCTTTATCCTGATTTCACGGCCAATTACTTTCACGAAAAGAACGAAAGGACTACAATCAAAAGCCTTGTAAACAACGCAATTCTCTATGCCCATACGCTGCAGACCATGATCCAGATGGAACACGCACCGGCAGGAAAAGCAGCGCCGTAATAGAGGTTATGTCATGGCTTTATTTGTCATTGACATCGGACCAACCATTCCTATGTTAATTGAATTTACGAGACAAATGGTTGTATTGTGGACAGGTGGGATGCGCTTTGTTGATCAGGGGAAGGGGTACAGATGAAAAAGGCATTTGTATTTGTCATACTGGGTCTCGTCGTCATCATCGGGGGCCTGGCTGGGATTAAAACCATGCAGATCAGGGCCATGATCGACCAGGGGAAGCATTTTGCACTGCCGCCGGAAGTCGTAACCTCGGCCCAGGTAACAACGGATTCCTGGGAATCATTGCTGAACGCTGTGGGTTCTCTGGACGCCGTGCAAGGCGTGACCGTGACCGCCGAAGTAACCGGCAAGGTGACTCATATCGCCTTTAAGGCCGGTTCCCGTGTCGCAGCCGGTGATCTCTTGGTGCAGCAGGATATATCCGTTGAGAAGGCCCAGCTCCAGTCCGCGGAATCGGTTTCTGAACTGGCTCGCATCGAATTTGAGCGATCCGGGAAATTGATGGCCAAAGAAACCATTTCCCGGTCTGTTTATGATACTGCCCAGGCTCAACTGACACAGGCCCGGGCCCAGGAGGAGATCATACGGGCCGTGATTGCCAAGAAAACCATCCGGGCACCCTTTTCCGGGCGCCTGGGAATCCGGCAGATCAATATGGGCCAGGTGATCAACGACGGTCAGGCCATTGTGAGCCTGCAGTCCCTTGATTCTGTTTTTGTCAATTTTTATTTACCCCAGCAGCAGCTCGCACTGATCACTCCGGGCCTTAAAATCAGGATAATCACCGATGCCCTGCCAGACCAGGTTTTTAACTGCGAAATAACAACGATCAGCCCGGAGGTGGATGCCGCCACCCGCAATATCCGGGTACAGGCACTGCTGGCCAATCCTGATGAAAAGCTTCGGGCCGGCATGTATGTCAACGTGGCCGTGATTTTACCCAAAAAAGATAATGTCATGACCATTCCGGCAACGGCTGTGCTCTATGCGCCTTACGGTGACTCAGTTTTCGTGATCGAAGAGACAAAGGGCGGGGAAGGGGCGCCTGCAGGTAAAATTGTGAAGCAGCAGTTTGTACGCCTGGGAGAAAAGCGTGGTGACTTTGTTATGGTGATCTCCGGGCTTAAATCCGAAGACACTATTGTGAGCACCGGCGTGTTTAAGCTCCGTAACGGCCAGAGTGTGGTGGTGGACAATAAACTGGCGCCTGAGTTCAAGCTGGCCCCCCAGCCATCGGAAAGTTAGACCATGAAAATTACCGATATTTTTATTGAGCGTCCGGTCCTGGCATTGGTGGTCAGCTTCCTGATCGTTATCGCCGGTCTTCAGGCTGTCCGTTCTCTGAGTGTACGCCAGTATCCCCGAAGCAACAACGCTGTGGTCAGTGTTACAACTGTCTATGTGGGCGCTCCTGCCGAACTGGTACGCGGTTTTATAACCACTCCCCTGGAAAGGGCCATTGCAGCCGCCGACGGGATTGACTACATTGAATCCGTGAGCGCCCAGGGTATTGCCACCATCAATGTGCGCCTGAAACTCAATTATGATCCCATCAAGGCTCTTTCGGAGATCAGCTCCAAAGTTGATCAGGTGCGCGGAGACCTTCCCCCTGAAGCCGAAGTTCCCATCATTAATGTGGAATCAGCAGACAGCCAGTTCGCTTCAGCCTACCTGAGCTTTACCTCTGATGTGCTCAAGCAGAACGAGATAACGGATTATCTTGCACGCGTTGTTCAACCCCGGCTTTCAGCCCTGGAAGGCATCCAGCGCGCCGATATCATGGGTGCACGGACTTTTGCCATGCGCATCTGGCTCAAACCCGACAGGATGGCTGCCTTTAATATCAGTCCGGTTCAGGTGCGCCAGGCCCTGCTTACCAACAATTTTCTGGCAGCCGTGGGCCGGACCAAGGGAACCTTTATCCAGATCAACCTGACTGCTGACACCGATCTGCGGTCCGTTCAGGAGTTCAAGAACCTTGTGATCAGACAGGAAAACGGGGCCATCGTGCGTCTCGGGGATATCAGTGAAGTGGTGCTGGGTGCGGAAAACTATGATGCCGAGGTGCGCTTTTCCGGTCAGACCTCAGTGTTCATGGGTATCTGGCCCCTGCCCAATGCCAACTCTCTGGATGTGATCAAGCGCATACGTTCGGAAATGGACGCCATTTCCAAGCAGTTGCCCAACGGTCTGGCTGGGCGAATCGCCTATGACGGAACAGCCTATATCAATAACGCCATCACCGAGGTGGTCAAAACCTTGAGCGAAACCCTGCTCATTGTGGTTGTCATCATATTTTTCTTTCTGGGATCCATGAGGTCTGCCATCATTCCGGTCCTGGCCATCCCCCTGTCTCTGATCGGTGCCGTGTTTCTCATGCAGGTCTTCGGGTTCACCATCAACCTTCTGACCCTGCTGGCCGTCGTGCTCTCCGTGGGGTTGGTGGTGGATGATGCCATCGTCGTGGTGGAAAATGTCCAACGTCACCTATCTGACGGAGAGTCCCCGATGCAGGCAGCCCTCTTGGGTGCACGGGAACTGGTTGGTCCGTTGATATCCATGACCATAACCCTGGCAGCGGTTTACGCTCCCATAGGCCTGCAGGGGGGGTTGACCGGATCGCTTTTCCGTGAATTTGCCTTTACCCTGGCCGGGGCTGTCACCATTTCAGGAATCGTGGCCATTACCCTGTCGCCCATGATGGCGTCACGTCTGCTCAAGGCAGGTATGAACGAACACGGCTTTGCCGGTAAAATTGAAAGAGACTTCAAAAAAATCCGGAATCTGTATGGTCGATTGCTGAACACCACCCTCAATAACAGACCTGCGGTTTACGTGCTCTGGATTCTGGTGAGCCTGATGACCATTCCCATGTACATCATGTCGGCAAAGGAACTGGCGCCTTCAGAGGACCAGGGGGTCATCTTCGGTATCCTGGATGCTTCTGCCAATTCCACCCTTGATCAAACCAGTGTCTATGCCGCTGCGGTCAATGACGCGTTTATGAGCGTGCCGGAAACAGAGTTTGTCTTTCAGGTCACCATGCCTTCCTCCGGTTTTGCAGGCATGGTGGTTAAACCCTGGGAGAAGCGGAAACGCACGATTGCCCAGATTATGCCCGAGGTACAACAGAAGCTGCACCGGATCACCGGCATCCGTATGTTCCCCATGACCCCGCCGGCCCTTCCGGGAGGGGGGCAGTTCCCTGTGGAATTTATCCTGGCTTCCACGGCCGAGCCCGATCAGATCCTGAAATTTGCCAGCCAGATCCAAGTGGCTGCCATGAAAAGCGGCATGTTCGCTTTTCCGCCGTTGATCGATCTCAAGATCGATCAACCCCAGTCCGAACTCATCATTGACCGTGATAAAGTGGCGGATCTTGGTCTCAACCTGCAGCAGGTGGGTTCCGATCTCGCGTCCATGGTGGGTTCCAATTTCGTCAACCGCTTCAATATAGGAGGCCGGAGCTACAAGGTCATTCCCCAGATCCAACGTATGGATCGCCTCAATCCGGACCAGTTGCGCGATATTCATATCACCGGCCCCGGGAACCGGTTGATTCCCCTGAGCACCATTGCAACAATCAAGAACACCACCGTGCCGCGCTCCCTCAACCGCTTCCAGCAACTCAACGCGGTCAAGATCAGCGGCGTGGCTGTTCGGCCTCTGGACGAAGCCCTGGGTTTTCTTGAAGACCAGGCCGCCAAGATTCTGCCCCAGGGGTATGTCATGGAGTATACCGGTGAGTCGCGCCAGTTACGCACCGAAGGGAACGTGTTCATCCAGGCCTTTGGTCTGGCCGTTCTCCTGATATTCCTTGTGCTTGCAGCCCAGTTCAACAGTTTCCGTGATCCTTTCGTGATCCTGGCAGGGTCGGTCCCTCTGGCCCTGTTCGGAGCCCTGATTTTTACTTTCCTGAAAATGCCCGATCCAAATGTGGCGTTCTGGACCCATGGCTGGACCACGACGTTGAACATCTACTCACAGGTCGGGTTGGTCACCCTGGTTGGTCTTGTTTCGAAGAACGGTATCCTGATCGTGGAATTTGCCAACAAGCTCCAGGAAGCAGGGCATACCAAACAGGACGCTGTTCACGAAGCCGCCATAACCCGGTTACGCCCCATTCTGATGACGACCGGGGCTACCATCGCCGGCCACTTCCCCTTGACCCTGGTCACCGGCGCCGGAGCTGCTGCCCGTAACTCCATCGGCCTGGTATTGGTGGGTGGAATGGCCATCGGTTCGCTGTTTACCCTGTTCATCATCCCGTCCATTTATGTCCTGGTGGCCCGTGATCACGAAAGGCACGATGGCAGCCTCCAACCCTGACTAAGCTTGCCGGACTCCAGGAAGTTCACCATTGCATACTGATAAAGATGGGACAGAGGTTTCTTCCTTATTCGTTAGGTCACTATTACAACGGCTGGTAATGCTTAAGCATCTCAACGGTTCGGCTCCATGCATCGAGAGCGTCGATAGGACGATAGGCTTTAGTTGGTTCTCCGCTGGCCCCCGTCTCGAGATTGAACCCGTGGTTGGCCTCGGGGTACACCACGAGTTCGAATTTCATTCCACTCGCCTTCGCTACCGTTTCCATGGCCCTCATTGATTCGATCACGCAGCAGTCGTTATGATGGTCTTTCCCGCCCGCCATCACTAGCACGGGAACCCGGAAGCGCTTGACAAGCAAGCTGATGTTTTTCGCCCATGTGCGGGTGGCCGGGTAATAGGCCACCACCATGGAAACAGCGTCCGGCATGCTCGCTGCGTTATAGAGCGCGCCTCCTCCACCCTGCGAAAAACCGATCACCGCCACCTTTCCTCGGACGGCGTTAGGTGCATTCTGTGCTCGGACGATTGCTTTGCTCAAATTGGCAGGGCCGGTACGTTCTGGATTTAGGATGTCCTTGCCATCGACCAGGACCACGTAGTAGCCAAGCTTGGCCAGTTCAGCCGCATATGCCTGATATGAAGTGGGTCCGGTGTGCCCCGAAATAGCGATGATCACGGGACCTGGTTTTCCGCTATCGGGGGCATAGGCCACTTGGGCGGGACCTTCCGGACCCGCCCCGGTCGACACACCCCCAGCCGCGAATGCCGAGGCGGCCGCGCCAAACATCCATCCGATCATCAGCGCAGTCAGGACTCGTGAAAGCCACTTTCCGCGCATCACGGGTTTCATCATCATCATCATCATCATTTTTTCTCCTTATGGATGTTGCATCGACCTAATGCTTGGTGGAATCGCTACGTGATATGACCCCAATGGACCTTTGACATTTGGTGGCAGCCTAACATTTAGATTCGGTATCATGGCGTGTAACTTATCAAAAGTAGTTGTCATTTTAGATATTCAAAAAAAATAGTCAAGTAAAAAGCATCAGGCTAAGCTGCATGCAACTGCAACTGTTGTGCATGATCGGCAAGACACAGGGCACAGGCCCTCTCCAGTGCCTTGCCGCACCTATCGGAAGATTTCATCGGCTGAACTCAATACATCCAGAGACGGGTAAAATTTTATGGTTTCTGCAGGTGTCAGATTAATTGCAATCTTTGAGGGATCTTCAAAAATCTGGTTCAACTTTCCGGGCAGGGCACCATTGAAAATTTTTGCGATGGTTTTTGCATAGAAGTCAGCGACATACTTGAATCCTGCCTGGGAGATACTCAAGAGAAGTCCGGAACTCACCTCTTCAAGTCCTGACTGGGAGAACGTCGGGACCCTGGCCTCCTTGGCGATGGCTGCAATCACCGGAACGGTCTTTGCGTTAACCGCTTTCTGGCCGGTGACATAAATGGCGTCAACAACCATTGAGAGATCCCGGAAACACAGGATCAGGCGATTTTCGTCATCAGCCTGGTCTGCCGTGTCTGCCAGAAAGCAGGTTTTGATGGCAAAGCCCCTTTCCCTGCTGACTTTTTTGACCTTGTCAACAGCAGCATAGCTCCTTCCGGCAAGGTCGTCCCGGTAAATCATGCCCAGTGTTTTAAATCCGATGATGGTGTGAAAAATATGAACCTGGCGTTCATACCTGTCTGAATCGACCCTGGCATGGATATAGTCGTTACCCGAATTGTCAATGCTTTTGATAATGCCCGAGGCTACAGCGTCGCTTACAGCAAGGACAATGGTGGGCGTTGTGTGATTTCCCTGGGAAAGATCAATGCCTGCCCATGTTCCCATGGCAATTACCAGATCCAGATCCTTTTTGCCGTTGAGGCGAAGGATTAATTCTCTGCTGATTTCCTTGCGTTTTTCCGGGTCCCATCCTGCTGTGTAGAACCCATCCGGAACAAATTCCAGGTAGTCACTTTTGAGGTGTTCACAATAAAATTCCCACAAGGATTTTCCAGTCGTTTCGTTTGAAAGGGGTAACGGTTGTTCCTCAATCCATCCCAGGGCCATCAGGCCTTGGACGGTTGAATTCAGGGTTCTTGGGTATTCGTTGTAATCTCCGCCCTCAAGATATCCGATATGCCATTTCCCCGTTGCTTTTTTTACCGGTGTGACGGGGTAATTCTGTGTTTATTCGTCGGCAGACACTGTCTGGATAAAGCATCCGGAAACCATCAGGGAGCTCACCAGAATGCAGACCAGGGTTCTAATGTTTTCAGATTTCAGGATCATATGGCGTTGTGTCCGCTCAGGGAGTTACGTTAAACTGCTGTTTATATACTCAGCTCCTGATGGACTCCATATCATCAGCCACAGCCAGTTTCCGGGATATGGCTGATATTGAATCGGAATTGAACTGTTACTGTGAATGGTTGAGTGCTTCGATCATTTTCTGGATCTGGTCTTCACTCATCCGGTCAATATCTTGAAGCTGTTCAAGCAAAGATGGTGAAGAAGGCTGTTTTTCCTGCACGGGAATGTTTTCAGGGACAAGCGCTTTTTCAAGGATCAGCAAAGCAAATTCCCGGACGCTGTTATCCTTCCGGAACCAGGATATGGGGACCGTTATTCCCAGGCAACATTCAATGGCATTGCGCAGTTCAACTCCGATCAGAGAGTCGATTCCCTGGAAAACCAGCGACTGGTTCGGATCCAAGGGACCGCATCCCATGATGGACTGAGCCTGGTTGCATATAAATCCTATCACTGCAGCCAGACGTTCATCAGGATCCATGGTAAAGATGGGGATGGGTTTTAACCCGGCGTTCAGGAGCCGGTTCAGGTCTTGAATAACCGGGTCAAAAAAACCCTGGCGATATAGGGTTGTCAGTCTGACCCGCTGGAGTTTTCCGCTGGTGGTCCTGGGAATGGATTTTGTGGGGATCACACGGGATACTGGCAGGTTGAAATTTCTGGCAATGGTTTCCTTTACCCTGGTGATAACAGGAATAAATTCCTCCAGTTCCTTTTTGTTGGACACGAACAGGATCAGTTCTTCGGTTGCAGTCTCCTTGTCGTTAACCCCGCATGCTGCAACTGTCCTGCCGTCTGTTTCCAGGACTGTCCCTGCAACACGTTCAATATCGTGGGGATAATAATTCATGCCCCCTATGATAATCAGTTCCTTTGATCTGCCGGTAATGGTAATGGGATGATTTGAGATAAACCCCAGGTCCCCGGTCCTTAGCCAGCCGTCCTGGGTAAAGGTTTCCAGGGTAGCTGCGGGGTTGTTGATGTATCTGGAAGCGACACTGTCACCGCGAAGAAGGATATGTCCGACCGTCCTCTCCTGCAGGTGGTCTCCGCTGTTATCACATATCCTGGCCTAGAAACCGGATAGAAGCATCCCCTCATCAACGTAGGCTGCGCAATTCGGATCTGTCTCACAGACCTCCTTTACCCTGTCTCCAACCCCAAGGAAACCGGTATCCAGATAATGGGTGGTAAAGTTTTCCCCCGGGGGAGAGACCGCAACGGCAAGGGTTGCCTCGGCAAGGCCGTAACCCGGCATCAGCACATTGGTTTCCAGGTCAGGGGGCTCACCTGCCGGGTTGTGCCTTTCGGTTTCAGCTACGAAAGTGTCCGGTATAAAACGCTTTTTTCGACCCGTGATGCCATGCCTCCATTACCCTGGTGTACCAGGAATGATTTAAAAGCAGCATACACAGGCTCGTCAAAAACAGCATAGGGATCTTCAAGCACTTCCCAGACCCTGAGAAGCTTGAGTCTGTATTCATCGGTACTGGCAAGAGTCAGGGGAACCGGGAATATTTTTCCCATCAGGCATGCCCAGAAGAGCGTGAGGGACATGCGGCTGTCCTCCACCTGAAGAATCAGGAAGTCTCCGGCACGGAAACCGGCATTTTTCAAATTTGCAAGACAGCGTGAGGCCTGAGTTAAAAGTTCTTTGTATGAAAGGAAATCTTCATTTTCCGGGCCGTGAATAAAGATGATGCCCGTGCCTGAGTATCCGGCCGATTTCAAGCAATTGATCAAATTGTCGTTTTTAGCCATTGTCCTTACTTGTCAAGCAGGAACTCGGATGAAATAAATCCAAAGGATGGGCATCACCAATTCTTTTTGATCATATGATCAATATTCCCCTTGACATGTCACGGTCTGCTTCGTATGTTATGAACAAATGCTCATTTGATATAAAAGGTGAAAGTTGATGCCAAGGCCTAAGCGACCCAGAATAATTTTCTCTCCAGCATATGTGGACGGGTTCAAACCCAACACAGAAGGACAAATGGGAGAAATTATTCTGACCCTTGAAGAGTTCGAAGCCCTTCGGCTCATTGATTTTGAAGGGCTGGATCAGATCCGTGCCGCCGTTTTGATGGAGGTGTCACGACAAACCTTTGGGCGTGTTTTGAAATCGGCACGGTTCACTCTTTCCAAAGCCTTGATCGAAGGGCTTCAACTGAGTGTGAGAGGTGGGTGTTACGAAGTGCGGGGAAACGGTCACGCCCATGGGCAGGATAGAGGATTGGGGCGGCAGAAGGGGCGCCAATGCACCAGAAACAGCAGGGAACAGCAGATGGAACCATCAGGAGGTAATACCATGGTTGAAAACAGTAAATCTTCTCAGGGAAAAGACAATAAATCAAATTTTGATCAGAACTCCGGAACCGGTGTGGGTAATGGTGAGAAAAAGGGGCAGGAGGAAGAACAGGATCAGGGCCAGAGTCAGGGAACGGGTCGAGGAACTGGAACCGGTCGGGGACAAGGCGGCGGACAGGGCAGAGGTGGCGGACAGGGCCGCGGTGGCGGACAGGGCCGCGGTGGTGGACAGGGCCGCGGAAGAGGCCTCGGCGGAGGAAAGGGAGACGGCAGCTGCCGACGATCCTGATTTGGCCAGTGCCCAACTCAACTGGATGACTCAACTGAACTTCGCTGAATCGATGACCAGCTGGCTGGGCTTTGGGAACACGGATCGTGGGAGAGACACAACGGGTGTGGTTTCTCGCGGATGTTTTAAAACAGAAAGTAAAAAGGAGGTTTCATTATGCCAGGTTTTAATCAGAGAGGTCCCATGAATGAAGGGCCAATGACAGGAAGACGGATGGGTCGGTGCATGGGCGGAACTGCTCAGGATGCCGGAGATTCAGGGAACATGGGATGGAATGCACCGGGATATGCTCAGGGCAGAGGAACTGGTCGAGGAATGGGCCGAAAAATGGGCATGGGCTGGCAGGGATGCCAACGCCCCCGATTTGGCATGGGTATGGGCATGGCCAGAGGCTCTCAAGCGTTGCCGGCCACAAAGGAGACGTTGACATTTAGGGCCCAGCAACTTGAATTGGAGCTGGAAGCCATCAAAAATGAACTGAAGCAGATGGGTAATCAATAGATGAATACCAATGTCCCAGGAAAATATTGATACCCTGATTATAGGAGGCGGCATAAGTGGGATGTATGCCGCCTACCTGCTGTTGAGGAAAAATATACCCTTCGTGATTCTTGAGGCCCGTCCGCGTCTTGGTGGCAGGATTTTAAGCACTGAGTATCAAGGATATTTCTCGGATCTCGGCCCTTCCTGGTATTGGCCGGAGATTAACCCGAACCTGATGAACCTCATCCAGATTCTGGATCTTAAGGGGTATCGCCAGTTCGAACACGGTATGGGGCGCTTTCAACATCCCAATGGATATGTCCAGTCCGTTCGAGGGTATTCTATGGTTCCAGCCTCCTGGAGAGTTTCCGGGGGTATGATTGCAATCATCACAAAACTCGTTGAGACTATTCCTGCGAGCGCAATAAGGCTCAATCATCCGGTTTGTGAGATCAAAAAAAAATCCGATGGAGCCCTGGTAAGCGTTGGAGAACTGGAGAAACCCTGGTTTCGTTTCCATGCCAGAAAGGTAATCCTTGCCTTGCCACCGCGCCTTGCCGCTGCAACTATTCTCTTTACTCCTGATTTGCCTCACTATCTGACCCAGGCAATGATGAGACTGGGCACGTGGATGGCGGGTCAGGCAAAGTTTTGTGCCCTTTACGAAGAACCTTACTGGCGGGAAACAGGTTTTTCGGGCCAGGCTTTCAGTCAGCGGGGTCCGTTAGGCGAGATTCATGACGGATCCAGTGAAAGCCCCGGGCCCTATGGACTGATGGGATTTATAAGTATCCCGGCAGTGCAACGCGATCATGAAAAATCCATCACCAAGGCAATCCTTTCTCAACTTGGAACCATTTACGGCAGATCGGCAGCACAGCCGATGACCCTCTACTATCAGGATTGGGCCCGCGAACCATTTACCGCCACCCAGTATGACCAGGCACCGATGCATGAGCATCCCGCCTATCAACCCCCGGCAGGTCAAACATCCATTTGGGACGGCATTATCCAGTTTTCGGGTTCAGAAACCGCCAACCAGTGCGGCGGATATCTCGAAGGTGCCCTGGTCAGCGCTGAAAGAGCGGTAATGAACCGGGGATTTTGATTGTGTGATGGATTGTTTGTAAATAATTAAAGAACAGTGAGGGAGTTGCCGTGAAAAAGAGTGCAGGACAAGGAGGTACAGATGGCAGACCGGCTTGATCAATTTCTTGATGATCTCCAGAAAAAAATTTTTAATGAGGCAAAGGAGGTCCTTGGAGACCAGGGATTTGAGCGCTGGCAGAACTTGAAATTCCGGGGGAGGCTGGAACAGTTTAACGTCCATGGACATGCTCTGGGAGATTGCGGAGACTCTATGGATATCTATCTCAAACTCGATGGGGAACGGGTGGCCGAGGCATCCTATTTGACAGACGGATGCGGTTCCAGCAATGTGTGTGGCTCATTTGCCGCAGAGATGAGTATCGGAAGACAGGTGGAAGAGCTTGCCGATATCACAGGAGAGATCATTCTTTCAAGACTTGGGAATGTGCCCGAGGATGAAAGACACTGTGCCTTTCTTGCAGCCGGAACAGTGCAGGAGGCCTTAAGGCTTTATATGACCGGTTCTACAACAGAGTGCAAAGGAGAATGAAACCCCCAGATTTTGAGGAAAGCCTGCAGCGCTTACAATGTGGTCACCTTTGAACCCGCTCGTTTGGACGGGAAGCATTTCCCTATTGATTATGAACCTTTTGTCCCATTCTGGTTACATACAGTTATGAGATAGTTCCAATCTATTGTCATTTTGGAATTTAGGAGGAAACATGAAAATTCATTCTTATTGCCACATTGCTTTGGTTTTTATGCTTTTTTTATGTTTAGGAACATTTGTAACAGAAGCTGCGGACGCAAAAAAAAATGAAACAAAGGCACCACAAACAAATTTTCAGATAAATATCTCTAAACCAGAAAAAAAAGTTATTCCGGCCGGGGATCATGCAGATCTGACCGTTGATGATATGGCCTGGATTGATCATACGCCAGCGATTGGAGACAGGGTAGGACAGGAAGGTGTTCTTAAAATAAGCATTGTTAACAAAGGCAAAAAATTGTCTGAAAATTGTTATGTAAAATTTACCTGTATGCCACTTTCTGGAGTTCCATGTCCAAATGGGGTAAACAAAGTCTTGCCGTGCGAAGCGTTGTATTCAAATCAAAAATTATTATCATGGCCACCATCGGTTAGCAATGTTGAAAAATGGCAAGCCGGTAAATATAGACTAACCGTGGAAGTTGATTCTACAAAGAAAGTCGTTGAATCAGATGAATTTAATAATATCGTGAATAAAGACTTTACAGTATTTTCAAAGGTCGTAAATACACCAGGAAGTTCCCCAAATCAATCTATTCCTACAACGCAGGGAGTTGTCCCTTTTGTAAGACCAGATGTTGTGATCCAAAATGTTAAAATGACGCCATTTTCCCCATATGCTGGTGAGCACATTAAGTTTTCAATTACATTTAGAAATATCGGCAACGGTCAATCAGGCAATATGGAAATGTATTATGGTTTTTATCGAATAGGGTCAGATGGCATAAGGTACTGGACAAACGGGAATACTCTTTTCGATCCCAGAGCACTTGCCCCAGGAGAAATCCTTGAGAAATCTTATGTTCTTTGGCCTTATGATTTTGGGGCACAACATGATTATGAAAAACCAAGGAGCGGCGATACATTTGAGGCTGTTTTTAGATTACAAGAGACTACCACTTCTATCCAGGAGAGCAATACCGATAATAATTCCAAGACTATTACATTTAAGTTGAAGTAACCGTCAGCACCACATTGTTTAGAAATGTTTAGATTTGACGTCCATATATAAATTCATGGCGGGAATTCCTGTTGACTCCGTAATGGACAAACCCTTGACCGGAGATTTATCATGACAGGAGGATCCTAATAGGGAGCAGGGGTATGTCTGAATAATTTTCTTGAAGATTTTTGCAGGAACATATAAAAACAGACTCGGCTTTTGCGCTGTCTGTTCTCGGGCGCTTTAGAGGTGTGTGACAAACTGTGGTTATTCAGGGCAAATTACCATGAAATCAGATTATTATGATTCTTACGTCAAACAGCCTGCATCCGGATTGAAGATAAAGGCTGAGATGAGAGATTATTTCTGTCCCTTCTGCAATGGCAAGCTGTTCAGGGGCAGTGTTGCGATAGTCAATATGTCATGTCCCCATTGCTTCCGGTACATCCGGAATGCGGATTTCATGGAAAGAAAGGATCCGGTTACATGACAACAATTGATTGGATTTTCAGTTAGCAGGGAATGTTTCACATCTGTGCGTCAAATTGTATTTAACTGCGCCGTCTGAAGACAAATGGAGAGAGTCCATGGTTCGTTTATCAAAGGATCAGCGCTCAGAGCAAAGAACCTGTTTCGAACCTACGGATACAGGTTACAGACTTGAATCCACAATCGCCGGGAGAGCGTATACCTTCAACGTATTGAATGTGTGCCGGGGGGGGATTGGCATGCTGGTCAGGGAGGATCAGCATGAGGTTCTGCCCCTGCTGGTTCCAGGGGCTGAGATGCGGATGGATTACATCAATCCAAAGGGCAGGCTGACTCTGACCGTGTTGATAAGGCACATCACCCGGATAGATTCAGGTGAGTATAAGGGGCTCCATACCGTTGGATTTTCCATGTCTGTCTGATGACCTCAGGGAGGAGGAATGATTTCTGCCGGGTCCCCTAACTCCAGACGGCAGATATCCGTGTCGCAGGGGCAGGCACCGTCCACTTCAAAGGCATAGACAATCCTCAAGGCCAGATTCCGTGTCCTTGGCAAAATGGGCGTAAAATCAAATTCATTGAAGCGGTGCACCACATCGCTCCTCATGGGCAGGGCGTCCAGACCACTGCCCAGGCATTGGCCTGTTTTACCGTCAAGGATATGGGCATCTTCGCCGTTGGTGACAACCACAATGGGGATCTGATAGGGCAGGATCACACGGGACAGGGCAATGGCGCTTTTCCACCGAGTCACCAGAGACCCGGGCGCGTATTTGATCAGGACACAGACCTTGTTTTCTACCGAAACCAAAAAATCAATCTTCATGCGGGCTTTTTTCGTGTCCGCTGAAACCAGGATTTCAACCCCTTTTTGGATATCCTGACGTGCAAAACCGCAGGCATCCAGAAGAAGCCCTGCCAGGTGCTGCCGGTAACGCTCGTCGTGGGTGTCGGTGATCATGGCCCCCGAAATGATATCCTTGATTTCACCAAGAATCAGATGGTGTCCGTTCTGCTTGATTTCCATATCCGAATCCTCCAGGGGTTGATTTCTTGATAACATAAGGCCAAAGGGTTTGGTTTTCAATCTTTTGTTTTAGGTTCTGTTTTCATCAACCCCCGGGTTGACGCAGGAGCCCTGATGTCGTACCATGCCCGAATTGTCCAGGCAGATATCCGGTCAGGTACCAGGGCTTTGAGGACAATCATGGGCCGGGTTGGGCCGTATGCCCTGGCCCGGTATCCCCCAACTGGCTTTTTAAACTGTAACAATAGGACCGGAAGACCTGCTCCGACAAAGGATAACCGGTGCAGACCACGGATGCCGGAAGGATAGATATAATGGGTGATACTCCGGGAGAGATTAGACTCCTTCATACATCGGACTGGCACCTCGGCCGCTCCCTCTACGGGAGGAAACGGCATGAGGAGTTTGAGGCTTTCCTTGGCTGGCTGGTCAAGGAAATTTCTTCCCGGGAGATCGAGGTTCTTCTCATAGCTGGCGACGTTTTTGACTCAGGCACGCCCGGAAACCGGGCCCAGGAGTTGTATTATCAGTTCCTGTGCCGTGTCTGCGCATCACCGTGCCGCCATGTGGTAGTTATTGCCGGAAATCACGACTCCCCGACCTTCCTGAATGCTCCCCGGGAGTTGCTGAAGCAGTTGAACGTCCACGTGGTGGGTGCCATGGGCAATGACCCTGGAGATGAGGTCCTGGTGCTCCGGGACAAGTCCGGATCACCCCGGCTGATTGTCTGTGCAGTCCCTTATCTCAGGGAAAAAGATATCCGGACCGCCGAGGCAGGGGAGAGCATGGAAGACAAAAACCGGAAGCTGATCTTGGGCATCAGGGAACACTATGCCCGGGTGTGTGCCATTGCTGAAGCCAAGCAAAAGGATCTGGGGGAAATTCCCGTTGTGGGCATGGGCCATCTGTTTGCAGCCAATGGTAAAACCATTGACAGTGACGGCGTCCGGGAACTCTATGTGGGATCCCTGGCCCGTGTGGGCCTGGAGGTGTTCCCAGATTGTATCAATTACCTCGCCCTGGGGCATCTCCATGTTCCCCAGCGGGTCGGGGACGTTGATTGGATGCGTTACTCCGGCTCTCCCATTCCCATGGGTTTTGGAGAAGCCCTGCACGAAAAGACGGTGGTCCAGGTGACATTCAAAGGCAGAAAACCGGATGTCATACCAATTGTAGTACCCTGTTTCCAGGAGTTGCGGGTCCTGAAAGGAACCCTGGATGAAATCTTTGCCGGGGTTGATGAACTCAAGATTCTGTCAAGCAGGGCATGGCTCGATATCCATTATACTGGATCCCACGTTGTGGGAGGTCTCAGGGCAATGCTCGAAGACCGGATCGACGGATCCAGGTTGGAAATCCGGAGGATCAGCGACAGGCGCCTTATGGAAAACCTGATGCACCCCATCCTTGATGATCAGACCCTGGATGATCTGGATATCCGGGATGTTTTTTGCCGGTGTCTGGATGCTTCTGCCATACCGGATGACCAGCGCGCCGCACTGATTATGGCCCATGATGAAATTCTGACGGCCATCCGCTACCAGGACAGCAACCATGATTCCAGGACGGAACTATGAAAATCCTCCACCTTCGATTTCAAAATCTCAATTCCCTGGCCGGGGAGTGGGCCATCGATTTCAGTCTGCCCGAGTATGCCTGTGATGGTATTTTTACCATCACAGGACCCACCGGAGCCGGAAAGACAACCCTGCTGGACGCCATCTGTCTGGCACTTTACGGAAGGACCCCAAGGCTGAAATCAATCACAGCGTCGGGAAACGACATCATGTCGAGGCAGACCGGGACCTGTTTTGCCGAGGTGGTTTTTGAAACACTGGACGGACGGTTCCTTTGCCACTGGAGCCAGCACAGGGCCCATAAAAAACCTGACGGGAACCTGGCTGAATCACGGCATGAAATCGCGGATTTCCAGACCGGACAGGTCATTGAGACCAGGAAGCGGGATGTGGCCCGTGTTGTTGAAGAAAAGACCGGCATGGATTTTGAACGGTTTACCCGGTCCATGCTCCTTGCCCAGGGTGGATTTGCCGCATTTCTCCAGGCGTCGCCCGATGAGCGGGCCCCTATCCTGGAGCAGATAACCGGCACCGAAATTTACAGCCAGGTCTCCAGGCAGGTGCACGAACGTCACCGGGAAGAAAATGCCAGACTGGATCTCCTCCAGGCCCAGTCCTCATCCATCCGGCTGCTCAACCCGGATGATGAAACCGCCTGCCAAACTGCGCTGCAAGACCACAGGACCAGGGAATCTGAACTCACCAGGGCAGGAGACGAGATCGGTTCGTCCATCCGATGGCTCCAGGGAATCAAAGCTCTGGAGCAGGAACTGGAGGCCCTGGATGTCAAGTCCAGAAATCTGGTTTTTGAAAGCTCATCCTTTGAGCCGGACCGGCATCGACTGAAAACCTCGGACAGGGCTGCAGAGCTGGATGGGGATTACGCTGTTCTTGTTTCGGTAAGGCAGCAGCAGACTAAAGAAGGTGAGACCCTGGCAACGACCCTGGGCCGCATACCAGAGCTGGAAAAAAAATTCTTGGAGAGTGAAACAGAACTCAAGGCAATGGAGTCCTGCCTGGTTACGGCCAGGCAGAATCAAAAAATCGAACTGGAGCGCATCAAGACAGTCCGCAGTCTGGATCTGAAACACTCAGAAAAAAAACTGCAGTCAAAAACAGGGGGGATTGCCTTGCAAAGCCTGGAGGCTAAGATAGCCGAGCGGCGTAATTCCAGGCTCGTGATCGGGCAACAGCAAGCGTCTCTGGATTTGGAAATGGCCGGGGTCGACGTCTTTCTCAAGGACCATGTATGCGATAAGAACCTGGTTTCGGAATTGACCGGGATAACGGAAATTGCCAGGAATCTGGAGTTTTCCCGAAACCGGCAACTATCCCTTGCCAGGGATCTGGAAACGGCCGGGGAGTCTTTCGTGAAAGCGCAGTCCGAGTGTGCAGGCCTGGAAGAGACCGGCAAATCCCAGGAATCGGAACATGCCGCAGCTTTGAGCCTGATCCGCAGGCTGGCCGGGGAGCACCGGGACCTGCTCCAGGGTCATGATATCCGGTATTGGCGGGGCCGGTATGAAACGCTCAAAGATAACATTTCATTGCTGGAAACTATCCGGACCCTGGGTTTGTCCCTGGAAGAGAATGACAGGGTCTCGGCCGGAGTAAAGGCTGCAAGGGAGGCACTGACAGATGAGATCCGGTCATTATCCCTGGAGATCGAATCCCTGGCCGGGAAGCAGGGCAGCCAGGAACGCGAGGTCCGGAACCTGGAAAAACAGGTGATACTGCTTGGCCACATCCGGGATCTGGAAGCAGAGAGAGCACGACTTGAAGATGGTCAGCCCTGTCCCCTGTGCGGAGCGCTGGATCATCCGTTTGCCAGGGGGAATGCCCCGGAATTCGACCAGGCACAGGACAGTTTGGCAAGAGCCAGGGCCTGTCTGGAGGCCCTGGGCAAAGAGATTTCGGCCCAAGGGATTCTCAGGGCCGGCAAGGCCAAGGAATGTGAACATGCTGATCTCAGGGACAAGGAGTTGTCCGCCCTCATGGAGCAGGACAGGCTCAGGTACGATACTCTGGTTTCCGGGCTGGGCCTTGAAAATCCAGGTTCTCTGGCCAGGGAGAGGGTTACAGACATGGTGGAAGCAGCCAGGGACGGGATGGCCCAGGTAGCTGATCTGCTTGAGAAGGACGATGTCCTGACCAGGGAGATATCCCTTGGTCAGGAAAAAGAGACCGGGCTAAGGAATGCCCTGGTGGATCTATACAGGCATCTGGACAAGTTCCGGAACCAGAGAGATGCCTCGCTTGCCGACAAGGCCAGGATCAGCCGGGAATTGGATGCTGCAGGGAATCAGGCCGATACCCTGGTCCGCACCCTCCTTGACCGGGTTACCGGTTTCGGCATCAGCCACATTCCAGAGGAAGGGCCGGCAGGTTTGTGTAGCACCCTGAACCAGCGTCTGGAGCAATGGCAGGCCAACAGGAACCAGAAAGAGATTCTGGAAAGGAAACGGGCCGACCTGGCAGCGGAGTCGGTCCGGCTGGATGGAATTCTCACAGACCTGGGCCAGGGTCTGGAGGAGCGGCAAGCCTTGCAGGAAGCCCTGGGCATGGAAATGGCGTCCCTGGCCCTGGAACGGGTAACCCTGTTTGGCATCCGGGATCCGGACCAGGAGGAGGGGCGCATGGAGGCGGCCGCTGCCGATCTGGAATCAAACATTGCCCTTGCCAGGGAAAGGCGGGATTCCACGGCCCGGCAGTTTCATGAGCACAAAACCCTTGTCCGTTCACTGGAGCAGAGCATGGCGCTCAGGAGCCGGGAACTGGAGAAAAGAGAAGAGAAGTTCAGAACACTTTTGGAGCGATCCGGGTTCGGTATGGAATCAGATTTTCTGGGTGCCAGGCTATCTAAAGAGGTGAGGGATGATCTCCGCCTCAGGGCAGCTGACCTTGATACCCGGCGGACCGAACTGGATGTCCGAAAAAAGGACCGGGACGAGACCCTTTCCCGGGAAAGGAAAAAGCAGTTGACCGGCCGGACCATCGAAGAGCTGTCCCTGGAGATGGACAAAGTTACTGAAGGTTTGAAAACAACGGCACAGAACATGGGGGCACTGAACCAGAAACTGGCTGATAACAATGCTGCCAGGGAAGCTTACCTGGACCTCCTGTCAGGGCTGGAGGGGCAGAGAAAGGAGTGCAGCCGCTGGAATGCTCTTCACACCCTTATCGGGTCGGCAGATGGGAAGAAGTACCGCAATTTTGCCCAGGGCCTGACCTTTGAACTCATGGTCGCCCATGCCAACAGAAAACTGGCAACAATGACAGACCGGTACATGCTGATCCGGGACCAGAGTCAGCCCCTGGAACTCAATGTGGTTGACAGCTACCAGGCAGGAGAGATACGATCCACCAAAAATCTTTCCGGCGGGGAAAGCTTTATTGTCAGTCTCTGTCTTGCCCTGGGGCTTTCTCAGATGGCCAGCCGGAAGGTAAGGGTGGATTCCCTGTTCCTGGACGAGGGGTTCGGAACCCTGGACGATGAAACCCTGGACACTGCTCTGGAAGCCCTTTCAGGGCTTCGCCAGGATGGCAAGCTCATCGGGATCATATCCCATGTGGCCGCACTCAAAGAGCGCATCAGTTCTGAAATCCGGGTGCAGCCCGTATCCGGCGGCAGGAGCATTATAACCGGACCCGGGTGTACCAGGGGGCCGTCCAGGGCCAGGGAACCCGGATCGGACGTTTCGGGAGCTACATGACACTGGCTGTGATATCTCTTGGTTTGGGATTCGTTCTCCTGGTCTGGAGTGCGGACCGCTTTATTGACGGATCCGCTGCATCGGCCCGTCATTTCGGAATGCCACCCATTCTCATCGGAATGATCATCATCGGATTCGGGACATCGGTTCCTGAAATGGTAGTGTCTGTTCTGTCCTCCATCCAGGGAAATCCCGGGATTGCCCTGGGTAATGCCTATGGGTCCAATATCACCAATATCGCCCTTATCCTTGGGATTACGTCGCTGATCAGTCCCATTTCTGTTCATTCCCGGGTTCTGCGCAATGAACTGCCTGTCCTGGCAGCAATTACTGGACTGTCCGCCCTGCTCCTGTGGGACGGGGAACTGGACCGTATGGATGCCGCTCTGCTCCTGAGCGTTTTTGCGGGTCTCATGATCTGGGCCATAGTCCAGGGCCGGAACCACGCCCAGGACGCCCTGGCCCGGGACATTGAGAAGGATACTCTGGACAGACCGGTCATGCCCCTGGGCCGGGCTGTGGTCTGGCTTCTGGTCGGCCTTGTCCTGCTTATACTATCTTCCCGAATGCTGGTGTGGGGTGCGGTGGTCATCGCCAGAAGCCTGGGGGTGGATGATCTTGTCATCGGCCTGACGGTTGTTGCCGTGGGAACGTCCCTGCCTGAACTGGCATCCTCGCTCATAGCCACCCGCAAGGGTGAGCACGATATCGCCCTGGGAAATGTGCTCGGTTCAAACCTGTTCAACACCCTGGCCGTGGTCGGCATGGCCGGTGCGATCCATCCCATGGCGGTAGCACCCGAGGTCCTTTCCCGGGATGTCCTGACCATGGGGGGACTGACTCTGTCCCTGTTTGTCATCTGTTACGGGTTCAGGGGGCGGCCGGGCAGGATCAACAGGTTTGAAGGGGCGCTGCTGCTTGCGGCCTATGTCGCCTATACCTCGTGGCTTGTGGTCGGTGTCATGGTTTCGAATCCCTGAACCGTTTATTCAGCGCCCCTCCTGATCAAATCCCATGGAGCGTTCTATTTTCCGGATTTCAGCAAGGATCTCCTGCCGCTGTGTTTCCGTTAGGTCCCCTGTTTCAAGCCGGCGGTGGAGTCCCATGAGCATCATTTCTTCCCTGTATTCATTGCATGTATAACGGTTGTTCATAATTTCCATGATCTTTTTAGGGTTATCTGGTATCCTGAAGAACAGTCAGAAACTAGAGTCTATAGTCCGGTGGATCAATGGGTGTCAATCATTAAAAACAGGCTGCCATGGGCCCTTCCAAGGAAAAACTCGCTGCCCTGGAAACCAGGATGCAGACGCTGGGTATCCTGCCCGGTGATATTGAAGAAAAGTTCATCAAATCCTCGGGAAGAGGGGGACAGAAGGTTAATAAGACCTCCTCCGCAGTCTTTCTAAGGCACGTTCCTACCTCCATAACGGTTAAGTGCGGGGCTGAACGTTCCCAGACCCTGAACCGGTTCCTGGCCCTGCGGCGCCTGGTGGAAAAGGTTGCCGAAGTCCAGGCCGGGGGCACACCCGGAAACCCCGAAAACCTGAAATCCATCCGGAAACAGAAACAAAAACGCCGGAAACGATCCCGGGACAAGCACCAGGCCGGCGCGCTCCCCCTGCCTAAAAACGCTCAATAGGAAATGATATCCATGTCGGTTTCAACAATAGGCGCCAGGTTCATCTCGTCCGCCATATTGATGATTTTATCCATGGTGGCGTTGATAAACCGCCGGTCGTTTCCGGTAACGGAAAAGCCGATCTCCGCCATGGACAGGCTGTCGTTGAGGCCTGTTTCCGCCATGGAAACGTTGAACTTGTTCCTGATCCTGCCAACAATGGATTTGACAATTCCCCGCTTCTCCTTCAGGGACCGGCAGTCATACAGCCGGAATACCATGCGTCCTGTCCCCACAACCATAGTTTAAGATCCTCTGGTCATGTAAATTGCCTTATTTAAAGGCCCCGAGCTGGCAGGGTTTTATTTTTAGTTTTTTGGTTTCACAGGCTGAGGTGACATCCTTTCTGTTCAGGTTCAATTCCCGGGCAATGGTCCAGCATTCCAGGCAGCTAACTCTTCCATTTTTCGAAGCTTTGTCCAGAGCCTGGTCAAGGGGCTGGGGAACTGCCGCCATGGGGGCAGGTTTGTTCTTATCATCCCCGTAGCCGAACAGGCCGAGGCTGCAGTCAATCAGTCTCAGCTCCAGGAGGTCGGCCTGGACTCCGGCCTCGTCCGGGGAAATACCCAGTTCCTTGGCCACGGCATGAACCGCTGCACAGGAAATGGTTCCTTTGTCAGACCTTTTTTTCAGGGCCGATCCTATCTTGGGGTCAGCCTGGGTTCCCTGGTGTTTTTTCGCATAATGACCGGCATCCTCATGTGTCATGGAAAGTTCTCCTTAAATGGTATCTGGCGCCGCCCCAAGTCCCATCCCGCTGTCATCAAGCGTTTGACTCCCAGGGGATGATGGGCTATAGTTGCCGGTGTCAGTGGTTGATTAACTTCAGCACAAGGTCGTTACCCATGAGTATCCTGGAAGAAATCCCCCATGCTAGGTTCCAAATGATCTATATAGCATCCTGGGGCCAAGGGATCAATGCCTTTAACCTGGTCCAGAGTGCCCATGCCCGAGATTCTGAAAAATGTGTACCGCAGGCGGAGAATCACCCTGAATATCAACCTGGACCAGCGCAAGGCCCATGCCCACAAGAGAAACGGATGGTCCCCGGCAGGCGGCATCGCCTCAGGAAAATAGCTGCCCCGGGAAACAATTGCCCCGGGATGGAGCTGAAAAAAAGGAGTCATGGATAACTGGCAGATCACAGACCGCCGCAGGAAAAAAGATATCTGGGCCTGGCTCCTGACCGGATTCAATGTTCTGTCATGGATTATCATCCTTGCCATTGTATATGTGACAGGACGGGCTAAACCTGAATTTGAATCTTTCTTTGACCGGTTCTACCACCTTGACATCCGTGTCTGGTGGGACCTGGACTTGATCAGGTATCTGCTGTACCTGGCTGTGGGGGGGGCTGTGCTCTGCTGCATCGGTCTTATGCTGAGTCTGATACGGGCACGGCGAAGAGACGATAGGGGTCGGATACCGATTCTGTTCATGGGTATTGTGTCTGCCACAGGGCTTATCTGCGTTCTTGTTTTTTTCTGATCCGCATATCATCCGTCGTCAACCGGACAAGTTTTGATTCGTGTTTAAGTTCCCGGCCCCAGGTGTCGATAGATTGGATAAGCGTGTTGTTGTATCCCAGGGATTCCAGGGCGTGCGAAAAGAGATTGTGCTGATCATGAAAGGCGGGAAAAACACCAGGAGGTGAATTGTGCCGACAATGTTGCTTGTGGTCTTACTGGTGGTCTGTCCGGTCCTGGCCCAGGCCCAGGACCAGATGGTCACCTACGTGGCCGAGAATTACAGGGAACAGCAGAGCGAGTCGGGATTCAAGAACAGGATTTACCATGCCTTGCAGGTTGATTCCAGATCCGGTTCCAAACTGTTGATCCTCACCGGTGACGACTATGATTACCGGTCCTGGCTCAGGGAATATCTTGCCACCCGCGACCAGCTGCTCCTGGTGATCCCTGATGGGGACGACGAACTGTTTCGAAAATCCAAAGCCTATGCACTGGATGTCACCCTGGTTCACCCTGTTTTCGGTGAACGCTGGAAGGCCCCTGATCCCGGGCTCACGGTCACGCCCCCGTTCAAAGGGCAGAAACATGTCCTGGTGGCTGACCCCGACCCAAAACGCAGGGAGCTGGTGTCCATGATCGTTACCCATATGGGGTATCCGGTCTCCGCGACAGGGAGCGTTGAAGAGGCGTTGAAACTTTTTCGAATGCAGCCTGATAAGTACCGCATGGTTATTGCCGATGCCTTTCTTCCCGGTGTAAGCGGTGTTGATCTTGTGCGCCGGGTCATCGTCGATTCTCCCGGGATGCCGGTGATTCTTGCCTCCGGGTACAATAACAAACTTGAACAGCAGGTCCTGGTTGAGGCTTTTGCCGGTTCGGACAACGTCAGGGTTGTGCCCCTGGTGTTGCGGGAACTTTCCCAGAACATCAACAGGCTGCTTAACAGGAATGTGTAGGTGATTATGCGGGTTTCTATAAGGGTGATAGTGTCATGTATCCTTTTCATCCTTGTTGAGGGCGCAGATTTCCGGGCCAGGGCAGGAGAGGTTGAGTTCGGAAAGATCCAGAGCTGTTTCAGGAATTTTTTCACCTGCGAGATGGCTCGCAGCGATGCAGATGTGTACTTTGACAAAAAGCCATTTGATATTGTTTCGACCCATGTGTCCGACGTCAGGACCGAGGGCGGTCTCCTGGTTGTAACCGGGACCGTGACCTGCTGGGTTGCCAAGAAGAACGAAACCCTTTTTGCTGCTCTGGGTATCAGGACGATCATGGGGCATGAACTGGTCAGTTATATGACGGTCCGAAACCAGGGCTTTTCCATACTGGCAAGCGAGCTGGCAAGGTTCCCCTACAAGCCAGGGTGCCTATGGATTCAATACTGGGTCAATGAGAACTGACGAATCAGTTATCCGCGTTTTCAACGACTTTTTGCAACACACTCCTTTGCCTCAGATTTTCCTCCCTTGTTTCCCGCACAGGATAGCTTTTTCAATTTTATTCATGGAAACAGCATGCTATCCATGATCGTCATGCGACTAAAAATCGCGCGTGATAATAATTATTTCTTGAATTTAAGCTAATAATTTACGCTGTTGAGACATGTGTTACTTTTGTTTGCCATGTTCCGGTGCTGGGAAGTTTTTTGCCCGTACTGGAGGAAGTTTGGCCATGGTCGGTACAAGCTGTGGTTTAAATTGTCCTGACTTGTATATATGTGGTATTGGGGTTCTATGCCAGGTTTTTCACCGGATCTGTCTGCAAGGTATCAACTCTTTGGGTAACATTCCTGGCATGGATCAATGCCAGGCTTCAAAAAGAACGGGAAATATTGAAAGTTTTTGTTGACAGCAGACAATAAGTTTTATAACTATCGGGCAGTGATCTATAGTGACAATCAGTCACTTGACTATTTTCCAAAAAAGCAACTAAATCTGGTGCTGATTTGACTGGAAAAACTGAACTGAACTCAACCGAAAGATTGCTGAGTACCATTCGCGGTGCTGAAGCCCCACCCCTTTTCGGTGTTGAAGCTGCCGAACCAGCAAAAGCAGTGCCCAATCCGGGACTGAAGAGCTCATCCCACAGGAAAATTTCCGGAAAACGGTCAACTGTTGGTGTCTATATAGAACCTGATCAGATTTCGCTGGCCCTGGTCGAGGGGAAGTCTTCTTCGGGCAAGCTCCTTACCCGGT
This sequence comes from Pseudomonadota bacterium, assembly GCA_043806875.1. GTDB lineage: Bacteria > Desulfobacterota > Desulfobacteria > Desulfobacterales > Desulfobacteraceae > JAZDGN01. The sequence goes on from JAZDGN010000079.1 coordinate 43,316, forward strand.
GGGTATATGCAAGCATTCCTGAGGGAATGGACATTCAGAATGAAGCTTTTCCGTCCTTTTTAAAGCGAACCCTGTCAGAGTTTATCGGAAAGGCAGGTTCTCTGGATATCTGGACAACCATCAGTTCAAAAGATTTCAAGATCCGGACCGTCGTCATTCCGGATCTTCCGGCTGCTAAAAAAGCCAACGCCGCCTTCTGGGGACTGAAAAAAGAGCTCGATATCGTTGCCGAGAATGAAATCTTTGATTTTGAAGCTCTTGACGAATTTTTTGACGGAGGCATCAAAAAACAGAAAATTCTTGCTTTTTCATGTCCCAGGGAAGAGGTCAACCATCTCAGGCAGGTCTTTGCAAAGGCCGGTTATCCGCTTACAGGTATCACGGCAATTCCCTTTGCCCTGCAGAATTTTGTCAGGACCGGTGCAACCAATGAAGAGCTTCCTTCGCTTTTTGGAATGGTCCATGTGGCCAGAGAATTTACGGAAATAACCTGTTTTTCCGATTCAGCCATTATCCTGGTCAGGAATATCAAAACCGGTGCCCACAGCCTTGAAGATGAATACGATATTTCATCCATGGACCGGCTTGCAGGAAAGATAGCCAGAACCAATGATTACTGTTCCCAGCAGTATGCTGCCAATGAGCCTGTAACCTTGAACCTGGTTTTCGGGGAGACGGATGATTCGCCCATGTTTATGGAGCATGTTTCAGCAGCTCTATCGTCCAGGGTGGTCCGGCTTGATCCCTTTCAAAACCATCTGGCCCAACCAGGGATTCTTGTTCCGCCGTCCAGGGCAAAAGCCAGGGCCGGTGTTATTCCTGCTTTTGGCATAGCCCTGTCTGTCAATGCCCTGACCCCCAATTTCCTGTATACCCATGTCCATAAGACCAAGGATAGAAAATACAGGCGGATGAATCTGGGTATCGGCGCCGGATTTCTGGTGTGTCTGGCGGTGTGCTTGGGAATCTATTTCTGGCAGGCTTCGGTCCTTGCCAAGAAAACAAGTCAGCTGGCATCCATCGACACCCAACTTTCCGCCTATGAACCGAGGGTCACCCAGGAGCTTATCGCCTCGCTAATTTCAAAGGCAAAGGCCTGCCAAGAACTTGAATCAGGCTATGCTGCCTTTATTGTTCCCCTGGCTGTCATCAACGAGGTCTGCACACTGACACCGGATACCATTACCCTTTCTTCCCTGGAACTTGATACAGGGGCTGACGAGAAAGCCCAGGGTAAGACCAATAATGCAATGGCAAAATCAGTCGAAGCCCAGGCTCCCGCCAAATCGGATAAAAATTTAAAACCGGCAAGAGTCGTATTGATCCGGGGGGTTGTCAAAGGGGAGTCCACATCCCTTGAGTCTGCGCTTACCGGATACATTCTCAGGCTTGGTGACTCACCGATTTTGGGGTCGATTTCACTGGTTAGCAAAGAGGCCCAGAAGCTCAAGAACAACCAGGGAGATGCCCTGATTTTTAATGCCAGTATGGAGGTGCTGTGATGGATGCTGGCTCGGTTGAGAAAAAAGAGCTTGATAAGGTGCCCACACCGACGCTGTTTATCATTGTTGCATCTACCGTAATCATTGCAGCTTTTGCTCTGCTTGTTCTGTATCCCCAGTACAAATCGCTTCAAAATATGGAGGAAAAGAGTGAATCTGCTGCCTGGTCGCTTGAACAGCAGAAGCAGCTTCTTCCTGCTTACATTAAGGCCCGACAGGCAGCAGACAAGGAGTTTGTCCCGGGTCTTAAGTTCCCAGAACGGAAAAAACTCCAGAGAAGTAAAATTACCGAACTATCGTCGATTATGGAAAAGGTGGCCATTGGGTCTAATCTGGTGTATGCCAGCAACAGCCTGGATATCAACTCGGTGAACATGGATTCCGGATCTCTTGCCATGGACATAAATATGGATGGGAACCTGTTTGACCTCAGGGAGTTTCTTGTTTCTGTCATGGCTCTTTCGTTTGTGGACAGTATCGGGAAGGTTACCATCACCAGCAATGAAAAACGGCAGCGGTTTTCCATCAGGATATGGATTGCCATTGAGAAGAACTGACCTATGAAAAAACGGGAAATGATTATTCTGGGTGTTGCGGTGCTGGCAGTGGTGTATGGGCTACTCGATTATCTGGTGCTGTCCAGACAATCTCCTGGGCGATCAGATGCTGCTCTTAAGCAGAAACAAACTGAACTGGCATCCGTTGTCGAAGTTTCACAAATCCAGCTTTCCGCTTTTTCAGGAACAGACAACGCAAGGGTAACTTATATGATTACCAAGGCGGAAGCAGAATGGGAAAGTGATCCTTTCGGGATGCTATCTGTTGCCGATACCGGTAACGACGCCCAGGGGCCCGTAAAGGATGGCGGTGTTGAACTCCATTATTCAGGCTTTGTCAAGGCTGGCAGGCAACTGCTGGCTGTTATCAATAAGATGGAATACAACATCGGCGATGCCCTGCTTGAACTGGGATACAGGGTCATCAGTATATCCCAGGAAAGGGTTGTTCTGATGACCGAGGACAGTTCTGAGATAATCATACCTTTGGAAGAGAATTAGATGGAATATGTTATGAAATCTAAGATTTTCAGTCGATGGCTCTGTTGTTTTCTCGTGCTCCTGGTTGCTGTGTCAATCCTGCCGGGGTGTTTTTCAATCTTCAAGAAGAAATCAGACAAACCGGACAGGTATGAGAAGTGGCGGGTCATGGCCGAGGACTCCAGGGGCAATACCCCGTCTCCCAGGAAATACGAGAAGGATATTGACGTAAAGCGGGATGGAAGATCAGTGATTCTGGAAGATCGGGTGATCGGGGAGGGAAAGCCGCCATCAGAGGACTCTGAAGCCCAGATGACCTTGCCCACGGTCAAGGTCAGCATGAAGATGCACGAGGTGCCCGTAGCTATTCTTCTCCGGACACTGGCCCGGGCCGCTGATGTGAACATAATGATCAATGAGACCGTCACGGGGAATGCCAAGATCAATATTAGCGAGCTCCCCTGGGACCAGGCCTTCCTGGGATTGATCAATACCTATGGCTTGACCTACACCTACAAAAATGGCATCCTGCGTGTGATCACGGTGGAAGACCTGAACAAGGATATCGCCCTGATGGAGGCCATGCAGAAATTTGAAAAAAGCAAGAAAGAACATAACATAGCTATGCTGTCCATGAATGCCGAAGCTGAAAAGCTCGAGCCTCTGGTGACCCGAATTGTTAAAGTTGATTATACCGATATCGCTGCACTGAAAGAGAACCTGCAGCAGTATCTTTTGGCTGATATCAAGGATATTAAAAAGAACACAGGGAAAGACAAGGATCTCAAAAGTTCGGATAAACCTGAAATCCGTGGTTCTATTCTTCTTGATAAGAGTTCGAGTTCACTCATTATCCAGGCAACACGTTCGGACATCGATAAGTTGATGCCCATTATCAAGGAACTGGACAGACCGGCGGACCAGATCCTCATTGAAGCTCATATCGTCGAGGCCAACAGCGATACAGCCAGGGAACTGGGGATCCAGTGGGGCGGTCTGGGCCTGAACCACGAGGGCGGATATAACAACTGGATTGGGGGGTCTCCAGGAACGATTGATACATCTCTGGTTGTGTCCTCTGATAATGCTACTGAAACAGTCCCTGCAGGTACCCCCATAACCCATTTACCGGCCATCAATAATATTGTGAATTTCCCCACAGAATCCTATGCTGACGGAAAAGGACTGACCCTGGGTTTCCTGTATGAAAACATCGGGAAGAATATGCTTTACGGCCAGTTGATGGCTCTGCAGAATGACGGGCTTCTGAATATCCTGTCAAAACCATCCATAACCACCATGGACAACCGTGTTGCAACCATTGAAAGCGGCAAGGAAGTACCTTTTCAGACGGTTGATAATGGCGAGGTAAAGATCGAATGGAAAAAAGCGGTCATCAATCTTGAGGTGACACCCCATGTGATCGATGGGAAACTTCTGCGTCTGGAAATCAATACCCACAAAGATGAACTGGACTGGACAAATACCGTTGCAGGCAATCCCACCATCATTACCAAGAATGCCAAGACAGAGGTAACTCTGTATGATGGGCAGACAACGGTTATCGGCGGATTGAACAAAGAAAAAACATCTGAAAGTGATGCTGGGATCCCCTGGCTTAAAGATATAAAAGGACTTGGCTGGCTGTTCGGGAGCAGCAGTGATTCCTCGGAAATGGAAGAACTGCTGATCTTTATCACCCCCCATATCCTGAAGGAAAAAGCTGCTGAGACTGACGCTAACAACGGGTAGTGACCATGGGGTATTACGGCACGTTAAATCTGGCCCGGGAACCGTTTTCCAATTCTCCTGACCCAGGACTGTTCTATAACTCCAGTCAGCATCTGGAAGCCCTTCAGCAGCTTGAGATTTCCATAAGGCTGAAGCGGGGGCTCAATGTCGTTACCGGGGATGTGGGGACCGGCAAAACAACCCTGAGTCGTCAGCTGATCCAGATGTTCTCCCGGGATGATACGGTCAATATGATCGTGATCCTGGATCCGGGGTTCAACCGTGTCATCGATTTCCTTTCCTATATTCTGCAGCTGTTCAAAGGTACCCCCCCGCCAAGGTCACTGGATGAGAATCAGATCAAAGAGCAGATAAAAAATTTCTTATTTACGCAGAGCGTGGATCTGGGGAAGCTCACCGTGATGATTGTGGACGAAGGTCAGAAAATGACCATTCCATGCCTGGAGGCACTGCGCGAACTTTTGAACTATGAAACCAACGATCACAAATTGCTCCAGATCATTATATTTGCCCAGAAAGAATTCAACAGGGTCCTGAACAGTCTTGAGAATCTGAGGGACCGTGTCAACCTCCATTATTCCCTGGGAGCCCTGAATTTTAGGGATACCCGCGGGCTTGTGCTGTACAGGCTTGAACAGTCCTTTGAAGCAGGGAAGAAAGTTCCTATTTTTTCCCTGGGAGCTTTGTGGGTACTATATCGGGCATCCCAGGGGTACCCCAGAAAAATTGTGAAGCTGTGCCATCATGTGATTCTTGCGATGATCATTCAGGAGCGGAAAAAAGCTGATTTTTTTCTGGTCAGAAGCTGTGCAGGAAAAATTTTGCCCGGATCTACTGTGATCGGTCGCGTCCTGCCTGTGATTGCCATTCTTGCTTTGGCGGCATCGGCAACTGCCGTATACATTCCCATGACCGGGAAACTCAAGCCACCGCTTCCGGCACCTGTTGAACAGCCTATCGATGTTGCCCCCGTATCAAGAGCGGAACCAACGCCAGACCTCGTTAAGCTTGATTCGGCTGCGAAGGTTATGGCTCCAGGGCCTGACGTCCCTGAACAACCCATGGTAATGCCTGCAATTTCGCAGCCAACACTTCTTGGCACTCTGACCATAGAAAAGAACGAACTTCTCTGCGATCTGGTGACAGCAATATACGGTTTCTGCACCAACAGCATTATCAGTCATGTCCTTAAGTTCAATCCCGAGATATCAGATCCAGGAACTATTCTTGCCGGAACCAGCATTGTTTTTCCTGTTCCCCCATTTTCATTCAAGGCCGGATCAGACTCCAGGTATGTGATTGTTCTGTCTACCTGGCAGACTCTGAAAGACGCTTATTCCCAGGTGAGACGGTTCCACCAGGGGGATTTTCCGGTTAATTCCCTTTCAGGTACAACAGCGGGATCAGGTCCTATTTCACGCTATTCATCTTTTGCCGGTATTCATTGCCGTATTCTGCCAGTATGGTCGGCCGATCTTGGCTTGGCTTTTCATGTAATTGTTGACAAACCCCAGGATACTATGGAAGATGCTGAGGCCTTGATTAAAGGATTGCAGGAAGTCATGACAGCAACATTGAAAACCTTTACCGCATGGGACCGGGAGACGGTAATTTATGAAAAAAGGAACTGACTGTGGCTGAACGCAAAAGACTTGGTGAAATGCTGGTTGAGGCTGGACTTATTGAAAAGGTCCAGTTGGAAAAGGCCCTGCAAGGTTACCGAAAGACCGGAATGAAGCTGGGGCAGTATATGATCAAAGAGGGTCTGGTCAGTGAAGGGGCCATTGTTGATCTCATCTCACGGCAGGTCAATATCCTCAAATATGATTCCAACCACTACTCCATATCCCCCAGGCTCTCTTCCATTATGGATGTGGATACGGCGAGACGGTACCAGGCCATCCCGGTACAGAAAAAAGGTAATCTCCTCACATTGGCCATGGTTGATCCACTGGATATCACCGCCATGGATTATCTGGAAGTATTCACCGATTCGGAAATCGAAGCGGTCATCTGTTCGGAGCAGGAATTCAACCTCCTGGTTTCAAGTATTTACGGGGCTTACACCGGCAAAGACGGCGTTCTGGAACAGGTCAGTGAGATTGAGGACATGGAGGTTGTTGAAGAGGACTCCCAGACCCGGGAAACCAGTGAATACGCAATGGGATCCTTACAGGACATGGCCGAGGAAGCCCCGGTTGTACGCCTTGTCAACTCCATCCTTACCCAGGCCGTACGTGAGGGTGCCAGTGATATACACATCAGTCCTGAAAAGAATTATGTTGAAATCCGGTTTCGGGTGGATGGAAAGCTTCACCATGTTCCGGCGCCGCCAAGGGCAATGTTCCTATCCATGATTTCCAGGCTGAAGATCTTAGCCAATCTGGACATCTCTGTTTCAAGGATACCCCAGGATGGCCGTTTTACAGTCATCATCAATGACAAGGAGATCAATATCCGTGTGTCGACACTGCCCACGGTTTATGGCGAGAATATGGTCATGCGGCTCCTGGATACCAGTTCCGGTATTTACACCCTTGACAAACTGGGTGTGTCTGCAAGTGATATCCAGACCATTGAGCGCCTGATCAAAATGCCCTATGGTATGATCCTGAGCACTGGTCCAACGGGGAGTGGGAAAAGTACCAGCCTCTTTTCCATGCTGAAAACCATCAACAGTCCCGATGTAAACATCATCACCCTGGAAGATCCGGTGGAGTACCGCATGGAACACATCCGCCAAGGGCAGTTGAATAGAAAAGCCGGGATGACCTTTGCCAGCGGACTTCGTGCCATCCTGCGCCAGGACCCTGATGTGGTTATGGTGGGCGAGATCCGAGATGCCGAAACAGCAGGCGTTTCCGTCCAGGCCGCTTTGACCGGTCACATGGTATTGAGCACAGTTCATACCAACGATGCTGCCGGTGCCATCACGCGGTTCATTGATATGGGCGTGGAGCCTTTTCTTGTGGCATCGGTCATGCTGTTGACCATTGCCCAAAGGCTTATCCGGCGGGTCTGTCCCCATTGCAAGGAACCTTACCGGCCAACCGATGAAGCACTCCGGTTCTGGGGTCTGGAGCATGCCAGGGATGTTGATTTCTACAGGGCCAAAGGGTGTTTCCAATGCAAGGACACGGGTTATAAGGGGAGGACCGGTCTGTATGAGGTCCTGCGTATCACCGACGATGTCAAAGAGATGATCATCAAGGGACACTCGGCCCAGGAGATCACCAGGGCCTGCGTCCAGTGCGGCGAGCTGAAAACCCTGAGGATGGATGCTGCAGAAAAGATAGGCAGCGGAATAACAACTATGGAAGAGGCTGCTTCGGCAGTAATGATGTAAAACCCATGCCCCTTTACGCTTATAAAGCCCTCAACGAGAATGGCAACGCAATAGCCGGAGAGGTGGATGCCCCATCACTGGATAAGGCCTTTGCGATCATTTCTTCAAGGGGACACATCCCTGAATCGGTAAAAGAAAAATCAAGGTCCACTTCAGACTCCCGTGGATTTTTCTCCCGGCTGAATGACAGTATGACGCCTGTTAAACCCAGGGACCTGATCCTCTTTACCAAGCAGTTCAAGACCCTGATTCAGGCAGGTGTCCCCATGTTGCAGATCCTCCAGATCCTGGAGGCCCAGACGGAAAACAAGCGTCTGCAGCGAGTGATCTCCGAAATATCGGATGACATCAAAGGCGGAGCGTCCCTGCTGACAGCTTTCCAGAAGCATGGCAGCATTTTTTCAACCCTGTACTGCAGCATGATCCAGGCTGGTGAGTCCAGTGGAGCGCTCCCGGATGTCCTGGACCGGCTGATATATATCATTGAGCACGAATATAAGGTTAAATCGGAAATCAAGGCTGCCATGCGGTATCCAGCGATTGTACTGTCTTTTCTGGTAGTTGCCTTTTTTGTGTTGCTCACCTTTGTCATTCCGAAATTCGTATCTATCTTTTCAAAAGCCGGTCTCGTTCTTCCATTGCCGACCAAGATCTGCATGGTTCTATACACCGTACTGATTACTTATTGGCATATCATGATCCTATCTGTGGTGATTACAGTTGTGGTGACCGTAAGGTTCGTAAAGACAGACTATGGCAGATTTGCCCTGGACAGGCTCCTTATCAATGCGCCGCTTATAGGCCCGCTCTTTGTTAAATCCGCCATGTCACGGTTTGCCAGTATATTTTCCATATTGCAGTCCAGCGGTGTGACAGTCCTGGCATCCATGGATATCCTTGCCCAGACCATTGCAAATGCGGCAATAACCCGGGAATTTATACGCATAAAGGAACTGCTGACCGAAGGGCGGGGAATTTCCCAGCCGTTGCGCCAGGCAAAATACTTTACCCCCATGGTTATCAATATGGTTGCCATTGGAGAGGAGTCCGGAAATTTGGATGAAATGCTTTCAGAGATTGCCATCCACTATGATACCGAGGTGGAGTACAGCACAAAGAGCCTGTCTGAAGCTGTCGGGCCTTTGCTGACATTGGGTTTGGCTGCTGTTGTCGGTTTTTTTGCACTGGCCATTTTTTTGCCCATGTGGGATCTGACTGGGATGGTAAAATAAAATCATCCATGAGCAGACCAATAAATTTCATTAGGCCAAACTTTGAAACAGAAGATATTAAGGAAAGTTTCCATTCAGACCGGCACAGACAGGCTCTGAGTCAGAACGGGTTCACGTTGATCGAGATAATTGCAGTCCTGATCATCCTTGGTGTTCTGGCTGCTTTCGCAGTTCCCAAGTACATGGACATGGAGAACCAGGCAAGGATAAAGGCTGCCCAGTCTGCCATCGCTGAAGTAAGATCCCGGCTGTCCTATGGATATGCCAAATATCAGATTGATAACAATGGGAATTTTCCCGGCAGTATCTTGGCAATTTGTACCCATTTAAACGATGACACTATCCTGCCGGCAAATGGCAATGGTGACGTTGCTGTCGGTAGTGATTTTAAAGTGACGCTGGGGACCGATGGAACCATTACGGTTACTCATGTGGACGGCGCGGCATTGACGCCTCCCGAAACCGGGATTTGGGCTGTGCCATAATTTTTCTATTGATTACACTATGATTCTGCGATGCATGTTAGTCTATCAATTACCTGCATGCAAATTTATGCGTAGAGAGTTGCATTCCGCTTGGAAATACAATACAGTATATACACTACAATTTTAATAATGAGACAGGCGACTATTTTTGTTGCCTTTGAGAAACATGAACAGGGTTGTGCGATGGAATGCCATCGAAAAACCAAGGATGTGGATTGGAAATGAACGGTTTCTCCAGGGACGCTGAATACACTGGACACGGATTTACGCTCATGGAAGTTGTGACTGTTCTGGTTGTGGTGGGCATTGCCGCGGCTGTGGCAGTATCAAGGATGTCCGTTATGGATTCTGGCCAGATCGGTGATCTTGAAAAGATAAAAAGCCATCTGCGGTATGCCCAGTCAAAGGCCATGGCAGACAGCTCTATCCGATGGGGTATCGTTTTTTCAGGGACCACGTATTCGCTGTTCAGAAACACAAACACAGATGCGGTAGTTGATGCTGGTGAAAAGCAGGTCCTTCCAGGAGAGAGCTCAAATATTGTCAGTCTTGATTCTGGGCTTTCCGTCAATGCAATTGTTGCCTTTGACTGGTGGGGTGCACCCTATTCGAACGCCAACTGTGTGACCCCCATGACCTCAGGAATCCTGTCTTTCAGCGGCGGGAAGACAATTGTGATTACGCCGGACACAGGGTTTATACCGTGAAACCGATTACCATAGGAACCACAAGAGGATTTACCCTCCTGGAGGTTATCATTGCCCTGATTGTGGCAGGTATCCTAGGGGTAATGCTTGTCAGTTTTACCGGAACAGTCCTACAGCACAGCGGTGATGCGGCAAATACCATGGTACGTTTTTATAACCGTATTCAGGTGATGGATGACATTATTGCGGATTACAGAGCGGATATAACCCACAGACAGGACGCTTCCCTGGCAAGCCTTGCAGCGGATATCAGTTCCGGTCATTACAACACATCTCATGCTACTGTCCAGGCTCAATTCATTACCTATTCAGTTTCAAACCCTCCGGTTGAGCAGGCCGCATCTGGAGGTAATCTGTTAAAAGTGACCGTGACTGCGGTTCCCAGCGGTGATGGCCTGACCATGACTACGCTGTTTACGAATTAGCGGTTTTTTTCTGGAGCAATTATGCGGTTTGAATCAGCACCTGGAGTCACTTTTTCCGGCGAACATGGATTTACCCTGATAGAGGTCATAGCAGTGCTTGTTCTCACCGGAGTTCTTGCCGTTTTTGCAGGAATGGGTGTCGTTCAGATGACAAAGGCCTTTGTCTTTACAAAAGATGCAACCTCCCTGGGGCAGAAGAATGAACTGGTCATGACACGGATGAGGCGGTCTGTGGCAAATCTAACGAATATTACACCCTCAGCCTCTTCATTGACCATCAAGAGGCTGAACAACGGTGATGAAATTACCGAGCTTTATTCCTGGTCAGGGACTCCGGGAGCGTCGTTGACGTTGACTATAACCAATTCTGCCGGTAGCTCAACCCCTGCGAGGGAGATCGCTGACAGGGTGAATAGTTTTGCTTTATTCTTTTCAAAGACAGACGGCAGTGTCTGGGGAGCAGGAGACCCTGTTGCCGAGCTTGCCCGGGTAGGGATTAATTTAACCATGGCAACCAGCGGAGGAGACAGTGCTCAGTTCTCTGATTCTGTTGTCCCCAGAAACACCTATATCCCAACCGATACTGGCGGGGCAGCTTCCGGGACAACAAGCGGCCAGGGCAATCCCCTGTGTTTTGTAAGCATCCTTTTCTTTGACCATGGAACAATTCCTGACACTGGAACGAGATTCGGCCATCTGTTGTCCACAGGAAGGGATTCTGATCAATGGTTTTCGCAAGTTGTCGGGCCAATGGATTGCCACGGCAATTGGAGGCACAGATTCCATGAAGGTGATAACCAGGAATATAAATATGATGCCGGCTCAAAATAATAATTCGGGAAGCATCCTGCTTACGCTTATAGTAACTATGGTGATCATGGCTATACTTTCAGGTGCCATGGTGGCCATGTTCAGTTCCTCCAAAGGCGGGACGGTTTCACCCCAGATATCCCAGCAGGCCTATTACGTTGCCGAATCCGGAAAGCGGTATGCTATCCAGGCATTCCTGAATAATCAAGACAATGACACTGCATTTGTGAACGCACTCCGTATAGGCCAATCATTTCCCATCAATTCAGACAGGTTTGCCATTAGCATGGAGGGGTACTGGTTCAATAAGATGACCAGTACCAGTAATTTCAACCGTGTTACCGTGTCTCCGTTTGGAGATTTTCCAGGGGTTTTAAAAACAGGCAGTCTGTCCGGATATATCCAAATCCCTGGGATTTCAGGACTGGTCAGGTACACCAGCTCCAGTTATAACGGGGGGACAAAGACAGTCACTTTTAATCTTCCCTCCAACGTCACAGGTACATCATCTGCGGGAAAGGTTTTCCCCGCGTTTCCTGCAGCAGCACAGACCGTTGATGCAACGGAAATGGGAGAAGATCCTGATTCAGGCGACGTCATAATCCCGGTTGCCGCAACCCAGACTAATGCTTTCCCAGCCATCAACGGCATTGTGTCCCTGGCAGATACGGCAGGCAATACATGGGTTCTCATCTATAGAAAAAAGAATGCCAACGGCAGGCTGGAAGGTGTCCAGTATCCTGTCGGCATGGCATTCCCTCCGGGCGGAATCGCAGTTGCCGCCAACACGGCAGTTGTCCTGGGACGCCATGCCATTTTTACTTCCACAGGGACGTCAGGCACAGGTTCGTTCCAAAGCACGCAGACCATACGGATCCATCAGCCACTGAACGCAACCAACATTTTTAAGAAAATCCAGGGGGGTATTGATTTCAACTCTTCCAGTGATATCAATAAACTCACTTCCCTTCTGGGAACTCACGGCATCAACGATAATGCGCTTCAAGTATTGTCTACTAACGAGACCTATTCGTATACTTCCTTCAGCGGCGGAGATCCGGTTTTTCAGCAGGAGAGTCTTTCTGCTGTTAAGTGGAGCGACACGAGCTTCCCAGTGGATTTTTTAAAAACCATATGGGAAAAATCAGCCTACAAGCTTTCCTATGACCTGCAGGTCAAGATCAAGTTCACTGAAACCGAGGACGATACTGACATTGCTCCGGTCAACCATCCAGGCTGTTACATGCCGGGACTGTCGTTCAGGGTCAACGACCCCAAGGTAGGGAACGTTGGGCAGGCGACTTATTACGGTTTGTCGCTCATGCGGGGGATCAAGGGTCTGGAGCAGCACCCGCAATCTGGCGGCGGCGGCTGCGGCGGTAGCGCTTATACCTATACTGAAAATGATGATATTACTGACAATTTTTTTACTGACCATAATTCAACATCATCTGCTGCCGCCATAACTGCCTGTCCGGGCTCAAGCTTTACGCCCACAAACTGGAACGATGATCCTCCTCTGGACGGTATTCCCTACCTTCTTCTATGGCAGAAAGATATCAGCACCGATGCTGCCGGCAATCCGGTTGGAACCGGAGGGTGCGGCGGCGGCGGAGACTATTCTCCGTGGGAGTGGCTGGCCTATATGCCCCTTGTGGAGGTACAGCCGGTAACGGTTTACCGGTATACCTATGCGGGCATTGACAGTTATTACGAAGGACAGATTGCGGCCAGCAACCGGCCGTCCCATGTCACTTATTCAGGTGAGTCGTTTGTTGTCTGGAAGCTCAAGGATAAATTTGGTGTTTTGGGGACTACCGTCCTTCAGGGGGTGCAGATTCTCGGCAGCCCGGGTCCAAGCCAGATTGTGGTACGCGACCCTGCAACCGTTGTGAAGAGCGAACCGACCACTGCATATCCCCATGGGTTACCGATGAGCAAATTCAATGGTGCCACTGTCCCTGTCGGGTATATCTGGAGGCCGGCTGATTATATGGAAAACTACAAATCTGTGGTGAACTATAAAATTTACCCAAAAGCATGGGTGACCCTTATGGTCAGGGTCTATGAGATGGAGGGGGATCTGGACTGCAATCCTGCAACGGGAAATGCCGGCGGACTTGAACGGGTCAATGCGGTTTCAGCATTCATATCCGATCCAGACGGTGCTCCTGGAAACGTGAAAAATCCCAAGGACAGTATCCGTCTGCCCCATCCCAGGGGAATCGTCAAGTGGCCGGAAAAAGGCGATTACTTTACGACAATCATCTGGAAGGGGCTTGATGCCAATGGTTCGGTTCACGCAGATACCGGCTATACAAGCAAGCTTGTTCCCAATCCTGGGTACACGGGCTGCGGTGGTACGGGTGTAAACATCAAACTGGTGGAAAAGGGATTTGACAATGTTCATGACCCGTTGGAAGTTTACACGGCGACCTACACCACCCAAAATTACTTCCAGGCCGGCTCCGCATTTAACAATTCAGAGTTCGGGCTTCATACGCTAGGCATCAGCTCGGACCCGTCAAAATCTGCCTCGGACCGGGAAACGGTTTATTTTGACGATTTCTACTGGTCCATCTGGGAAGGAGGGGCTTCGGGTATCTTCCCGGGTCTCCAGGAACAGTAGGTGGTAAAAAGCCGGACTGAGATCAGGTAAATGCCTGCTCCTGCAACAAGATCAACCATATAATGTTGTTTGCAGGTCAGGGTTGATATAATGATAAGAATTCCCCAGGAGACATACAGCCAGGAAGCGGGTTTTCCTAGGCTGTGGCGGATAGCTGTCAGGCAAAGGATGGTGTGAAGACTGGGAAAGCAGTTGGCCGGTGCATCGAACATGAGCCAGAAGCTGTTGAACAGAGACGTTACAGGATCAGTGTAATAGAATTGTTCTCTGGGGAATGTCACCGGAAACAGGATAAAGAACAAGGCTGACAGAACAAGCTGGAGGTGGGTAAGAAAAAAAATAATCCTCAGTTCATTATCGTCCGAACTTCGTGCCACGACAACAAAAGTGTAAACCAGATAGCTCACATAGATGGGGATGGTCCATGGAATGAAGGGGATAGCTGTATCGATCCATGTCAAGGGAAGGGTTTTCGGCTCAACGATGTGAAATCGGTTAGTCACCTGGTAGATAGCGATGAACGGGAGCCAGAGGACGTAATATGACAGGAAATGCTTCTGTTTTCTTATCCGGAACCAGTTCATATCATTCTTTATGCCCTCGTAAAAAGTCAGATTTCAGCGGTTATTAGCTTCCAACATATTGAAATAACATATGACAAAATGACCAACCTCGACTTTTTAAAGGCCCATCATTCTTGTCTTGCTGCTTTTTTCTTAAAAGTCGCTAACAGGGCAAAACAGACAAAAATAAACAGAGAAATCCACTGGGACGTTGAGAAAATCCACCAATAGGCCCTGTCCAGATCATCCCGGATAAATTCAATCAAGAACCTGAAAACAGCATAATTGAGAACGGCTGTTGCATATGTCGATGAACTTCTATTTTTTCTAAAATTACGCCATGCATAAATGGCCAGTCCGAAAAGAAACACAGACGATATGAGCTGTGTAGGGATTACCGGCAGGGATGGGGGTACAACAAACCCGTGGGTGTAGCCGCGTCTGAAGTGCTCCAGAGACGCTGATGATCCCATGGGGAAACAGACGCCGAAAAGGTCGGATCGTATCCCATAGCAGCACCCGTTTAAAAAACAGCCCAGGCGCACGAAACCAAGGATGGAAAAAAGGGCAAAGCATTTCTGGTTCAAAGTCACGCGCCAGCACATATTCTGACGGAAAAAACCGGCCAGTAACACACCAAGAGGATAGAAGAAAATGGCTCCGTAAAGCACTTTGGTGGTCCTGAACGGCGGTGTTAGCAGAATATCCCATAGGGTGAGGGTGCTCCGAACCCTGTCCGGGATATTATCGAAAAGGTAATGAAAGTAATTGGCCCCCTGGATGCAGAAAGCAACGATAATGATATAGGAGATGGTTGACAGAAAGGCCCTGAGCAGTTTGCTGCCTGAGCAGTCACTGAGGTCATCAGCCAGGAAAAGGAGCCATCCGGCAATGATCCCCAGCAGCATGGCCAGATAATATGTGGGCAGTGGACCGATGGTGATGGATGGAAGCATGGGTATCTGTCCCCTTTTAGTTTCAGGGTGGTTACATTCTTATTGAGAAGTCAAGCTCTGGGCAGGCCCAGACCAAGCGGGCAAGTAACTTCCTGCCTGTGCGTTATTTAAAGGTATTGGATACCAGAATGTGGAGGACTAAGCAAATACAAAAAAGGGAGGACATAGCAGGACAAGGTCAATCGCTGATGACGATTGACCCGCATGCATCTTTTTGAATTTTCAGCTGCCTGTCTTCAGGTTTTGTCTTTCCGAAAATGGTAGTAACCGGGATTGCAAAGTTCAGGTTCTGCCCCTCTTTAGTCTGAAAGGCTGCTACCCCGATAACCTCCCCATTCATGTTAAGGACAGGTCCACCGCTGGAACCCCTGGAAATGGGTGCCGTGATCTGGATGACCCTTCCGTGGTCAGGGATGTTACGCCATGCCGACACAATGCCCTCACTCACGGTCTGTTCAAGACCCATGGGAGATCCTATCACGAGTATGGGATCTCCGGTTCTGGGCAATTTGGTGGCAATGGGCAGAAAAGGAAATTCCCCTTTGGATGGGCCAGTTTTTGCTTTTACAAAATCATATTGCTCGTTGCGCTCAATAACGGACTGAACCGGGAGGGTTTCACCATCGAAAGTCTTGACGCTGGCCCTTCTGTTAATTGTAAGAACATGGTTGTTGGTGATGAAATCGCCGTCTGCGCTATAAAAAAAACCGCTTCCGAACTGCCGGACCTGACCGGTGTATTCATAAACAATAACGGTTACAACAGCAGGTTTAAAGTGATTTATCATGCCGGACAGTCCGGAACTGTCCATTAAATCATTCCCGGCTGATGGTGAATAATCAAGGCAAAGGATCGAAAGTAATATATAAATGGCCGCAAATCGTTTTTTCATGGCATCTCCATGCTTTTATGTTTAAAATAGTTGACATCACAACCGGAATATGACAGCAATAGTAAAAACCATAACAAACGAATAATCAATGAAAAACTTATAATTGAGAGACATGATGCAACGGCTTTTTCGACTCATTAAACAAGGGGTGAAGGACGGCTACTCTGATATTCATATTTCGGGCGACCACCCGCTGGTATACAGGAAGGATGGGAAGATTTCATTCTATGACGGGGAATCTTTTTCTCCGGAGCAGATGGACGCCGTGGCAAGGGAGATTTTAACCCAATATGAACTGGCTATTCTAAGGGCCCGGTATTCAGTTGATCTTGCCAGGACCATTGAACATATCCGAGTCAGGATCAATCTGTTCGTGACAGTCCGTGGGCTCAGCATGGCGATTCGGCTGCTGCCAGGGAAAATTCCCAACTTCAATGATCTGAATCTTCATCCGTCGCTTACGGATTATTGTGGGCTTTCCAGCGGATTGATCCTGATTTGTGGTGCAACCGGAAGCGGCAAGTCAACGACCATCGCAGCCATGATTTCAGAGATCAATCGGCACTACAGCAGGCACATCATTACCCTGGAAGATCCTGTGGAGTATAGGTTTACTTCCAGTAAATCCCATGTGGAACAGCGGGAAATCGGAAATCATGTTCCTAGTTTTGACCAGGGGCTGCGGGATGCGTTGCGGGAAGACCCGGACGTTATCATGGTCGGGGAGCTCCGGGAGCCCGAAACCATACGCTTGACTTTGAACGCTGTTGAGTCTGGACATCTTGTTATAGCATCTCTTCACGCCACTAACTCAGAGGATGCCCTTTACCGGATCTGCAACTCATTTGCATCAGATGCCCAGGAAATGGTCAGGACGCAACTGTCATCAGTCCTGACGCTGCTTGTCGTTCAAAAACTGGAGCTTTTCGAACGCTTTGGATTCCGGGTCCCATGTATCTCAATCCTGAAGGGGGTTATGAGCGTCAAGACAACCATCCGGGATAACCGGTTCGCCCAGATTGAAAGCATTATCCAGACCGGGCGGGGGGATGGAATGTTCACCATGGACCGATATGGTTCAGAGTATATTGCTTCAAGGACCAAGCTCACGCCGCCCACTATCAGTTTCAAACCATCCCCGGAGTTCTCCAGACTAGTAAATTACCGATCCACACTGATAGATCAGCTGGATGAGACATTGATTCGCCCGTCGGTAAATCCTGGGAAGGATTCCGTTAAGAAACCGTCCAGAAAAGCAGATAGTAATGATGAAAGCCTCTATATCATTGAGGATCATTCTTCCATGGAGGATGTC
Source organism: Pseudomonadota bacterium (assembly GCA_043806875.1). Classification (GTDB taxonomy): domain Bacteria; phylum Desulfobacterota; class Desulfobacteria; order Desulfobacterales; family Desulfobacteraceae; genus JAZDGN01. Next base: position 60,967 of record JAZDGN010000079.1, read on the forward strand.
CTGTCTGAATTGGGTCACAAGGGAGCGGGACGAGAATAAATTGGATTAATTTTACTGGACAAATTAATTCGGGCTTGGTATGGAATCCAAGCTATTAGGACTATACCCAAAGGTTCCTGCCTTGGATAAGACTCTTGTGGGGATATAAAAGGGCTGAATTATAGATGGCAGGAGGATTCAATAAATGTCAAGGTAATGGGGGCTGGATTGTATTTCTGTTATGAGATTTGTTGGGAAGCTGACAAATCAGATAGTCGCAGGCTCTGATTTCTGACTTGACTTTGCGGAGAGCCATCGTACCATAAGTAACAGCTATAACAGTCGAGATTGTTCATACAAGATGATTTTAAAGAGATAAAAAGTTAAGCTGAAATAACACCATTAACGGGCTAAAAACAAAAAAAGGAGAATAAACATGACAGACAGAAAGATTCTGAAGAATCACAAGGGTTTTACTTTAATCGAGATTATCGCCGTCCTCGTAATTCTGGGTATTCTGGCTGCTGTGGCTGTTCCAAAATATTTGGATTTGCAAACTGAAGCGAAAATCAAGGCGGCACAAGGTCAAGTTGCTGAAATCAAAGGAAGTCTTTCGGCTGCTTGGGGAAAGTTGATGTTGCAGAATAATGGGACAGCACCAACTATATCAGAAGTCATTACTGCGGTGGGTTTTACAGTATCTGGAACAGGGTATTCTGCTGGAGTAACCCCCGACATCTGGTATTTCACAATAAGTAACGCTGGAGCAATTGCGGTTACAGCAAGAGGCGCTGACTCCGGGTATGCTGCCACAGGGACCTGGAACCTGCCTCAGTAATCCGGGAACGTCTTGACAACAAAAGGGGACGGGTTTTAAACCCGTCCCCTTTTGTTGTTTTTAGGGTTAGGAGGGGGCAATGCCTCTCAATACGAACAAATCCCGCGTATTGTTGTTGCCTGGACCATCAGGCTTTGAATTTATAGTTCAGCAAGTCCCTGTCATACCAAGATTCGATCCCGGAAGATATCGATCGCAGACCGGTATTTGTCCGGTCCGACAAGGGCAATCATATTAGTCGATGACTTGCCGAATATTTAACGGATAAATTCTAAAACAGGCTTGTGAATCCCATACCTGCGTCATATCTGTTGACAAATCAGCCCCTATGCGAGATAAAAACGGGACAAAGGATAATGTAAAGTCATTGTTGCATCTACGGTTCCGTTTAAATTTTTTCGGATAGACAATTATGCCTGAAAAACAGCAGGGCCAACTTGAGTTAAACCCGGATCAGATCATGGAGATCCTTTTCAGGCGCAGATGGCTTGCCATTCTTCCCTGTTGTCTGTCCCTGACCGTTGGTTTGTTTCTGACCTTTATCCAGCCAAGGTTTTACCAGGCTACCACTTCCATTCTTGTGGAAGCCCAGAGTGTTCCGGTGGGTTTTGTCAAATCCATCGTCTCCAGCGGGATCAATGAACGTATTGATACCATCTCCCAGCAGATCATGAGCCAGAGTAATCTGGAAAAGATCATCCAGCAGTTTGGCCTTTTCTCTGGAGAGAAGGCAAGGACCATGTATCTTGAAGATAAAATCAAGAGTCTGCGCCAGCGTATCAAAGTTGATCTTACCAGGGCCAGGGGGGGCACAGATGCCTTTGCCATATCCTTTACCGGCGAGGACCCACAGCAGGTCATGCAGATCGCCAATACCCTTGCAGCATTTTTCATGGACGAAAATCTCAAGGTCAGGGAGGCCCAGGCCATAGGAACCAGTGAGTTTCTAGATTCCGAACTGGAAAAGACACGGCGAAAACTGGAGGATACTGAACAGAGGCTTTCCTCGTATAGGACAAAATATATGGGCGGCCTTCCGGATGAGCTTGAATCCAACCTGAGAACCCTGGACCGGCTGCAGACCCAACTGACCGATAAACAGACGGAACTCAGGACCATCAAGAACACCATCAGCACCATTGAAGCCCAGACCCTTGAAAACCGTGCTGCATCGGACAAGGCAGACGGGGTTCAACCCTTTTTGCCCGGGAGTCCTGAAGAACAGACTGGTCTTTCAACTACCCAGGAAAAACTGATCAAGGCGGAACGATATCTTGAGTTCCTGCTCATGAAGTATACGGAAAGTCATCCCGATGTCATCAAGATGCAGAAAAATATCGTCAAATTAAAGCAGGTGATGGAGCAGGAGGCCGCCCAGGCAAGCACGCAGCCTCATTCCCAAGATCAGACCGGTTCACAGGATATGGTGCCGCCAACCGTTTCCCATGCGGGCAAGACGCCTGTGACAAGGCAGCAGGCATTGCAGCTCAAACAATTGAGATATGAAGTCACGATTGTGGAACAGGATATCCAGAAACTGAAAAAGGAAATGGAAGTTTATGAGCAGAGGGTTGAGGATACGCCAAAACGGGAGCAGGATCTGCTGTCCCTGAACCGTGATTACGGCAACATAAGGGATACCTATAATTCGCTTCTCAGCAGAAAGCTGGAAGCTGAGCTTGCCTTAAATATGGAAAAAAAGCAGAAGGGTGAGCAGTTTAGAATACTCGACTCCGCAAGACTTCCTGAAAAGCCGATTACCCCCAACGTAATAAAGCTGATGATCTTTTCCCTGGCAACAGGGCTCGGGCTCTCAGGAACTGCTATTTTTCTTCTGGAGTTCTTTAATGATGCCATCCGCCTGGATGAAGACATCGAAAAGGCATTGGGGCTTCCCATACTGGCAGCCATACCACCCTTGCCCAGGCAAGGAGATGTGTTCAGAAATAGGTTCGGAGCCGTGGCTTTCGGCTGTGCCGCTCTTTATGCAGTAAGCCTGTTGACCTTTTTCCTGTTCATGCACATGAGGGGGATCAATAAAGTTATCCAAATGATTCATCAGCATGTCTGATCAGTATTGGAAGGATTGGTATTGTGGGTAAAATATTTCAGGCACTGGAAAAATCGGATAAAGACAGATTCTCCTCAGTCGAGGAGCCCTTGGGCCTTGATGAAAGTCCTGCAGCAGAGTCCATGACCGGGTCCGGAGGAAATTCTGGCCTCGGGGAAAAGCCCGGGAGAAGGGAAGAAAATAATGCTGAACAGGAATACCTGGGGTTCCTTGATTCATCCATCATTAGTGAACACCGTCCCCATTCGCTGGAGGCTGAGCAGTTCAGGATTCTGAAAAACAGCATCCTTTTCCCGAATAAGGGAGAACCTCCCAGATCCATCATGGTGACGAGCACGGCTCCCAGCGAGGGGAAATCCTTTGTTGCAACCAACCTTGCCGTCACCATCGCCAAAAGCATTGACGATTATGTTCTGCTCATCGATTGTGACCTGAGAAGGCCTACGGTTCATACCCGGTTCGGATTTCCCAACAACACGCCTGGCCTGAGCGAGCACCTGAGCATGGGCGTTCCCATTCCTTCCCTGTTGAAGAAGACGGTAATAGACAAACTGACCATACTGCCCTGCGGAACCATTCCGGCAAATCCTTCGGAACTGGTTTCCTCGGAGCAGATGAAACGGCTTATCCAGGAGGTGAGAAGCCGCTACGAGGACCGATATATCATCCTGGACTCCCCGCCGCCGTATCTGACATCGGAAGCCAATGCCCTGGCCCGGCAGGTTGACGGGATAATCCTGGTAGTAAAGATCGGTTTCACAAAAAAAGAAGCTGTCCGGGACTTGATCGATACCTATGGAAGGCGTAAAATTCTGGGTGTCGTTAAAAATTATTCCGCGCCAAAGAAAACCGTGGGATACAAGAATGCTTATGTTTATCAACAGTAATCGATCAGGTTTCCCATGGTATCTGCTGAATGCTGAGACTCTTTAGACAGTATTATCCAATCCAGAACATTATCTTTTTTGTTGTGGAAGGGATTATTGTTTTCAGTTCCGTACTCCTGTCCACAGCCCTGCTTACGGCTCCGGGATCTGTTTGGTTTGATTTCTTTCTGATTCTCAGGATCGCCATCATCACCCTGGTATGTCAGATAGCCCTGTACTACAATGATCTCTATGATTTCCAGGTAGCTGTTTCGGCATTGGAGGTGACCGTCCGCCTGACCCAGGCCCTTGGTGTAACAGCCATTGCCCTTGCTGCGGTTTATTACCTCTTTCCAGTGGTCACCATAGGGCAGGAGGTGTTTCTGCTCAGCATCCTGTTTATGATGGTTTTTATCATCGGGTGGAGGGTTCTGTACATCATTGTTCTGAACAAGGGGCTTTTGAACCTCAACGTTTTTATCCTGGGTACAGGCGAACTGGCCATGGCGATTATTCATGAGATCCAGCGGCGCATTGACTGCGGGTACTCCATCAAGGGGATTATTCCGGAAAAGGACGAGCTGCTTGACAATGGCTCCTTTGCAGGGGAACTGCTATTGACCACGGGGATTGATGGACTCAGCAGGGTTGCACGGCAGAGTAACATAAAGAAAATCGTGGTGGCCCTGAAAGAAAGCCGGGGGGTGTTTCCCACAAAGGCGTTGCTGGATTGCAGGGTGGCAGGAATAGATATTCTGGAGGGAAATACCTTTTATGAGATGCTGACCGGCAAGCTCCTGGTAAAACGGATCAATCCATCCTGGTTGATTTTTTCCGACGGTTTCAGAGTTACCCGCATGAAAAAAATCATGAAGAGGAGCGGTGATCTTGTACTTTCACTGGTCCTTCTGGTTGCTTTGTTGCCGGTGTTCCTCCTGGTTGGTGTTCTCATAAAGCTGGAATCACCGGGGCCGGTTTTCTTTTCCCAGAAACGTGTGGGCCAGTGGAAAAAAGAGTACTGGATGCACAAATTCCGCTCCATGGTCAAGGATGCCGAGAAACTGACCGGGCCGGTCTGGGCACAGAGCAATGATCAGAGGATCACCAGGGTCGGCAGTCTGATCCGGAAATGCAGAATTGATGAACTGCCCCAACTGTGGAATGTTCTCAAGGGGAATATGAGCCTTGTGGGGCCCAGGCCGGAGCGCAAGCATTTTACCGACGAGCTTGAAGAACTGATTCCCTATTACACCGAACGGTTTGTGGTCAAACCAGGGATAACCGGGTGGGCCCAGGTATGTTATGATTACGGTGCCTCTGTTGACGATGCCACGGAAAAGTTGAATTATGACCTGTTTTATATTAAGAATATGTCAGGAATACTGGATGCCCTGATTATTCTGAGAACCATAAAAACGGTCCTGTTCGGCAGGGGTGCCCGGTAAAGAGGGCAGGGGGTTTGTATTGTTTTGGCTTGCCAACTTCATGCTTTGTACGTGAAGCGGCGGAGCTTTATTATCCAGGAGTGTTTTTGCCATGAAAACCATTGTGAACAAATCGATTTTGCAGATCTCCCTGGTGTTGTTCTGTCTTGTCCATTCTCTTCCAGCGATGGGAGGTGAAGCCACTGGTTATAAAATAGGAAAAGGAGATGTTGTCAGTATCATCACCTGGAAGGAACCCGAACTTTCCATTGAAAGGACCACGGTCCGCCTGGATGGGAAAATTACCTTTCCCCTTCTGGATGATGTCCAGGCTGAGGGTATGACAACCATTGACTTGAAGCAGTTGATTGAAAAACGGCTCACCAAATATGTGGAGTCCCCGCTGGTTACGGTGACGGTCCTGGAAACGGTAAGCCAGAAATACTATATCCTGGGCGAGGTTGCAAAAACCGGGGAGTACCCGCTGCTCAAGAATATGACGGTTCTCCAGGCGTTTGCGGTTGCAGGCGGTTTTACGGAGTGGGCTTCCAAAAGCGAAATCCTCCTTGTCAGGAAAGTAAACGGGAAAGATAACATTCTCCGTATAAATTACAAGGATATTATCAAAGGGAAAGACCTGTCTGAAAACATCGTTATTCAGGCCGATGACACCATCATCGTCCCATGACATAACGGTTGTTGCTTTCAGACGATCAAGGAGACGGTCATGATCTGTAACACGCTTAGATCGTATCGATTCGATGGGTTGCTGCTGGCAGCCATGGCAATCAGTTGTCTTTGCCTGGTCCCTGGTACAGCCCATGGGTTGGTAACCGAGTTTGTGCCCATGTTATCCGTAGATGGGCAGTATACGGACAACTATTTTGGGACCAAAGCCGACAAGAAAGATGAATTCTCAACGGTTTACTCTGTGAACCTGAGCCTGGGGTTTTCTACGAAAACCGCGCAGTGTCTGATTGTGTATGAGCCGTCCTATGTTGACTATAGAAAATACAGCGAGAACGACTCTGTGGAACACCATCTCACCATTGACGGGAATGTCGGTCTCTCACGGACAACAAGCCTATCCCTGTCCGAGGGTTATTCAAACGCCATGGCCCGCGCTGTTGTTGACGGCGGATGGATTAAGACCCAATCCAATCAGTCCCAGGTGTCATTGGTTCATCAGTTCGGTGTCGATGATGAAATCAGCCTGGATTACACCTATGGATTAACGAATTATGACAAGTCTGATATAAACGACAGTCAGAGCCATTCCCCCGGCGTTTCAATGAAGTACTGGTTTACACCCCAGACCGGGATCGAGACCGGACTGTCATTTACCAGAACGGATTTCACGAAAAATGAAAATGACCAGGACAGCGTGGAGGGCAATATCCGGATCAACCGGAAATTAAACAAACAATGGAATCTGTATGCTGATTATTCCCAGACCAATACCATCCAGAAAGACAATGACTCAAAGACACTCTATCCCTCCATTGGTGTGGACTGGCAGACCTCTCAAACGTCCCACATTGCTGTGGGATTCGGATACCTGATGCAGGAATGGCAGGACAAGGAATCCCAGAACAAACTTTTCGCCGAGTTTGACGCATTCAAGGACTGGCAGTTCAGCAAACGAGGCAGTGTCTATTTCACAGGGTCCAGCAAATATGAACCATTGAGCCAGGATGCAGCCAGCCTTGGATTCAAAATAAGCTATCAGGCGGGTGTGCTGGTAAACTATCAGTTGGCTAAAACCCTGGCTTCCAGCCTTATGGGCTCTTTTCAGCGCAGCGACTATCAGGACCCTGACGTGAAACGGACCGATGATGTATTCGGTGCAGGTGCCGGGTTCGTATGGTCACCCTTCAAGTGGATGGATGTGGAAGCCCTGTACTCGTTTATTGATTTTTCCACTGATTCCAAGGACAGGGAGGATTACACGGAAAACCGGGTTGATGTCAGAATTGTGGTGAAACCGGAACTGCCCATGACAATCATTCCAGGCAGCCAGCGAAAAACTATCGAACGGAGGATATATAATGATTGATAAGGATTCAACCGTTGCAGTGATCGGGCTGGGGTATGTGGGTCTGCCCCTGGCTGTTCATTTTGCACGGCGCTATAAAACCGTTGGGTTCGACCTTAAGGCGCGGATAGTGGACAACTGCCGCCGGATGGCGGATCCAACAGGAGAAGTTTCCAGGCAGGATTTTGAAAAGGCAAAATCCTTTTTCCCAACAACAGACCCTTCAGCCATTGCCGAGGCGGATTACATCATCGTGGCGGTTCCGACCCCGATTGACAAGGCCAGGAGACCGGATCTGGGACCTGTTGTCAGCGCTTCAGAGACAGCCGGCCGGCACATGAAAAAAGGGGCTGTGATTGTATTTGAGTCAACGGTCTACCCGGGAGTTACCGAAGAGGTTTGTGTGCCCATTCTTGAAACCCATTCCGGAATGACATGGAAAAAGGACTTTCATGTGGGCTACTCTCCTGAGCGCATCAACCCCGGTGACAAGGAGCACACCCTGACACGCATCGTCAAAGTGGTTTCCGGGGATGATCCCGAAACCCTGGATAAGGTCGCAGCCCTTTATGAATCCATTGTCGAGGCCGGGGTGCATCGGACCGGTACCATCAAAGAGGCAGAGGCGGCAAAAGTCATTGAAAATACCCAGCGGGATCTCAATATCGCGCTGATGAACGAGCTTGCCCTTATATTTGACAAGCTCCACATCGATACCGCCAACGTTCTCAAGGCAGCAGGCTCAAAATGGAATTTTCTCCCCTTTAAACCGGGCCTGGTGGGCGGTCACTGCATCGGTGTTGACCCTTACTACCTGACCTTTAAAGCAGAGTCAGAGGGGTATCATCCCGAGGTTATCCTGGCCGGCCGGCGCATCAATGACAACATGGGAAAATTTATTGCTGAAAAAACCATAAAGATGATGATCAATGCCGGGCATAGTGTCAAAGATTCCAGGGTGGGCGTACTGGGCCTCACCTTCAAGGAGGATTGCCCTGATCTGAGAAATACCCGGGTCGTTGATATTGTGGCGGAACTTGAATCCTACGGCGCTCAGGTCCTGGTACACGACGCCATGGCTGACCCGGAAGAGTCGGTTGCCTTTTATTCCATCACCCTCAGTGCGTGGGAGGATCTGAAGGATCTGGCCGCTCTTATCATCGCGGTTCCCCATGCCCACTACCGGGGTCTGGCTGTTTCCGAGTTTTCATCCAGACTCAGGGAAAACGGCATCGTCATTGACGTAAAATCCATGCTCGACCCGGAACAGGTCAAGGCCGACGGGGTCCGGTTCTGGCGATTATGATCATGACTTCGGACAGGTTGCACCTAAAATACAAACTGGGCTCAGCACAATACCGGTGGCTTGTAACCGGGGCTGCGGGCTTTATCGGGTCCAATCTTGTTGAAACCCTGTTGGCCCTTGATCAGATTGTGACCGGTCTGGATAATTTCTCAACCGGGTACCGGCACAATCTGGAAAGCATTCAAGATTGTGTTTCAGCAGAGCAGTGGCAGCGCTTCAGTTTCATCCAGGGTGATATCCGCGATCCGGAGCAATGCCGCCTGGCCAGTCAGGGCCAGGATATCGTGCTCCACCAGGCTGCCCTTGGATCTGTCCCCAGGTCCGTGGAAAATCCCCTGCTCACCAATGAGAACAATATCACGGGGTTTCTCAATATGCTCGTGGCTGCCAGGGACGCCAGGGTGCGGCGCTTTGTTTATGCAGCATCCTCGTCCACCTATGGGGATCATCCAGGGCTTCCCAAGAAAGAAGATGCCATAGGAAGGCCCCTGTCACCCTATGCCGTGACCAAGTATGTGAATGAACTGTATGCGGATGTGTTTGCCACAACCTATGGCTTTAAAACCATGGGGCTCCGGTATTTCAATGTGTTCGGAAAACGCCAGGACCCCATGGGGGCTTACGCGGCTGTCATTCCCCTGTGGTTCAGATCACTGATTCAGGATGATACGGTATTCATCAACGGAGACGGCGAAACCAGCCGTGATTTCTGTTATATCGACAATTGCGTCCAGGCCAATATCCTGGCCGGACTTTGTGATGACAAAACTGCCTTAAACAAGGTGTATAACGTCGCCTATGGCCAACGGACAACCTTGAACGAACTGTTTTTCATGATTCGGGACAGGGTGGCTGAGCGGCATCCGGAAATCCGGAACGCCGTGCCGGTATACCGGGATTTCAGACCCGGTGATGTGCGCCATTCCCTGGCAGATATTTCCAGGGCTGCGAAGCTGCTCGGATACAGTCCCGTCTACTCGGTCCAGACCGGACTTGATGCGGCGGCCAAGTGGTACATGGAGAACCTTGCATGATAACAGTCCATCTTATTGCAGCAGCAAGACCCAATTTTATGAAAGTCGCACCCTTGTACCATGAATTGAAAACAAGGGACAGTATCAATCCGGTGATCGTGCATACGGGACAGCATTATGATCTGAACATGTCCGATGTGTTTTTCAAGGACTTCATGCTCCCTGATCCCCACATCCATCTCGGGGTAGGAAGCGGGTCCCATGCCAGGCAGACTGGTAATGTCATGATCGCCTACGAAGATGTGCTCCTATCCCGGAAGCCTGATCTGGTTGTTGTTGTGGGGGATGTCAACTCCACGGTTGCAGCAACCCTGGCAGCGGTCAAGCTCGGCATCAAGACAGCCCATCTCGAGGCAGGGCTCCGTTCCTTTGACAGGACCATGCCCGAGGAGATAAACAGGATCGTGACCGATTCCATTGCCGACATCCTGTGGACCCCATCCCCTGACGGAGATGAAAACCTTATGCGCGAAGGTGTTTCTCCGGATCGGATAGAAAGGGTGGGTAACATCATGATCGATTCCCTGGAAATGCTCAGAAAGTCCATTCAAACCATGGCTGTGGCAGAAACTTTCGGCCTTTCCAGAGGATCATACGGTGTTGTCACCCTTCACAGGCCATCCAATGTGGACCATCCCGAAACCCTGAAGAAGCTCTGCGCCCGCCTCAGGGACCTGTCCCTTGAAACGCCGCTGATATTTCCCGTCCATCCGAGAACAGCGGCACGTATCAAAGAACAAGATCTCTCTTCTCTTCTGGACAGTCCGGGCCGGTTGTTTCTTACCGAGCCCCTGAGTTACAAGGCTTTCATGAACCTTGTCATGGGAAGCCGCTTCCTTATTACGGACTCGGGCGGAGTTCAGGAGGAGACAACCTATCTGGGGATCCCCTGCCTGACCCTGCGTGCCAATACGGAACGGCCCATAACCGTTACCCAGGGTACAAACCGTCTGTGCACGCCCGATGATCTCCCGGCCATGGTCGGAAAAATCATATCAGGAGGGACTGCCGAGACCACAAAACCCGAACTGTGGGACGGCCGGACAGCAAGCCGCGTGGCTGACAGCATTCTGCGCCGCATGATGCCCTCCGGATAATACAGGTTGGAGACCCAGGGTAATGATCTATAAACAGACAGGCACCATTCTCATCATTTTCATCATCACCATGGTTGTTCTTGGAACAGTCAACCATTCCGAGCAGGTGATCCCCAACAGAAATTTCGAATCCTTTCCCATGACCATCGGGCAATGGAAAGGTCAGCCCAGCCGGTTTGATGCCAAGGTCTACGATATTCTGGGGGTTGACGACTCCATCCTGGCAAATTATATCAATCCTTCGGGCGACAGGGTTGAACTGTATGTGGGTTTTTACCAGAGCCAGAAACAAGGGGACCTGATCCATTCGCCCAAAAACTGCATGCCCGGTGCCGGGTGGGTTGTTACCCGCACATCCATTGAGACTGTTGAGACCATGGAGAACAAAACCGCAAAACCCATGGAAGTCATTAAACTTATCCTGGACAAAGGGGATAGCAGATTGATTGTTCTTTACTGGTTTCAGTCCAGGGGCAGGATCATCGCCTCGGAATACATGCAGAAAATATGGCTTGTCATCGATTCCATGACAAAGCAGAGAACCGACGGGTCATTTGTGAGATTGATCGCCCCGGTGACATCCGACGAGACCCGGACCCTGGAGACCCTGAAATCGTTTGCAAGGGATGTTTTTCCCCACCTGAAAGCCTATATCCCGTCATGACTGCTGTTTGCGGGGAAGGATGACAAACCAAAATAAAGACAAACCGGGGCCTCAGGTGATACATTTCAATACCCGGTGATTTTAAGCGTTCAGGGTATGGGCTTCGGAAATCTTTTTACAAGGCATGATCATGATGTTTAAACTACAGCGCACTACACTCGTCCAGATTCTGATCCTGGTGACCGGATTCGGATTGCTGTTCTTTAACACCATCCGCGGACTCATCAATGACTGGTCCACTGATCCTAATTTTTCCCACGGTTTTCTGGTCCCATTTATTGTTTTGTACATGGTATGGCATAAGAAGGAGCAACTGGCGGTCCTGAGCCGCAGGCCAGCCATTGGCGGACTCTTGCTTATCGTCATGGGCATGCTGTCCCATATGGCGGGAACCATCGGCGCAGAGCTTTTTGTCATGCGGGTGTCCATGGTGATAACCCTTGCAGGAATTGTGCTCTATCTGTGTGGATCTCAGATCTTCACGGCTCTTCTTGCACCCCTGGCCTACCTGATCATCATGATTCCCATCCCGGCCATCGTATGGAATAAAATTGCCTTTCCTCTGCAGCTGTTTGCAGCGCGACTCTCAGCAGACATGATAAACATGCTCGGGATACCGGTCTTCAGGGAAGGCAATATTCTCCGCTTGGCGGAAACATCCCTGGAGGTGGTGGACGCCTGCTCAGGACTCCGGTCTCTGACATCCCTTCTTGCGCTGTCCGGGGTGTTTGCCTTTATCGCTCCCCTGGGCTTTTGGAAAAAATGGATTCTGTTCTTTTCCGCCATTCCCATTGCCGTTGTTGTCAATATTATGCGTCTTACCGCCACTGCTGTCATGGCCACCTATATCGGCCCTGAAACGGCCCAGGGATTTTTGCATGAAATGTCGGGGATTCTTGTCTTTATTGTTGCCCTCGGGCTTGTCTACCTTGTTTTTATAATTGAGTCCAGAATTGAAAAACACCGCAGCTGAAAAATCCATTCTCCTGACTTTTGATGTTGAAGACTGGTTCCAGGTCGAAAATTTCAAGGGATGCATTCCTTTTGCCTCCTGGCCGCTCAAGGAACTCAGGGTTGAGGCAAACATCCATAAAATCCTTGATCTTCTTGATTCCTTGGCGTTAAACCCCAAGGCTACATTTTTCATTCTCGGCTGGATCGCACAGAAAGTTCCCTGGTTGGTCAGAGAAATAAAAGACCGGGGCCACGAGATTGCCTCCCATGGAAACCATCACCACCTGTGCACCAGCCAGAACCGGAACAACCTGTTGCAGGATCTTCAAACCAGCCGTATGCTCCTTGAAGATCTTTCCGGGAGCCAGGTCTTCGGTTACCGGGCCCCCAGTTTTGCAGTCAACGATGCCATTCTTACGGATATCAAGGCAGCAGGATACCGATACGATTCGAGCTATAACTCTTTTTCCATGCACGGCAGGTACGGAAAGCTGGACCTTGGGAAATCGGTCAGAACCGGTGTTGCCTATTGTTTCGGCGGCAGTTTTTTTGAGTTGCCGGTCAGCAATCTGACTCTGGGAGGAAGGGTTCTGCCTCTCGGGGGTGGCGGGTATTTCAGGCTCATCCCGTTTCCGTTTTTCAAGCAGGGGGTCAAATGCGTTCTGGCCCGGGACAATGCCTTTGTTTTCTATTCCCACCCCTGGGAATTCGATCCGGAACAACCCCGGGTCAACCAGGCGCCGCCGGGTTTTAGGTTCAGGCACTATGTGAATGTGAAGCATACTGAAAATAAACTGCTCCGACTGATAAAGTCTTTTAAAGATCAAAATTTTCAAACATGTTCTGCTTATCTCTTGTCAGGGAGAAAACTCCTTTGCCCGGATCGGCAAACCATCGACAGCCGTAAATGATTATCAGGAAGTTCAGCTGGAAAGATAAATTTGCCTGGGATGAGTATGTGCTGAGTCATCCCCATGGTTCCGCTTATCATCTGACTGCCTGGGGGCAAGCCGTTAAAAATGCTTACGGTTTCGAAGGGTGTTATCTCATGGCACAGACCGGAGAAAGAAACCCTGGCAGAATCTGTGGTGTACTGCCTTTAATCCATCATCATGCGCCCCTTTCAAGGGGATCTCTGATTTCGCTTCCATATTGTGATGTGGCAGGACCTTTGGCTGACTCACAAGAGATTGCTGAACAATTGATCCGGGCAGCACTTAACATTGCAGGGCAGCAATCCATAAAAAAAGTGTCCCTGCGATGCTTTTCCCCTTTGCCGGGTGATATTGAAGGTGAAACTGTTAACCATGAAAAAGTAAGGATGATGCTGAATCTGCCTGGAACTTCGAATCAATTGCTTGCTTCATTCAAGGCAAAACTCAGAAGCCAGATCTTGAAACCACTTCGCGATGGACTCTTTACAGAGGTCGGTGGTATTCAGAATCTGAGATTTTTTTATCCAATGTTTGCTGAAAACATGAGGGATCTGGGTTCTCCTGTTCATAGTATAAAATGGTTAAGGGCAATATTGGTCGAGTATGGTAACCGGGCTCATCTTGTGGTTGTGCGTCTCCCTGATAAAACTCTGGCTGCCGGAGGGATCATTCTCTGCCATTCGAATCTGGTATCCATTCCCTGGGCGTCTTCATTGCGTCGTCTAAATCATTTTAATCCCAACATGATTCTTTATTGGACTTTTCTGAGGTTCGCCTGCGACAGGGCTTACCCTGTTTTCGACTTCGGAAGATCAACCAAAGGGGAAGGGACCTATCGTTTTAAAAATCAATGGGGAGCAAAACCGGGATTGTTAAACTGGAAAAATTTTTCTTCGGAAAATAGATTGAGGACTGATTTGCTTACTGATATGAAGGGCAACAAACCCTCAATCCGTGGGTATCTTGAAAGAATTTATGGATACCTGCCAACTCAGTTTTCGACATGTATTGGCAGCAATATCCGGAAATACATAACTTTATAATATTAGAGCCCGTAATTTTTCTAAATTCTTTAAACATAAATTTCAATGGGAGGGGAAATGACGAAGGTAGCAATTTTGGCTGGAGGGCATGGGACCAGGTTGGCCGAGGAAACAGAGATTAAGCCTAAACCCATGGTTGAAATCGGGGACAAACCAATTCTTTGGCATATTATGAAAATATATGCCCATTATGGCTATAAGGACTTTGTAATCGCTCTGGGGTACAAGGGCGATGTGATAAAAAAGTATATGATGGATTATTGTGCTTTAAGCAGCGATCTCACGGTTGATCTTAAAAATGGAAATATTATTTATCATGAAAGGGAAAATTTAGACTGGTCAGTCCAATTGACCGAAACTGGACTCCACACACAGACCGGAGGCAGAATCAAACGGCTGAAACCCCATGTGGGAAATGAAACTTTTATGCTCACTTGGGGAGATGGCCTTGCCGATATAGATATTCCGGCTTTGCTATCGTTTCACAAATCCCATGGAAAGTTGGCAACCTTAACAGCTGTAAGACCTCCTGCACGCTACGGTCATATGGAGTTTGATGGCAACCGGGTGGCATCGTTTACTGAAAAACCTCAGACAGGAGAAGGCTGGATTAATGGTGCATTCTTTGTCTTTGAGCCCGGCATTTTTGATTATATTGAGGGAGACTCCACCCAGTTTGAAAAAGAACCTCTGGAAGGGTTGGCAAAAGATGGAGAACTGATGGCTTACAAGCATACTTCCTACTGGCAGTGTATGGATACTCTCCGGGAAAAGTATATTCTTCAGAAAAATTGGGAATCGGGCAACGCTCCCTGGAAAGTATGGAGATAGATTATGAAGGTTTTCGTTACGGGATCGCAGGGTTACATCGGGACGGTGCTGGTCCCCATGCTTATTAAAAAAGGTCATGGGGTCACGGGGTTTGATTCAGATTTATATGAAAAATGTACATTCACGGGTAATCTTTCTGATGTTCTATTCATAAAAAAGGATGTCCGGGATATAGAAATCCATGATCTGGAAGGGTTTGATGCGGTGATCCATCTTGCCGGACTGTCTAACGACCCTCTTGGGGATTATCGTCCCGAACTGACTGAGGAGATTAACACCCAGGCGTCCATCAGGCTTGCCAGGCTTGCCAAAAAGGTAGGTGTGAAACGCTTCCTCTTTGCATCTTCATGCAGTAACTATGGAGCGGCAGGTTCAACTTTTCTTACAGAAACGGCTCCGTTCAACCCGGTAACCCCTTATGGGATTTCAAAAGTAAAGGTCGAACATGAACTGGCCTCACTGGCAGATCAATCATTCAGTCCCACCTATGTGAGGGCTTCCACCGCATACGGTGTGAGTCCTAGACTGAGGTTTGATCTTGTTACAAACAATCTGACTGCATGGGCTTTTACTACAGGCCGAGTGTATTTGAAAAGTGACGGAACCCCCTGGCGGCCTATCGTCCATGTCGAAGATATTTCAAATGCATATATTGCGATATTGCAGGCGCCAAAGGAACTGATCCATAATGAAGCTTTTAATATCGGCACCACAACTGAAAATTATCAGATGAGGGAGATTGCCGACATTGTCAAGGAAATTGTCCCGGGATGTACTGTGGAATATGCCCCTGATGCGGGACCTGACAACCGGTGTTACAGAGTGGACTGTAATAAAATAGCCAGGGTGCTCCATGACTTCAAACCCCAGTGGACTGCAAGAAGGGGGATTGAGGAGCTCTATAGTGAGTATAAAAGGGTTGGTTTATCCCTTGAGGAGTTCGAAGGCCCCAAGTATATGAGAATCGCTCATGTGAAGCAACTTGTGGCCAGTGGTGAACTAACCCATGACCTGCGCTGGGCAAGGTCCTGAACGCTCATAAAAGGAGAGATGACCCATGGTAAACGATCAGGCGTGCAGATCTTGCAAAAAACAAAACCTACTGTCCTTTCTGGATCTTGGCAGGACTCCGTTGTCAGACCGATTTCTTTCTGAACACCAGCTCAAAGTAACAGAGCCTTATTATCCTCTGGAAGTAGCATTTTGCAAAGAGTGTTCACTTGTGCAAATTCTCGAAACTGTTTCCCCTAAGACACTTTTTTGCGATAACTATCCTTATTTTTCATCCTTTTCCCCGGCTCTGCTGGCCCACTCAAAGGCCAATGTCCTGGAACTGATCGAAATGAAAGAATTGAACCAGGACAGCCTGGTGGTTGAACTGGCCAGCAACGATGGGTATCTTTTGAAAAATTACCGGGAAAAGCGAATCGGGGTTCTGGGAGTCGATCCGGCTGGAGGCCCGGCTGATGCGGCTATAGCTCAGGGGATCCCGACACTGAAAACGTTTTTTACAACACAGCTGGCCCAGGCTCTTGTCAAGGAAGGCAAACAGGCTGATATCATCCACGCCAACAATGTCCTTGCTCATGTTCCAGATATCAACGGTTTTGTTGCAGGAATACATACCCTGCTCAAAGACGACGGCATGGCAGTCATTGAGGTTCCCTATCTCAAGGACCTGATTGACAAAAGGGAGTTTGACACCATCTATCATGAACACCTGTGCTACTTTTCGGTTACGGCACTGGACTGTCTGTTTCGACGGCATGACCTGTACCTGAATGACATCAGGTACCTGAAAATACACGGTGGTTCTCTACGGCTATACCTTGGCAGGCAGGAAAGGGTTGCAGAGTCGGTTAAGTCTTTCCTGGGAATTGAAAAGGATACCGGAATGGACTCCTTTGAGTACTACAGGGATTTTGCTGAAAAGGTACGGCAACTGAAGGACTCCCTCCTTAAGCTCCTCACGTCCTTGAAAGCATCCAAGCACCGGATTGCAGCTTACGGGGCAGCAGCCAAAGGATCCACGTTGATCAACTACATGGGTATCGGAACCCAGTTTATTGATTTTGTGGTGGACAGAAACATTCACAAGCATGGCCTGTACATGCCGGGACTTCATATTCCCATTGACAGGCCGGAAAGACTGATTGAAGAAATGCCGGAGTATGTTTTGATGCTGGCCTGGAATTTCGCCGATGAAATTATGGAACAGCAGGCAGGCTATCTTGAAAAAGGAGGAAAATTTATTATTCCGGTTCCAGAACCTATAATTGTTGGAAATACTGCCTCCAGTAACCTGATTTGAGACAGGAGTCGGCCATGAATGCCATTGATGAGAAAGTCATATTGCCAGGCAGAGCCCTTACTTCTAAAACCTGCCCGAATTGCCTTGCTACCGGCATGCAGGTTTTTCACACGCTGACCCAGGTGCCCGTGCACGGTGTTATGAACATAAAAAATAAACAGGAAGCTCTGTCCTTCCCGAAAGGAGATATCCGCTTAGGCTTCTGCGGAACATGCGGATTCATGTCGAATCTTGCGTTTGATCCGTCACTACTGTATTACTCCCAGGATTGCGAGGAATCCCAGAGCTGTTCCTCGACGTTCACGAGATTTCTGGAAAAAGTCGCTCAGGATCTTATCGATACCTACAACCTGAGAAATAAGTTCATTATCGAGATCGGCTGCGGAAAAGGTGAGTTTTTAGACCTGATCTGTAAACTCGGGAACAACAGGGGCCTGGGTTTCGACCCGGCTTACGTCCCTGGCAGAGTGGCGGACAATGGGTCTGATATCACCTTTATTGCAGACAATTATTCCAGCAAGTATTCTGGGTACACAGGTGATATGATCTGTTGCCGTATGACCCTGGAACATATAAAGGACACCCATGATTTTGTCAGGATGGTGAGAAATGTCATGGGAAGACAGAGCGACTCTGTTGTTTTCTTTCAGGTCCCCGACATGCTCAGGATTCTGAAAGAATGCGCTTTTGAGGATATTTATTACGAGCACTGTTCGTATTTCACCCCGGGTTCAATGGCAAGGCTCTTCAGAGGCTGTGGCTTTGAGATCATCTCCCTGGAAACAGTCTATGACGGCCAGTACATCATGCTTGAAGCAAAACCTTCGTCTTTTTTCTCTGAACAGGCAGTGATCCCGTTACCCAGGGAGGAGAGCGTTTTACAGATCCCCGGTCTGATCGAAACCTTCCTGATAACTTACGCAAGGCGGATGGGCCAGTGGGATACTCTGGTTCGCAATGGTTTTTCCAGAGGTGAACGCACAGTACTCTGGGGTGCCGGGTCCAAGGCTGTGGCTTTCCTCAACGATTTGAATCTGATTCGGGAAATTGATTATGTTGTTGACATCAACCCTCACCGCCATGGCACCTACATGGCAGGGACTGGTCAGAAGATTGTGGGCCCTGAATTCCTTAAATCCTACGAGCCGGACCGCGTGATCATCATGAACCCTGTCTATACCCGTGAAATCAATGCTCTGCTGGTGAGCATGGGGGTGAAGACAAATATCATTTCGCTTGGAGATCTGACGTGACAGACCTTGGAATAAACCGCCAAGATAGGATAGAAGAAAAAACGACTGGTCAGAATCCCGCACATATTGACCATTGCCCTGTCTGTTTTTCCATGGATCTTAACCGCCTGGTGTTCATCGACAGTGTCCCTATTTGCTCCAATATGCTGTTGCCTACCCGGGAGGCAGCCCTGAAGGCTCCTGTGGGAGACATTGACCTGTGCTTCTGTAAACAATGCTCCCATGTGTTCAACCGGGCATTTGACCCGCAAAAAATGAGTTACAACCAGAGTTATGACAATTCCCTTCATTTTTCTTCTGTGTTTGAAACCTACGCTAGATCTCTTGCCGAAGAATTGGTGGATAAACACCACATGTTCGACAAGGATATTATTGAGATAGGATGCGGAAAGGGTGATTTTCTCAGGCTGCTCTGTGAGATGGGTTCCAACAGAGGGGTCGGGTTTGACCCCAGTTTTGAGTCCGAGCGTTTTTCAGGCCTCATTGGTGAGAAGTTCAGGGTCATTCAGGACTATTACAATCCTTCCTACTCACATATAAAAGCGGACCTGGTTTGCTGCCGCCATGTTTTGGAGCATATTCAGAATCCTGTTGATTTTCTCAAATCCATACGCCTGTCAGTCGAACAACACAAGACCCCCATTTTTTTCTTTGAAGTTCCCAACGTCATGTTTACCCTCAAGAATCTGGGGATATGGGATCTTATTTATGAACACTGCGGCTATTTTTCACAAAATTCGTTGGTTTGGGCATTCAAAAATAGCGGGTGTGTGATTCTATCTTCAGCCTTTCGATACGGGGGACAGTTTTTAACCATCGAAGCAACTCCTTCAACGGGTAACCAGGATCCCAACAAGGTTGATTCCTGTAATTCAAAAGAAATCCTTGCTTACTCAGTTGCCTTTCCCGAGGTCTACACAAGGACCGTCGATCAGTGGCGTAAACGGTTGAACCGGATGGAAAGTGAAAATAAGAGCGTGGTTCTCTGGGGAGCCGGATCAAAGGGGATAACTTTCCTGAATATCCTGAACTCCCAGTCGATGCTTGACTGCATCGTGGATATAAATCCCCATAAGCAGGGAAAGTATATACCTCGGACAGGGCAGAAGGTCGTTCCTCCCGACTTCCTGAAAACATGCAGGCCTGACAGTATCCTTATCATGAATCCTCTATATGTCACTGAAATCAAATCTACTCTAACGACTCTCGGGGTCCGAGCAGAAATTATTTCAGTTAATTAGGAAGAACCGGTTTGACTTACATAAAGGAGAAAGTGAACAGTGTGCGGTATCGTTGGATTCGTTGAATTTAAGGGTCACGACAGACTACAGGCCCGGGAGAAGGTTCTCTCCATGTCCGAGAAGATTATCCATCGGGGACCTGATGCGGAAGGAGTCTATGTGGACGATCACATGGCTTTAGCCCACAGACGGCTTAGCATCATCGACCTGACATCGGGACAGCAGCCCATGTCCGATGAAACCGACAGTCTCCACCTGGTTTTTAATGGCGAAATTTATAATTTTCTGGAAATCAGATTACAGCTCGAAGCCCTGGGCCATCACTTCAGGACAAATAGCGATACCGAAGTTATTTTGAAAGCCTATGCCCAATGGAATCACAGTTGTGTTCAACGATTGAACGGGATGTTTGCCTTTGCCTTATGGGATAAGGTCAACAGGTATCTATTTCTTGCAAGGGACCGGGTTGGAAAAAAGCCGCTCTACTACTGTTACCGTCCCGGATCGTTTGCTTTTGCTTCCGAGTTAAAGGCGTTGTTACCCTATACCGGTTCCAGAACCATTGATCCATTTGCCCTGGATTACTATTACACGTTTGGTTATGTCCCCAGTCCGCTGAGCATATTTGCAGACATCCGGAAGCTCGAGCCAGGAAGCACTATTTCTGTTGATGATAGGGGCATGGACATCAAGACTTATTGGAGTGTCTCCTTCGACACGGTCAGACACCGACCTTTTCACGAAGCGGTTGAGGAGTTGGATGGACTTCTTGATGATGCCGTTTCCATGAGGCTCATGAGCGAAGTCCCTCTGGGGGCCTTTCTTTCAGGCGGGGTTGACTCGTCCCTGATTGTCGCCTGCATGGCGCGGCATTCAAGGTCGTCCGTGCTGACCAATACCATAGGATTTGATGAAGGTGCCTACAACGAGGTCCCCATAGCCAGAACGGTTGCACGATTCATCGGAACAGATCACAGGGAGTTTACTGTGAATCCATCGGCCACCCAGATACTCCACAAGCTCTCATGGTATTTCGATGAGCCATTTGCCGATTCAAGTGCGGTTCCCACTTGGTATGTTTGCCAGATGGCAAAACAGAATGTAACGGTAGTTCTGTCAGGAGATGGGGGTGATGAATCTTTTGGCGGCTATACGTTTCGCTATATCCCCCATCACTTTGAGGCAAAGATTAAAAAAGCATTCCCCAAAAAGTTCCGGGAGAGGGTTTTCGGTGCTATCGCTGCGGCCTACCCCCAGTCAAGCGGACTTCCGAAGCCACTGCGGTTGAAGACAATTTTTCGGAATCTATCCATTCCAGATAAGGAGGCGTTCTGCAGGGATTTCACCTGGCTTCAGCCGGAATGGAAGGCACGACTCTACAAACCATCTTTTGCAGACAAGTTGGGCGGATTTTCATCCTGGACTGCCGTTGCTTCGCGCTACCTCTCATCTCACGGAGTTACCCCCCTTTCAAGGTGCCAGCAGACCGATTTGACCTTTTACATGCCTGAGGATGTTCTTGTAAAGGTTGACAGGATGAGCATGGCGCACTCCCTTGAAGTCAGAAGTCCTCTTATGGATTATAGAATCATCGAGTTCGCCGCAGGGCTTCCAGACTCATTCAAGATCAAGGGGTTTCTGGGAAAACGGATTTTAAGGGAAGTGGCACAGCGGTATCTGCCCGCATCAATAGTAAGGAAACCAAAACAGGGGTTCAGTATACCTGCTGCCGAGTGGCTGAGAGGCGACCTGAAAGAAACAGTAGAACAGTGTTTGTTTCATGATTCCATTTTGATACAGGAAACCCTGGATCTCAGCCATCTGAAGAGTCTCTGGATGGAACATCAGGCCGGTGTGAAGGACCACAACGTATTTCTCTGGGGCCTTATGATGCTGGGTCTCTGGGAAAAACATTACTATTGTTGAAGCGTTGTCGATGAATCCTTTGAAGGTAATGCAGTTGGGAAGCCCCATGGGGCTGTACGGAGCAGAACGGTGGATACTGGCTTTGATAAAGTATCTTGACCCGACCAGAATCGACACCTTTGTCTGTGTCATCCAGGATGCTCCCGGACTCGAACTCGAATTGATCAAAAAAGCAGATCATGCCGGCTTTCGGACAATTGTCATCGATTCTCCAGGCCGGTTTGCCTGGGGTGCTGTTTTCCAATTAAAGCATCACATCAAGGATATAGGTATTGATATCCTACATACCCACGGTTACAAGCAGGATATTATAGGGTATTTTGCAACTCTGGGGACCCCGTGTAGATGTATCAGCACACCTCATGGGTGGAGCAGAGATGCCGGAATGAAACTCTGGCTGTATGAGAGCCTGAATAGACTTTTTTTTCCATTTTTCGATGCCGTTGCTCCCCTTTCCCCTGATCTGGTGGAAAGTATCCGGTATATCCCATTGGTCAGAAAAAAAACCGTACTGATTCCCAATGGGGTGGATGTCAATGAGATTCTGGCCGTGAGTACAGTGGACAGGCAGCTCAAAGAATGGAAAGAACAGGGGTTTAATATTATAGGCTATATCGGGCAGCTCATCCACAGAAAGGGACTGGATACCCTGTTACGGGCGGTCTGTTTAATACCGGATCTGAAATTGAAAATTGTCCTGGTAGGGGACGGCGAGCAGAACGAATACCTTGCCTCGCTGGCCAGGAGTCTGGGCATCGCCGACAATGTCGAGTTCATGGGGTTTAAGGAAGAACGGCTCTCGTTGTTAAAGGGGTTTGACATATTTGTTCTTCCATCCAGATTGGAAGGGATTCCACGATGTTTGATGGAGGCCATGGTCGCCGGAATTCCCATTGTCGCTTCGGACATTCCCGGGTGCAAAGACCTGGTCGAGAACAACAGATCAGGTCTGTTGTTCAAAGTGGATGACCCACGGGGACTGGCTGATTCAGTTGAATTTATGATCCATAGGCCCGACATGAAAGCATTCTTTGCCCGGAACGCCAGAGACAGTGTCTTTGCACACTATTCTGCCAGTCGCATGGCAAGGGATTACCTCAACCTCTACCTTTCCGTCTCAAGATAATTGATCGGCATGAAGACATTTCTTACTGAATTTTATATCAATGAGAACAGTGGTATCGACAGGTATCTTGAGCCTGTGAGGTGGGGAATTCCCTTCCCGAGGGGAATGATAAAGTACCCGATACAGGTAATGATCTGTGACGCATTGGATAGACCTTGTTCCTATCATGGAGAGCCAATTGCCCTATGGGATGATAACAGTATTAAGGTGCTGTGTGTCTATTTCCAGGTCAGCATCAGTGCCGGTTCCAAAACGGTTTTTAAGCTTTACACGATTGAGTCGGTCCCGGTTTCCCCAGACCAGGGTACATCCGGGGAGAAAGCCTTGATCAGTCGGGCAATCGATGGCGGATACACGATTTCGACCGGATACATGAGTTTTGAAATGAATCCCCATAGCTTCATTGTCGCTCGTCCTCCGGATAATGGAACTGAAGCCCAACACTCACCCATCTGCAGATGTTTCATTGAGATGAGGGACAGCACCGGAACAATCCGGTTCCCGGAATGGGAGAACTGTATACTCGAAGATGAGAAT
Source organism: Pseudomonadota bacterium (assembly GCA_043806875.1). GTDB lineage: Bacteria > Desulfobacterota > Desulfobacteria > Desulfobacterales > Desulfobacteraceae > JAZDGN01. The sequence goes on from JAZDGN010000079.1 coordinate 84,438, forward strand.
CCATTTTGTGCTGTTGTCCGCTTCAAGGGATGGGTGATGGTTTCAGGGCCGGGGGGCGATCGGCTAAACCTCACGGCGAGAATCCGCTGCTATGCAGGCCACCCCTGGGCCGCCATGGAGGTTACAGTGACAAATCCAAAAGCAGCTATGCATGTGACCGGTGTCTGGGATCTGGGTGATGGAAATTCGATATACCTGAAGGATTTTAGGGTAAGGTTCAGGTATGAAGCCGAAGAAGCGGTTATCCCTTTTATCAGAGAGACAATGTATTCAGATGATATCTCCGGTGATTCGACCCTTCTCGTTTATCAGGATTCCAGCGGCGGGGATTATTGGGATTCGAAAAACCATGTGAACCGAAATGGTGATATTCCCGTTACGTTCAGAGGTTACCGGCTCACCGGAACTTCGGGTCATCTGGGGAAAGGAAACAGGGCAACCCCTGTTGCAGCCATACAGGGCAGTCAAGCATGGATAGGTGTAACAATAAAGGCTTTCTGGCAGAATTTTCCTAAAACTCTGGCATGTCTGGACAATGAAGTGGTCGCAAAGTTATTCCCCGATGATGCTAATCAGGAATTTGAACTCCAGGGAGGTGAGCAGAAGACCCATGAGATTCTTCTGTGTGTCGGCATAGGTGTGTTAAATACGACCACTCTAAACTGGTTCCATAATCCGTTATTTCTCGAGTTCTCGCCTAAGTGGTACTCTCTGGCTATGGTTTTTCCCGGTTTTCTGTCGGGAAATACTGCCGATAACTCCTCTGCTCGGTCGGAATCTGCTCCTGATACCAGTGATGCATATTTCCGGATGATTCATTCAGTAGTGGACGGTCCGCATGCATTTTCTCAAAAGAACGAGATCATGGACGAATTCGGGTGGCGCAATTTCGGCGATCTCTATGCTGATCATGAGGCTGTTTTCCACAAAGGCAGTGAAGGTTTCATATCCCATTACAACAATCAATACGACGTTATCATGAGTGCGGTTGTGCATTTCCTGAGAACCGGAGACAGCCGTTGGTACTCTCTTGCAAGAACGATGGCCGACCATGTTGCTGACATCGACATCTACCATACGGATCAGGACCGTTATCAGTACAACCACGGGATGTTCTGGCACACGGATCACTATCTGGACGCAGAGACCAGCACCCATAGGTGTGTATCGGCTAAACACAGGAAGTACAAGGATGCCCGGTTGGTCGGCGGCGGTCCATCCTGTGACCACTGTTATGCAGGCGGTTTTCTGTTTCTTTACTGGCTGACCGGCAACGAACGATATCGTGATTGTACTCTAGAATTGGCCGGGAACATTGTTGCAAACCTGGATGGACCGGACACTATCGCGGAGAGTTTTTATCTGACGTTGAAAAAGTTAAAAAAGAAGCTTAGAAAGAAAAATTGCACCACCTCTACTGCGTCGGAGGATGTCTACACCCTGATGGACGGACCAGGCAGAGCCAGCGGTAATGCCCTGAATGTCCTGTTGGACGCTTATCTTTTGGTAAATGATGAATACTATCTGAACCAGGCAGAGGTGTTGATCCTTAGAAACGTGAGACCCGGAGAGAAAATTGTCGAGCGCAACTTGTCAAATCCGGAACTCCGGTGGATGTACACCATTTTTTTAAAAGCTCTATGCCGTTACGCCTGGATAAAGAAAGAGACCCAGCATCCTGATGGTTTATATGATTATGCTGTGTCTGTGCTGAAAGATTATGGCAAGTGGATGGTCGACAACGAATATCTTTATCTTGAAAAACCCCACCTTCTTGAATTCCCGAATGAGACCTGGGCCGCACAGGAGTTTAGAAAAAGTGACGTTCTGGCAAAAATAGCCGAGTTGCATACAGGGGAAGCACGGGCCGCAATTCTGGAAAGAGGCCGTTATTTTTTTGACAATGCCATAGGGCAACTTCTGGGTTTTGACACCTGGGCTTATACCAGACCGCTTGCCCTAATGATGGGCAACGGTATGGATTACCTTAGAATTTATGATTTGTTCGCGAAGAAGCGTCTGCCGCCGCCCGTGCCTGCCAGAAATAGCTGGCGGACCATCAAAATAAAGCATACACTATCAAAGCAAAGGCAAAGGAAAGTTGTGAAACTCTTCTCGGCCCTGTCCTTAAAGCGGGAATGGGAATGGATTACCAAGCGCATTGAGGACAGGAGATTGCCATAGTGCCAATCAGTGCCGCCGGCTGTATTCTGCTCTACCTTTGCTGCATGATTTTGAGCTTCACCATTGATGCCAGCTGGGGTATTTATCTTTACGTAATAAACTACTACTTTAACCCCCAGATCCGGTGGTGGTATTACTTTATCCCTTCATCATTTTCTTCAATGGCCATATCCGTTTCTATCATCATCGCATATTTTCTGAGATACAGCAAATACCCTTCTAAGCTTGGTGATCTTCCTCAAACAAAATGGCTTGCGGGTTTCCTATTTCTGATTGTGATTACCAGTCTCTATGCAGTTTGGCCCGAAAAGCATTATGAGTACCTGGGGTATCAGATTAAACTTATAATTATACTGATCATTGCCTACAAGGTGATTGACTCCCCGGCTAAATTCGAAAAATTTCTTATCATTTTTATAGTCGGAGCAGTTTATATAGGCTGGGTTTCCTATGCTACGGATAGAAATGAATTCGGCCGGATAGAGGACATAGGAATGGTGGACAGCCCAGATTCAAATGATACAGCGGCTGCCTTGACCACGGCGATTCCCCTCCTGATCTATTACATTATCAGTAGCAAGGTGTGGGGAAAAATTTTTGCTTTTGTCGGTTTTGCATTTGTAGCAAACGGTATCATCCTTATCAACAGCAGAGGGGCTTTTCTGGCAGTTGCCTCTTCCGGCCTGTATATGGTGGTAATGATCCTGAAATCGAAAATAGTCTCCAGGAAGATAAAGGTCAGAGTTCTGGCCGGTATGATTGTGGCCTTGGGCCTCTTTGTCTACCTTACCGATGATCTGTTCTGGAGCCGGATGGGAACCCTGCAAGATGTCAAGGAAAGAGTCGTTGAGGGGGAAGATCTGGGGCGGATGTATTTCTGGCTGAAGACATTTGATCTGTTGAAGGATCATCCTCTGGGGGTAGGTGTTTCGGGCTACCAGTACCTCAGTCCCACATTCCTGCCCAAAAGTCTATTGAGCCAGAGTTTTGGGATGAGGGCAGTACACTCTACCTATTTCCAGGTCCTGGCGGAATATGGATATTTCGGATTTTTTCTGTTCGCCGGTCTGATAATTTCAAATTTTAGGGTTATGCGGCGTATCAAACGTAAGAGTTCTGATTCGAATGACCCGATGCTGTATTGCCAGGCCATAGCCATAGAGTCTGCATTTGTCGCCTATCTTAGCGCTATCTGCTTTATTGACCGGCTGTATTCAGTTGTGCTCTACTGGTCGATGCTGATTATTGCATGTTTTTATAATATTTATTTTATTCAACCCCGGAACCGGGAAAGAGAACACCTTACAGTCCCCGAATCCATAAACCCGCAGGACATGGGGAAGAGTATAGATCTTTGTGATGGAAACGTTAAGCCGTGATCCATAATATCATCATGTCAAAAAGGTGCTGGCCATGAGAAAGCGATGCTCAACAATGTGAACAGCCTAATCGTGAAGCGGCAACATGATATGGTGGCAGAACATTAACAGAAATGGTTTGTCGCTAATACCAGGAAACAAGTCTTCATGGGCTATGAGGCAGGATTGATGGTTATTAGTAAATCGGTCGCCAAACGAACTCTTGACGCGCTAATGAGAATTGCCGGATTTCCATTTTATTTTATTTACACGATTGAAACAAGGATTGTCGGAGAAAGAAAAGCGTTCGGTGCACTGATGCAGCTTGTCTCCCTATTCCCAGGGGTATCCGGTGAATGGCTCAGAAGAAGCATTCTTCAATGGGTGACGTCCTGTCCGCTGAAAGATTGCTGCATCTGTTTCGGGGTACTGTTCTCTGACCATAGAACCATCATCGGAGATGGGGTTTATATCGGTACCGGGTGTAACATCGGGTATGCCGAGATTGGCAAAAATTGTGTGATCGGCAGTTCCGTTCATATTCTGAGCGGTTTGAATCAGCATATGTTTCATGATATGGGAATTCCCATTCGGGACCAGGGCGGTTCTTTCACCAGAGTTATTATTGGAGAGGACTGCTGGATTGGAAACGGGGCCGTCCTTGCAGCCTCCGTCGGACGGGGGTGCGTTATCGGCGCGGGAAGTGTGGTCGTGCATGAAATAGAAGATTTTTCAGTTGCTGTCGGTAATCCTGCCAGGGTGATTCGAACCAGACAATAACGCATTAGGGGCTTTGCCATGTTGCCATCAGTTGATGTGGTCATTCCAGTCTATAACGAAGAAAAACTTATTGGGCGATGCCTGGATTCCTTGAAAAATCTTGACTACCCCGAAGATCGGCTGCGAGTCTTCATTTCAGATAATTTTTCCCGGGATAGAAGTATTGAGATAGCCTCGACCTATAATGTGACCATTTCCCAGGTCAAGAAACAATCCATTGCCCATACACGAAATGTGGGGGCAAGACTTGGCAATGCCGAAATCATCGCTTTCGTTGACAGTGACTGTGTCGTTGACAAGGGATGGTTGAAAAATGCGGTTCCCCATTTTTTTGATCCCTGTATTGTAGCTGCAGGTTCATACCCGGTTGTCATCACAGATGAAGTCAATGCCTTTCAGAGGACCTGGTCACAACTCTGCAAGGGCAAAGCTGCAGGACCCCAAAAGGTAGACTGGCTTTCTACCCAGAATTTGCTGGTCAGGAGGACGGCCTTTCAGTTGATGGGCGGTTTTAATGAAGAATTGATTACATGTGAGGATGCCGATTTGGGGTTCAGGCTGGGCAACTGCGGTGTTCTGGTCAACGACCCGGCGATTATCGTCTATCATCTTCGTGAACCCAGAAATTACAAAGAATTCTGGAAAAAGGAGTTCTGGCATTCCCAGAGTAACCTTGCCGGTGCTTTTTCCCATGGATTCAGGCCCTCTGAACTACCGAGCCTGATTATGCCTATTGTTTTTTTGGCAGGCGCAGTGTTTCTTATAGCCGGCCTTGCAGTCACCCACCGCAGCCTGCTTTGGCTCGGACTTTTGTTTCTTGCGGTTCCTCCTTTTCTCTACAGTGCTGTCAAATACAAAGAGTCGATGAGTTTTGTCAGGGTTTTACTAATCTATTTTATTTATTTCTCTGCCAGGGCAGCCAGTGCGGTAGTGGAATTATCCAGGTTGATTGCAGGGAAAATGAAGAATAGATAAACCTGTTTAGGCGGTCTTATGCCAGACAAACAGATATGCAAGGAGCAACAATGGGTGCTGTATTCGGTTACGGGTTCCATACCCTGCCAGCCTGTCAGGCAGTATTTGACAATATGGCCCGGGCCCTTGAATTCCGGGGCAGACAAGCAGAAAAGTACACGAACCCTGTCCTGTCCATGGGGGTCATGAAACATAGCTATGAGCAAGGTCCCCGTTTGATAGTAGATGAGGAACGTGCCATCATTGCTGCGTGCGAAGGAGAAATATATAATACAAAAGAACTCTTCGAGACACTTTGCAGCCTCTCTGGGAAACCTGAAAATTCATGTGGATTTGACTTGGTTCCTTATCTGTATTCTAAAAAAGGGAAGGATTTTGCCCGGGTAATCAACGGTGTGTTCGCAATAGCTCTATGGGATGTCAAGCTTGAAACGCTCTTCCTTGTCAGGGATCACCTTGGTTCCCATTCTCTGTTTTATGCGTTGGAAAACGGATTTTTTTGTTTTTCAACTACCATCAGGGCGATCATCAGCACAGGGTATGTTTCATCGACAATTGATTATTCAGGATTGAATGCCTATCTCTCCTCCCTTGCCATTCCTCCGCCCGATACAATGTTCAAAACCATCTCGGCCGTACGTCCAGGGCATGTGACCATTGTCAGGCAAGATATGATTTCAGAACATTCTTACTGGCCTGTCCAACAGATAACCGAGGATCTGGAATCAGCCAATTCCGACTTTGCAGACCGGATAAGGGACCTGTTCGTGGATGCAGTGACCATTCGTGATAACAAAGGAGGGACATCCGGCGCATTGATCAGTGGGGGAATAGACACCAGCGCCATCGCTTCGGTATTGTGCGCCAACCGTCTGGTGGATCGACTTAAAGGGTTCTCCATTGTATTTGAGGAACATGAGTACAGCGATGCTTCCCTCCAGGAGCACATGTATGGGAACTATGAGATCAGTCCGTACCGGACGGTTTTAACCCCGCAAAATTTTGCCGACGCTCTGGTGACCGGTGCAGCACATTTGGACAACCCTGTAAACGATGTAGCCTATGCGGGGATGCTCGTGGCCATGGACAGGGCAGCAAAAGAAGGGTGTAACTTTGTTTTTGAGGGTGAGGGGTCAGACGAAATTTTCACTACTGGTCACTCCAGAAGTGAATTGTCTGTTCAGAGGTTTCTGAGACTGCCGTTTCAGCTACGCCATCTGATCTTGGGATGGGCGGTGATAAATTTTCCGGATGGTAACACACTGGCTGACAAAATGGTTCGATTTCTCGGGCGCCTTGGGATGTCAGATCTTCAAAGGCGATCCACCTGGATTCCAGGCTTGACAAGAAAACAAAGGCAACAGTTGCTGGGTGATTTCCTCCCTAAAAATGATTACTCAACCGCGGAAAGTTATTACCGGTCGACCCGGCTCAAAGATGCTGTCAATATCTATCAGTATGGGCTGGCAAGACTATTTCTTCCAGATGATCTATTATTCAAGAATGAACGCATGGCTGCAGCCAGAGGCATTTTGAACCGCACCCCATTTATAGATTACCGCTTGGTCGAGGAGGGATTCAGGATCCCGGCAAAATTCAAATTGACCCAGCCATCCAGAACCAGTGATGGAACCAAGCTGATATTCAAGCAGGCTATAAGAGGGATGATCCCCCATGAAATTCTGAGCAGAAAGAAGAAACGGGGTTTCAGCCAACCGTCTGGGCTCTGGTTTCGTGGTCCCTTGAAATCATTTGTTCACGATCACCTTTTCAGCCGAGATTCCAAGGTGACCCATTACCTTGACCAGAAGGAGGTACGCCGCCTTTATGAAAGGCATATGAAAGACGAGTTGAGTGGGGACTATTTTCTGAATTCAATTCTCATCCTGGAGTTGTGGATGCGTCACTACCTGTGATCCGGGACAACCTCGAGATGGAACAAAGACAAATACACATCCTGCATGTATTTGACGGTTTCCGGTGCGGTGGAACCGAACTGCGAACATGCAGAATCCTGAACGGCCTGAAGGGAAAATATAAACACACCATCTGTACCCTTTCCGGTAACGTTGACGCTTCGATCCACCTTGAGCCATCAGTCCAGTTCTCATTGGTGCACCCTGAATCCGCATCTTTGGATCCCCCATTGAATTTTTTTCATATTATACGGCTTCTTCTTAAAGTCCGTCCAGACCTGATGATCGCCTATGCCTGGGGGCCGATCGACTGGCTTCTCGTGAACTCCTTGTTCAGGGTATGCCCTTCAATACATGCCGCAGAGGGATTTGATGATTCGGAAACTTTTTCCCGGAAACCAAGGCGGGAGTTGATAAGAAGGGTTCTTTTCAATAACTGCGCTAAGGTTGTCACCTGTTCACGCCTGCTGGAGAAACTGGCACTCCAATCCTGGAAACTGGACAGGAAAAAGGTCATATACATCCCAAACGGAGTTCAGCCCGACAACTTCCTGCACCGATCAAACAGACGGGAAAATCATTCCGACCCGGTTCAGCTGGGAATTGTGGCCTCACTAATAAAATTAAAAAATCACTCACGTCTCATACGGTGCTTGTCCAGGATGACCGGCGCCCCCTCAGTGGTTCTTCACATTGCAGGGGAAGGGCCGGAAAAGCAGATGTTGCAGAGGCTTTGTAATAACCTGGGTGTTTCAGAAAAGGTCAGGTTTGCAGGCCACATGGGTAACCCGTCGATTTTGTTGGAGCAGCTTGATATTTTCTGTTTATCGTCGGATGTGGAACAGATGCCCATGGCTGTTTTGGAAGCGATGGCAGCAGGTTTGCCAATTGTAAGTACAGCTGTTGGTGATATCAGGGAGATGGTGTCTCTCGAGAACAGACCCTTCATCGTCAGGCCGGAAATAGAGACCGACTATCAGATGGCACTGGAAACACTGATTCGTGACAGGAGGCTGCGGCATGCAATAGGGGTCAAAAACCGGATCAGGTGCGGCCAGTTCTACACCGAAGAGAGAATGATAAATCGGTATGATTCCCTTTACACGGAAACAGCTTCGGGCAAAAATCAACACAGTCGCCACTTGCTCCTTTACTGACCACCAAGCATTGACCATGACACTATCGCGGAAATCAATTTTGTTCCTTGTCCACAGGATCCCTTATCCGCCGAACAAAGGGGATAAGATCCGTTCGTTCAATGAGTTGAAATTCCTTTCAGAAAATTTTTCCATTGATCTTGTTTCCCTGACAGACGACTCTGACGATGTAAAGTATACTGAGGACCTCAAACAGTACTGCAGGAAGGTTCATGTATGTTACATCCCTCCGCTGAAAGCAAAAGTCAGGGGAATGGCGAACCTGTTGGCAGGGGGGGCCATATCCACTGCCTACTTTTATGAAACGCGGGTTCAGAAAATTGTCAATGCGTGTTTGTCTGCTAATGACTACCACGCTGTGATCTGTTTCTCATCACCCATGGCTGAATATGTCTTTCGAGCTGAGGATCAATTCAGACGATCCAATACAAAGCTTATCATGGATTTCTGCGATCTTGATTCCGAGAAATGGAAACAGTATTCCGTCGAGAAAAGGTTTCCCATGTCATGGATATTCAGATTAGAAAGCCAACGGCTGCTGGACTATGAAATCCGCACAAACCGTTTTTTCCATCATTCCATATTTGTCTCTGAAAAGGAGAAACTGTTGTTCCGCCTGAGATATCCAGAAGCAAGAAACCTCATCTCTATCTCCAATGGTGTCGATACAGGTTTTTTCAGCCCTGTCGAACCCTTGAAAACCAGGTCAGAACCGACCCTGCTTTTCACCGGAGCAATGGACTATTTTGCCAATATCGATGGTGTTCTCTGGTTTATGAAGGAGATTTTCCCTTTAGTAAAGAAAGCATCGCCCAACGTAAGATTCATCATTGCCGGCAGAAATCCTCCCCGTGTGATTCGACGGCTGGCAGAGTCACCCAATGTTGTTGTAACAGGGTTTGTAAAAGACATACGCACCTGTTACCAGGAGGCGGATATCGCCGTCATCCCTCTGAGAATCGCAAGGGGGGTTCAAAATAAAATTCTGGAAGGCATGGCCATGGCAAAACCGGTTGTGGCAACCCCGTGTGCAGCAGATGGAATCGATGCAAAGGTTGGGATTCATCTTCTTGTGTCCGATTCACCACAAAAGTTCGCTGACACAATATCCCGCCTTCTGTCTTCAGAACACAGTCGAAAAAACATTGCAACACAGGCCCTGAACCATGTCCGACATCGGTACGCTTGGTCCAAGTGCTTGTCAGGATTCCTCGGGCTGCTGTCTTAGCCCGGGATTTCGGACCGGAATGGGAGATGACATTTTATAACAGGAGTAAAACAATGAAATATCATGTTTGTATCAATATGGCGCTGTGCTTCATTTCCCTTTGCTTGATAGTCACCCCTGACCTTTTTGCCGCCCGAATTGATCCTGCCAATGATATGACCTACCTCGGAGCTTTCAGATTGCCTGATGAAGAGAGTGATCATCATCAGTGGGTATACGGCGGTTATGCGCTTGCCTTTAATTCTGCCGGAGATCCGAATGGGCCCAACGACGGCTATCCAGGTTCACTGTTTTCTGCGGGAAAGGACACGGATGAAAATCTGCGAAAATCCGTTTCAGAGTTCTCCATTCCTGTTCCGGTTTTATCGTCCAACTTCGAAAATATGCATACATCTTATACACTGCAACCGTTTAAGGATATAACTCAGGGCTATTTTGATGCTACCCTCGAAGGGCAAGAGTTGAAACAGGTCAGAGGGCTTTGTGTACTCGATCAGCTTGAAGGTCAGACCAGTTCTAAAATTTACTGGTCAATCTGGTCGGCCTATAATGTCGGATATGAAAATCTGCCTAGCCAGGGGTACTCGAATCTTAACTATGCAAATCTGAATGCCCAAGGGGTTTGGAAGCTGAAAGACTATGACAGTATTTTTGCGTCCGGTTATCTTTTCGAAATTCCTAAATCTTGGGCAGACACCTACCTTGGTGGAAAGTACCTGGCAGTAGGAATGTGCAGGGAAGGCGGTGGTTTTTCGAGAGGGCCGGTCCTGCTTGCAATAGACACTTATCGGTACAGTTCTATCTCCCCGCCTGCCAACAATGAACTTCCCACGATTCCGTTGATATATTATGACGAGGATCACGATACTTACCCTGATTACAAAAGAAAAGACGAATGGTTTGCCGGAGCCTGGCTGTCAAATGGTGACAAAGAAGCGGTTGTTTTTCTCGGCACCAAGTGTATGGGGGAGGTGTGCTATGGCACCGGAGACGATTGCGGTGATCCCTGCAGTCAGTATAAAGGGTATCACTGTTATCCGAAAGAGCCGCAGATGCTCTTCTATGACCCTGAGGAACTGAAGCAGGTAGCCCTGGGCTCAAAAAAACCATGGGAAGTAAAGCCCTATTATATTCAGGCCATGTCTGAGTGGATACCAAGGTATGATGGCTGTACCGAAACCCAGGGGGCGGCATTTGACAGACAAAATGGCTTACTTTATATAATTGAATTCGCTGCAGACAATGCCAAACCCTTAATTCATGTGTTCAAAGTTGGTCAAGAATCTAAACCGGCCGCCCCAAAAAATCTTAGAATTCAATAGAATTGAAGTTGTGTTTAAGCGAATGATTCGGCCATGGAGATCAGTTTTTTGCCCGTTGATTCGGGCAACGCATGTATCGTTTCAAATTTCAGATTAAGTATTGAAGATGAAAAAATTTAATGAAAAAATATTATACATCCATTACCCTTTTTCTCTTTTTCCTCTCACTAATGGTCTCAGGTCATGTTGCTGGCTTGGCGTCTGAAAATCCCAATTCAAGCTTTCACTTCAATCGTTTTGTGATTGATAATGAGAACCCGGTGCAACGGGCTGCCGCGGATATCGACAGTGATGGATTCCCAGATTTGTTTGGTGCGGTAGATTTTGAGTCCGGCAAACAAATAGGATTATACTGGTACTCTTATCCAACCTGGATGAGATATCCCATAGCCGAGGGTGTTAATTTCAGGGGTGATGACCTGGAATGTGGGGACATTGATAATGACGGAGACCCGGATTTGGTAGCAACCATCAATGAGGATGGAGTAGTTCTTTGGTATGAAAACCCCGGACCTTTGGGCGATCCGAAAAAGACAGGATGGGTATCACACCAGATTGGAGTTAACGGCTCGTATGTCAAGGATGTCGAAGTAAATGATTTGGACGGAGATGGATGCCTGGATGTTATTGTCAGAGGTGAAAAAATACTGAATATCTTTAAGCAATCCAAAACTGGAACCTGGACTGCCCTTTCAATGCCCATACATAAAAAAGAAGGCATGGATGTCGGTGACCTTGATAACGACGGTGACCTTGATATTATCCTGAACGGCTACTGGTTGGAAACACCCAGCGATATGCTAACTGGAGCATGGAATGAGCATCCAATTGACCGGAAATGGTATGAACAGGATACCGGTCAATGGCAGGATAATTGCTCAAACGTCGTGATAGTCGACATGGATCATGATGGGCGGATGGACGTATTGTTGTGTCATTCCGAAAAAGAAGGGTGGCCTATCAGTTGGTACAGCAGTCTGAGCCCCAAAGAGGGCCCCTGGATTGAACATATTGTTACCCAAAGCTTTAACTATTGTGAAACTTTGGAAGCAGCCGATATGAACATTGACGGCAGGGTTGACATCGTTGCAGGAGAGATGAAGAAGTCTGACATGTTTGGTGATTTGACAATATTCTATCAAAGCAAAGTCGATGCGACATGGCGTGCCGAGGTTATTGCCAACCGCATTGGCATATATGATGGATTGGTTGCTGATATTGGAAACGATGGGGACTATGATATCGTTGGTCCTCAAGATTATAACAAGGCTCCAACGTACTGGTGGGAAAATAAAACCAACGATGAGCAATTCTGGAAATATCATTCGGTGGATGAAAGTCGATCCGAGAGCCAATTCGGGAAAATGGGTATCGTATTCTTCGATGTAAATAAGGATGGTTGGCAGGATATCATCGCAGGATCGATTATTTATGTGAACCCCAAAGGAAATTTGACGGAAAAATGGCAACAGGTAAAACTGCCTGAGAGCATTGATATCTATTTTGCATTAAATTCAAACCACGATAATGGCACTGACCTGATTGGCATAGGTGGCAACCAGATATATTTGTTGAAGTTGGACGCGGCAGGAGTCTATTGGTCATCGCATACTATTGGCAAAGTTCCTCAAGGCCGAACTCAAGGTTATACCATGGCTCAAATTATTCCGGGTGGAAAACCTGAACTGATATTTACCAGAGCCCATTACCTGTACTATCTTGTTATTCCCGATGACAATGCAATTGATACGCTTTGGCAAATGGTTATGGTTTCCGATCACAACGAGGAAGAAGGTGTGGCCGCCGGTGACATTGATAGAGATGGCGATATAGATCTGGCAGCCGTTGCAGGTGATGGTCACCATGTCATTTGGTTGGAAAATCCCGGAGATGGCTCTTCCAATTGGCCTCAGTACATCATTGGTCTATCAAGCCAATGGACAGACAGGATTGCTGTGACGGATGTCAACGGGGATGGGAGGTTGGATATTATCGCTACTCAAGAAACCCAGGATTGGGAATTCAATGCGAATATTTTCTGGTATGAAGCACCTGAAAGCCCCAAAATGTCAACATTATGGAAAGTGCTCGCCAGATTACCATATGCGAACTATATCATCCCTTACTGGAAGTGCCATACCGTAGCAACACTGAGGTCAGTGAACAGTATGGACATAGGTGATATTGACAACGATGGTGAAATAGATATCATTGCCGCAGAACATACCGATCAGAAGTCATCCACATGTGCCCCAGACAATTTGACTGTAGCTTATCACAAGATCAGAAACGGGCAGCAGTGGCTACCTTACGTTGTCGAAAGAGGTCCCCATGCAAGCCATTTGGGGGCCCGGCTTATTGACATAGACAACGACGGTGACCTGGATATTGTATCAATTTGTTGGAAACAGTATAAGTTTTTGCACTTGTGGGAAAATCAACTCATCCACTGAAATTTCCAGGGGATGAGTTGATTTTCAAATTTGATTTAAGATCATGGAACAAAACATTAAATGTTGCTATCTTAGAAGATCATATGTTTTTTACTGACTGTTTCCAAAGAATTCTATATTCAATACTCTGCGAGCGTAGTGCCGCTAATGGTAAAAATCCCCATCAGGACTGGGTTAAGTCATCAGCGGTGGTTTTCTCTCCGCATTTTGATGATGAAACGTTAGGATGTGGCGGCACTATTATAAAAAAAATAAGAGCCGGTGCGGAAGTGCAATTGGTGTTCATGACAGATGGTTCAACCTCCCATCGTCATTTGATGTCGAGCGACCGACTCAGAAAAATTCGTATGTCGGAAGGGGCCGCAGCGGCTAAGTGCCTCGGCATTAAACCGGAAAACGTTATTTTTCTGAATATCGCAGAGGGACAGCTTGAGAAGTATTCATTAGAGGCAAGACTGAAAGTGCGGGCGGTGTTGGAGCAGTTCCATCCTGAGGATGTCTATGTCCCGCACAGACAAGAACCCCTATTATGGTCTGCGGACCATATCGCTACTCATACCATAGTTGTCTCGGAATTGCGGAATTTCAAAACTGTTAAAACACTATGGGAGTATCCAATCTGGTATTGGTTCCATTGGCCTTGGGTCAAACTGGAATTTCGGCAAAGACAGTATGCCAGTATAATCTGCAGGAATTCCTTGATTTACCGGTTCGGTTTAAGAAGTTACTCAGATTTGGATTCCTGCGTTTGGATAAAGGACGATTTAAACTTAAAGATGAAGGCCCTTCTGCAACACCGGTCACAGATGACACGCTTAATTCCCGATGCCCGGTGGAGCACTCTCGCTGACATCGCTGACGGAGATTTTATAGACCTATTTTTCCGTGATTTTGAGTTTTTTGCTCAAACTGAACTGGTATAGGGTGATAAAGTCCGTATTACAGTCTTTTAAACTATAGCTTTCAAATTCCGAAGGTCTGATCATCTCAAAGGAAATCTATATGAAGGTCGCATTTATATCACAAGGATTCGGCAGTATTAAGCCGCCTGCTGTTTCTGGGTCTATTTCCATATGGACCTACGAGGTTATAAGTGAGCTTAAGAAAACAAATTTCATCGTTGCCTATGAAATGGATGGTAAAAAACTGCACAGCGTTCACAACAATTACGAAGGCATTGATTATGTTTACGCACCAACACTTCTGAATACTTTGATGAATAATTGCCATCAAAAACTTGTTAATCTCTTAAAAAAAAATGTTGGAGTTTCAAGGTCTGTCCGAAAACCCATCTTTTCGTCCATACTGTATAACCTTGGATATATACTATGGGTATCTCTAAACCTTAAAAAGCAGCAGTGTGATATAATTCATGTCCACCAATTTTCTCAATACGTGCCTGTGCTCAGGTTTTTCAATCCAAAATCGAAAATTATTTTGCACATGAGTTGTGAATGGTTGACGCAATTGGACGCAACTCGGATGCGCAGACGCATGGCAAAAGCGGATTTAATACTGGGGAATAGTGACTACATATCTGAAAAAATAGAAAAGAAATTTCCAAAATTTAAAGGAAAAATAAAAACAATTTACAATGGTGTCGATCATAAGCAATTTTTGAGTCTTGACAAAACCCCTCAGAACGATAATAGACACCATCCTAAGCTTCTGTTCGTAGGTAGGGTGTCGCCTGAAAAGGGAATACACGTTTTGATCGGTGCAATAAAAAAACTGGTGACAGAGTATCCCCTCATTCATATCAATATAGTAGGCTCAAAAGGGTCAGCACCAAAGGAGTTTATCGTCGACCTGGACGAGCAGGCAACCGTCAAAGCCCTTTCAAAATTCTACGGGGAAAGCCTTGGCGGTGAAGATTATTACTACTCGTGTTTGAAACGATTGATAACTGATGATATTACCGGTCATATCACCTTTTGTGGATCGATGCCTCACGCTTCAGTCGTTGAATTTTACCAGCATTCAGATATTCTGATAAACCCGTCATTAAGTGAGTCCTTCGGTATGAGCCTGGTTGAGGCGATGGCTTCTGGAAAACCCACCATCAGCACAAGGGTAGGGGGAATGGTAAATGTTGTGTCAGAAGGTGAAACTGGACTCCTGGTCGAGCCTGACAATGAAGAAAAGCTGGCGGCGGCCATCGCTTTTCTTACTGAAAAACCGGAGATGAAAAAAAATATGGGTATCGCCGGCAGAAAACGTGTCATGGAAAAATTTTCATGGGAACGGGTTGCAGAATCAACTTTGAATGAATATCTGAGGCTGATATCAAAGCCTTAGCTCTGTTTTGAGAAACATGTCTTAAAAATGAGATTGTGGCATCCGATGCAAATCGGAACCGAGCTGTGCGGTGAAAGGAATGTATAATAAATGATTTCGAAAAGGCCATTAGTCAGTATCGGTTTACCCGTTTTCAATGGTGAACACTATTTGAGGCAGGCCATTTCTTCAATTCTCAACCAGACCTTGAAAGATTTTGAAATAATCATCTCAGATAATTGTTCCACTGATAAAACTGCCGAAATCTGCAGTGAGTTCGCTTTGAAGGACCAACGGGTAAAATATTATGCACAAACCACCAACAAGGGAGCTGGGCCAAACTATAACTTTGTATTCACCAAATCATCGGGCAAATATTTTAAATGGGCCGCTCATGATGATTTTATGAGTACTAATGCATTGGAGTCTTGTGTGGCCGTATTAGAGAATGACCCCTATGCGGTCTTATCATTCCCATTGCTTGTTGATGTGGATTCCCTGGGTAATGAAATAGAAGTGTTCGACCGGGGACGCCAGGGAGAGGCACCAGTGCACCAGCGTTTCTGGGCATTTATTGATGGATTACATAATTGTGCTGAGATTTTTGGAGTTATTCGAAGCAGCATACTGCAGAAGACAAAACTCATCCGGGATTATACAGACTCGGACAGAACACTCCTTGGGGAACTTGCACTAAGGGGAAGAATAATCCAAGTGTCTTCTTCACGTTTTTATAGAAGAGTTCATGCCGGTAAATCCGATCGCGTGTACCGAAATTACTGGGAGAGATCGGAATGGTTCAATCCGAAAAACAAAGGTAAGGTTCCTCTTGTTGCTTTTCAGCAGGTTTCTGACTGGGTACGGGCCATAGTTTTGTCCCCAATCAGTATCGATGAAAAGATACGCTGTTTGTATCTTCTGGCCAAAATGGTCAGATGGAAGTGGAAACTTTACGCATTTGAACTTCACTTGCTGGCTGCTGATATTGAACGGAGGCTGTGTTTAAATCCAAAGAACAACTAACCGAAAAGAGTCCTTTGTTGAATGACAAACATACCTCGATTTGACATATTAAACCGATATCTGCAAAAAAATAACAAGGTGCCCATGTTATGAAACAAATTATAGATCCTTCCGGAGAATCATCAATGCCGAAATTCGTTGTGCTACCGGAGGCAAGTTCCCTGCAGAAAATGAAATCATATTCATCAGAACTCTGGCATTATCGTGAGTTGTTGTATTTCCTGGTCTGGAAAGACATTAAAGTAAAGTACAAACAGACGAGTCTGGGCGTTGCATGGGCGGTATTGCAGCCAGTGATCCAGATGATTTTATTTACCTTTTTGTTTGGTAAATTTGCCAGACTTCCCAACGATGGCCTTCCTTACCCTATTTTTTACTACTCAGGTCTGCTTCCATGGACCTACTTTGCAGCAACCCTTACCATGGCATCAAACAGCATTGTAACGAACACCACACTTGTTACCAAGGTGTATTTCCCTCGTATATTTTTACCTGTCGCATCCGTCTTAAGCGGATTGATTGATCTGTTCATTTCGATCGTTATATTTGTAGGTTTTTTATTTTATTACAAGATAGCATGGAATTCGATGATGCTTCTTTTCCCACTTGTTATTTTGCTTTTAACTCTATTCTTGATTGGAACGGGGCTTCTTTTATCTGCGATAAACGTTAATTTCCGTGATGTGAAGCATGTTGTTCCTTTTCTTGTGCAGCTGTGGTTTTTTGCATCACCCATTGTCTATCCCTCAAGCATGGTGCCTGAGCACTATCAATGGATAGTCTCGATTAATCCAATTGTCGGCATGATCGAAATGATCCGTGCATTGATTACCGGAAACGTGTTGCCGTGGCAATCGCTGGGCATTTCATGCCTGATGACGTTACTTGTACTTGTATTGGGATGTTGGTACTTTCGACGAGCCGAACTACGCTTTGCTGATGTGATATGATTTATGCATCATCGGAAGCGTATTATTGCTGACTCAATTCTATACAATGTAACATTACCGTAAACTTAACAAAATTTCTGTATATGGAAGAGTAGAGGCAAATATTTTATGAGAAATAAAGATTCTCAATCTGCTATTCAGATATCGCATCTTTCAAAATCCTACCGTATAGGCGAATATACAGGTAATACGATGCTGAGAGAAGCCATTATGCAGATGTTCTCAAAATTAGCAAATCATGGGGAAAAAAAAGAAAATACCGTGTGGGCATTAAAAGATATATCCTTTGAGGTTAATAAAGGCGAGTCCCTGGGAATTATCGGAAGGAACGGAGCTGGTAAAAGTACACTGCTAAAGGTATTATCTAAAATTACCTATCCAACGGGTGGAGCAATTCATGTCAATGGGCGTATTTCTTCTTTGCTCGAAGTGGGCACCGGTTTTCATGAGGAGCTGACAGGAAGAGATAACATCTTCTTGAATGGCTCCATATTAGGCATGAAAAGGCATGAAATTGAAAGGCATTTGGAGGCAATAATCGATTTCTCAGGCGTTGAGAGATTTATAGACACACCTATTAAAAGATACTCTTCCGGTATGCGTTTACGGTTGGGATTTGCTGTGGCAGCGCATCTTTCCTCGGATATTCTTCTTGTCGATGAAGTGCTGGCTGTTGGGGATGCCGCATTTCAAAAAAAATGTCTTGATTCGATGGAAGGACTGAGTACCAGCGGCCGCACCGTTCTTTTTGTGTCTCACAACATGGCTGCAATTGAAAATTTGTGTTCCAGGTGTATTTGGATAGATGGAGGTGCAATAAGGGCAGATGGCGATGCCCGGACCATTGTCGGTGAATACATGAAAACGTTTGCGAAGGCATCGTCAGGCAGTGTAAAATTAGATCACATTGAATCGCGGTCCGGTAATGGAGACGCGAAGTTTACCAGTTTAGAATTCTTAAATTCGGGCGGTGAAGTTATTAGTGTTATACGCAGCGCAGACAAGCTTACAGTAAGGATTTATTACCGTGCCTACAAAACATTGCCAGAGCTGGTTATAGGATTAAACATCCTGACCGAATATGGTACCTTGGTGGCAGCGAGCAACAATGTTGTGACCGGGGACCCAGTGCCCCGTTCCGGGGTAGGGGAGGGATATGCTGATTTTGAAATAGAGTCGTTATACCTCCTGCCGGGGCGTTACTACTTGTCCCTTTGGTTAGGAAAATGGGAAGAGCAGCAAGACGTTTTGAAAAATTGCATATCCTTTGATGTGGAACCTTCCGATTATTATGGATCCGGAAAAGGAATCGACAGTCTTCATGGTATTCTTTTCTTTCCCTCATGTTGGAAAATGTTTCCTGCAAAGTAGATCAATTAGGTGGTGGTATCCAAACAATGACCTGTCAATACATTATACGTGATACGTTCTCAGATGAATGTAATATCGGATGCGTGATCGGGACTCAATTGCCAGAAGGCCGACTGCGTATGGGGGTAGATATTGAACGCATTATCTCCATTGATAATGGTGCCTTGAGGATCGCTCCATTGATAAGACCGGGTTTTGGACGGGCAGGATTGGTCTATGGCCCATTTAAGGCTGAACCAGGTCTGGCCTTTTCAGTATATATGCTTAATGGCCACAATAGTTCTCAGGCTGAACATCTGTCAGATACATTCAAACAACGGCTTAAGCGCTGGCTAACAGGCAGCGAGACGGATCCTCTCTATGAACGTTTGAAACATTGGATACGCAGTAAACGGATTATACGCACCTTTAGACAGTTTCGATGGTGGTGGTATACTGCCAACAGGAACCGGTCTATCCCAAAACTTGATGATAACCTGTCGGTTGGATGGTTCCCACATTGTTATACTTCAGATCCCTATTTTGAAGGAAACTCTTTCATCATGCATGCACTCGGACCTGAAAATGGAGCCTTGTGGTCAGGTACGGCTGTGGAGCGTTCGTGTGCACTTCTAGGGGTACAGAACCTTCCATTGTATTTAATAGGCATACTGCGTAAAGAAGGAACGATCTATTATACGGCATCATTGGAGGGTGCAAATGGCTTCTCCGGGTATCCGCAAATCAAAGCGGTAGCAATTGATAGATGTCCACCTGGGAAGGATGTGTTTCTTGGCATTCATCAGAGTGTATTGGGGCAAATAGGTTTCCGTCAGGATACAAGGGTCTATGGTGTCCATGTGGTTCACGTGGATGAATACGTTAACTGGTGCGGTGGTGCACATGCTGCAGATAGACTTGTGGGAGTAGGAGCACTGGTTGGCCTTGATGCCGAAGTGGGTGGAAAATGGAAGCAGTTGGCCGGTGAACTGATTATGAGCCAGACAGGGGCAAAAGGAAATGGCCTGGAATCAATAGCCGTTCTGTCGCCGAATGCACCCAGCGGACTGATCCATGCAACAGCTAAACCGGGTAAAACTGAAGGTATCGGTTCTGTTGGCTTGATCTGGCGTTGTAGAGATGCTTTGAATTATTGGAAAATAGAGTTGACCCAGAAAACTTGCGCCATTATTTGTACTATCGACGGAAAATCAGAAGTTGTTGCCTTTAGAAAAACTCCAGACCCCCTTGGAGATCAAGAATCCCGTCTTCAAGTGCTTGACAATGGGATTCAAATTATGGGTTACCTCAATGGAAGGCAGCTTGCCGAATCCTGGTTGTGCGATCAACGGCTTTCCGAAGAAACACGAACGGGCATCACGGTGAGGGGATCTGTAGGCGGTACTGGAGCAGTGCGAGACTTCGAAGCCCATCCGAGGTATATTCACATTCCACCTCCATTGGATATGGGGTCACCCTGGCTTCGCAAAGGCAATAAAATAGTTGTGGCAGACGATTTCTCCGGCAATTGCGGGCCGCTTGAGGGGCGTACAACGTCAGTTGGGGGATTGCAATGGCATCGTCTGATAGGGCAAGGTCATTTTGAAATCAACGGACATGGGGCAGCGACTGTTGTCGCTAGTGTAAGTGCTCCTTGCCTTGGTCGAACAGCTTATTGCGTTGACTGGTGCCATAATGAATTCGCCGACATATCAGCCACTATCATCCCTCCCGGAACAGATAGAGGTCAACGACACCATTGCACTGCAGGATTTATTCTTTATCAGGATCGACACAATTATGTGATTCTGAACATCTGGTGTGGAGATTCATACAAAGGGGCTTCAATATCCACTTTTTTTAAGTTCGACGGGTTCGAAGATCTCTACGATGCAATATGGACCAATGTGGGTCGCCGTGTTCTTTTCGGACGTTCTTCTCGCTTGAGACTATGTTGTGATGGTGAACGATACCTTGCTTTTGTTGACGATGAACCAGTCCTTTTCAGAGCTTTCGCAGATGTTTACGCACACGTAAAACCCATCCGGATCAATAAGATAGGTATTGTTGCCAATTGGGAATGGGGGCGAGATACAGGCAGCCGCTTCCTACAATTTGAGGCTCTTTCATGATTTAATTGCAATTGCGGGTCAGTACAAGGAATTATTATGGTTAGGCGAATGCAACCAACCATTTCAGTCATCATGTCTGTTTTTAATGGTGAACTCTTCATTGCAAGGGCACTGCTGAGTTTGCTTGCACAAACATATGATGATTTTGAATTGATCTTGATTGATGACGGAAGCAGCGACCAGACAGAACATATTGTTGCTCAAATAAATGATGCACGCATCATATTTGTCAAGCAAGTCAACATGGGATTGACCAAATCATTGAATAAAGCATTGGCTTTGGCAAAAGGCAGGTGGATTGCTCGTCATGATGCAGATGATTTTTCAATTCACACCAGATTTGCTCGGCAAATTGCCTATCTTGACAGAAACCCTATGATCGGTCTTCTGGGTTCAAGTTGTTTTATCCAGCCAGATAAGCATGGGGTCGTTAATGAGGTATACGAATACCCGGCGCAGTATGATGATATTGTCGCTGCGTTTCCCGTTTATAATCCTTTTGTCCATGGATCAATGATAATTAATAGAGAGTTGCTTGAAGCTCAAGGGGGCTATAACGAAAACTATCGTTATGTTCAAGATTATGAATTGTGGTCTAGGCTTTTGTTGAAGACGAAAGCCTGCAATTTAGAAACCCCACTATACGTTCGTTCTGTTCACAGAAAGATGAGTCAGGTCCTTGTGAATAAAAAGCCTGTTTTTAATGAAATACGCGACAACTACATGAAGAATGAAAAACTTTTCGAAAAAATTGTGGGTGTTGTCCATCCAATCAAAAGTGTTAGTATATATCCTGTGATAACGCTTACTAATGGCTGGAATAAGTTGTTGGCAGACTCATTGTATTCGATGAGCTGTAAAGCTCGCAGCTATAATTTGCCTTGGTTGAGTATGTGGCTTCAAGCAAAGTTATATTGTCCATGGCGTTTTTAGCAGCATGCCTGGTCAGCGACAATTACTGAATTTACACATTATTTACCCCGTGAACGTGTACGATTTTTATATGGTCATAACGGTTTTTTGCCTTGATAAAAGGAGTAGTACTCTTGTGAAAATGTATCAAGGTTTGTAGGGGGGAATGGTTTTTGATTCATTCAATTTATAGGGTGCTAAATAAAGTATTATCGATATTTCCATGCGGTTTATCAGAATTGTTGGTGAAATTTAAAAGATGTGGATTATACCATGTTGCATATACGAGCTTGAGAAATAGAAATCTTCGTATTATCAGTGGTGTTGGGGCAGGATTGAAATTTAACATTGGCATGTCTAACCCGGATTATGCGCTGGGTATAAATGAACTTCCAGTTCAACATGCTTTTAAAAAATTCATTAAATCAGGAGATATTGTCTATGATATCGGTGCAAATATTGGTTTTTTCACCATGATTGCAGCTATGTTGGTCGAAAAAACGGGGTATATATATGCTTTTGAACCGGTAACTGGTAACGTTGAAAATATCTTAAAAAACATTAAATTAAATAATTTTCTCAATATAACGGTAATAGATAGAGCCGTTTCAAGTTCGACTGGTAAGGAAGATTTTTAT
This sequence comes from Pseudomonadota bacterium, assembly GCA_043806875.1. Classification (GTDB taxonomy): domain Bacteria; phylum Desulfobacterota; class Desulfobacteria; order Desulfobacterales; family Desulfobacteraceae; genus JAZDGN01. The sequence continues at coordinate 107,093 of JAZDGN010000079.1, forward strand.
TTAACGAAGAATTATGGTGGCCATACATTATCTTCTGTTGCTTGTCCTCCAGATGTGATTGCTAAAATTATTATTGAGACTGTTTCAATTGATGAATTGATTGCTGAAAAAAAAATCATGCCACCAGATATAATAAAGATCGATGTTGAAGGTGCAGAAATTGATGTTTTGAAGGGGATGGTAAACACTTTGAAACAGTACAGGCCAACTGTTATATATGAAATTGATGATAGGACTTTGAGCAAACTACAAAATAAGCAAGAAGATATAAAAGATTTCTTGTATTCATTCGGATATGAAATTAGAGATTTAGAAGCATCATACAAGGGACTATCTTGGTTCGTAAGACATGCTGTTGCAATTTATACCAACAATTGAAAAATTAAAATCTTTCGAAATTTAAAATTATTATGTCTCAATTTGAGGTTAACCATAAATGGTGATAATTAAATTATAATCCCACAATTTTTTTGTATTTAAAATCGAATTTCCCTATGTATAATAACCAAAGCGTAATGGTTTCTGTAATTATTCCTGCTTACAATGCTGAAAAATTTATTTCAAATGCTATTTATAGTGTTTTGAATCAAAGCATTTCTATATCGATCGAAATAATTGTGATTGACGACGGTTCAAAAGATAGAACCAGAGAGATAGTATTAGATATTTCCCGTCAGCGTCCCCATGTTTACTGCTTGGAGAATGAGCGTCAAAAAGGACCTTCTGGTGCAAGAAATACTGGACTTTTAAAAGCAAAAGGTGAATTTATAGCCTTCTTGGATGCAGATGATATTTGGCTTCAAAATCATTTGGAAAAAGGGATCTGTTTTCTTGAGAAGCATATTTCTATAGACATTGTTTTTTTTAATTTCAAAATTGTGGAACATGAAACAAATTGTTTTATAAACAACTGGTTTTCAGAACGGGATTTCCTGACTAAAATAAGTTTCAAGGATATTGGTGAAGGTTTCTTTTATATAACTGATGACTTGTTTAATGCATTGTTGGATGAATCCTTTCTACACCTCCAATCAATGATCACAAGAAAACTGGTATTAAATGAAATCCTTTTTGATGAAGATATTAATTGTTCAGAAGATAGAGATTTTGCAATAATGCTATATAAAAAAGCAAAGGCAAAATTTGCTTTTAGCAAAATCGTGACCGGTATTTACTATAGACACCCTGGCAGTATAACTGCCAATTCTAATGAGAATTTTCTTCAAATATCCTTGTGCCACATATTGATATTTAAGAAATATCTCAAAATATTTTCCTTAGATAGACTCACTGCTAAAAAACTTAAAAATATGATATATAATCGATATATGTCGTCTTGCTATTATTATCGACTGCTTAATAAATATGGTGACGCAATAATTTCATTGTCTAATAGCTTTATTTATAATATTTCATTTTTCCAATTGAAAGAGTTTATGAAAATTTTGATTTTTTTTATGATTTCACTACTGTTCAAAAAAAGTTCGTGGTTACAGGGTAGATAGTTAAAGTCATCAGATCAAGGAAAGATCGAGAGCTTTGCAAGACGGTCTTCCTTTCCGGGATTTTGATTTTGGCAGTAATTTTACGAGGGCATTGAGCAGGAAATATTTTCAGAATATTCAGAAATCAACTATCAAAGATCAGTTTTACACACGCTAAATTGTTTTGGAGAAATATGAAGTACCTGCTCATTCTATTATTATTCATTCTGATGCTGCCTTTGGAGTCAGGGGCAGCGGACCTGTCTTTCTGCTGGGACGCAAATAAAGATACGGTAAGCGGCTACAGGCTTTATATGAAAAACGGCAATGATGAAGCATATTTAATGGCTTGGGAAGGGCAGTCTACCTGCTGCAAGCTGGCTGACAGCATCCTGAGAAGAGGAGAACTGTACCTCTTTATTGTTCGGGCATTCAACAATTACGGAGAGAGTTCCGATTCCAATTCTGCCTGGTACATTTCATCCGAAGAACTTAACACCATGGGGCATGGAGGCAGCTGCTGGATAAGTCTTTTGTTCGACAGATAAAACCACCCTTGTATTCCCCCCCCCTTCCTTCCATAACCCCGATCCCCGGGGCCTTCTGCCACTGAAGGCCCTGCCTGCCTGATCACATCAGCCCATCATCACCCCTGGATTTCTTCCAGAAGTTTCCTTGCAGCTTCCGCCTCATCGAAATTGGTATCTATGGCCAGGGCCTTTTTCAGTTCCTGGACAGCGAGATCCTTGTCTCCTTTTTTATGGTAGGCCATGCCGAGATGATAATGTACGGTGGCATTGTCCGGCAGTTGTTCCAGGCTGTCCAGAAATTCACTGACGGCATTACCGTATAATCCCTTTTTGAAATAGACAAGCCCAAGGGTATCCATGACTCCGGGGTCGTTGGGAAGCTTTTCTTTGGCTGTCCTGGCATAGGTCAGGGCTTCATCGTACCTGTCTGTCCTTTCTGCGAGGAGGTAGGCGAGGTTGTTTGCTGCCGGTGCAAAGTCCGGTTTGTTTTCCAGGGCCTTGCGGTAATACCCTTCGGCTTTGTCATAGGTCTTGTCTGCTTCGGCCAGCATTCCGAGCATGAAATAGGGGGTCGGCAGTTTTGGATTTTTTGCAATCAGCGCCAGGTAGCGTTCAGCAGCTTTGGCAGGTTCCTTTTCGGATAAATTGATGGTTGCCAGGGACATATAGGGTTTCAGGTAGTCGGGATCGGCTTCGATGGCCTTTTCAAACGATTGTTCAGCCCTGGCCCTGTCCTTTTCGGTCACATAAAGATTGCCGTCAAGGGTGTGGACTATGGCCTGGAGATACGGTTTGTCAGCATACCGTTCCAGCTGTTTTTGGCATAGGTCATGGGCTTTGGGAAAATTTCCCTGCAGCGCATTGTTCCGGATCAGGAGCGTGAACACATCGATGAGCAGGGGGTTTTTTGAAAGGGCGGTGTCCAAATATGTCTGGGCTGATGCATAGTCTTTCTGGCTGGAGCGCAATACAGCCATGCGGTAGTAGCCTTCGGGAGATTCCGGGTCTTTTTCGATAAGGGCTTTGAAGCCGGTTTCAGCTTCGGCATCTTTCCCGGTCTTCATGTAGGCGTTGGCGCGGATTGAGATGGCCCTGGCATTATCGGGTGCCTGGCGCAGGGCCAGGTCTGCTTCGTGGATGGCCAGGTCATATGATTTTTCCCGGTAAAAGACATCGGCAAGAACCAGGCGGGCCTGAATGAAATTGGGATTGGTTTCCAACGTTTTCACCAGGGCCGCCTTGGCGCTCTCCACCTGTCCCAAACCCAGGTAGCTCAGTGCCTGGAAATAGTATATCCGCTTCTCCTTGGGTTCTTCTTTTGCCAGGGTTCCCAGGATTTTTAACGCTTCGGCAAACTGTTTGTCATGGACCAGAAACTCACTTTTCAGCAGCCGGGCTGGAAGGAATTTAGGTCTGACATCAAGAATTTCCTTCACCACTTTCTGGGCTTCTGCCATGTTGTCTGATTTCTGGTAAAACTGGGCCAGCAGGATTTTTACCGACATGTCTTCAGGGTTCAAGGCAACGGCTTTTTTATACATCTCCAGAGCCTGGTCCGAGTGGGCCGTCATCTCGTAGAATTTGGCAAGCGTCAGGTAGGGCTTCAGGGATTTAGGATCGATCTCAAGGGCTTTTTTATAGGATGCTTCTGCTCCGGCCTTGTCGTTTCTTGCAAGGTTGAAGTTCCCCAATAGTAACTGAACATCAGAATTGTCCGGGTTGGCAGCGGCAGTCTCTTTCAGGACTGATTCAGCCCTGTCCCGGTCATTTGTGGCCAGGTAATGGCTGGCAAGTGCAAGGCGCGGTTGCAGGTCTCCGGGGGCTGCGTCGATGGCTTTCAGCAAAAGGGATTCTGCGGCATTGAAATCATTCTGGCTGAATTTTACCTGGGATAGTCCCTGGAGAGCTCTCACCTGGGATGGATTTATGGTCAGAACTTCTTCATAGATTGTCCCTGCCTGGTCCATCTGGTTTTCCTGACCCAGAATCCGGGCTTTCAGCAGAAGCGCTTCAATATCCTTCGGGGCTATTGAAAGGATTTTATCGACCTTTTCCATTGCTTTATCGGGCTGTTTAGCCAGGAGGTAGAACGTGACGAGGTTGATAAGAGCATCCCTGTTGCCGGGTTCAAGGGCTTCAACCTTTGAAAATGCCTGGAATGCTTCAGGTGCCTTGCCGAGTTTGAGCATGGTCTCACCAAGATTGGACCAGGCTTCTTTCATTTTCGGATCGATCTGGATGGCATTGCGGAATTCGATATCGGCCTTTTTGTATTCTTTGGCAGCAAAGTATTCCTTGCCTTTATTCAGATGGGTCAGCTTTTTTTCCTCATCGGAAGTACAGCCATTCAATGTGAAGCAAACCATAATCATCAGCAGGATGATTTTCGATCTCAGAAGCATATATCCTCCGCTACCTAATGTGTGCCAGAATGTCCATGGCGAGTTTATCGCAGACTGTTTCCATAAATAGTATGTAACTATAGTGTGTGTCAAACAAAAACAGATGGTATTTCTATTGAGCAAATATCTTGATACTTCTCCCATTCTGCTATATTACCATGGAAAAAGGGATTCGCTGACACTGTGGAGAAGTAATGAAATATTTTCCCGTTAAAACAGTCCTGTTCTGTATCATAGTCCTGCCTTTTCTCCATATGGGATCCTTGGCGCTTCTGGAAGACAGACTGGAGAATTTTTACAGACAGCGATTGGAAAATACGATTGTAGCTGATTCCAAACCTTTGCTTGAGGGTTCAATCCCACTTGAGGAGATGGTGGCCAGGAATGTCAAGAATTTTAAGAGCAACGATTTTCTGATCCACCAACTGGGTCTTGACGTCGATATCCGGGTGACTGTCCGGTCTGGGACAATTATTTATCCCTTCTATGACTACCTGGTCGATTCCGTGGGAAAAGCCGGAGATCCCAGGGAGACGGCTCGTCATAACTATACGCTTCTGGAGCAGGGTTTTGATGTCAGGGTAATCGTCAGGGTTGGCCTTGATTCTCCGATTGCGATTCTTATCCTGGGACTATACTGCGTTCTGGGGTGTCTGGTGTTCTTTGCCGCTTATAGAATCGGCCATAGGAAGGCACTCAAGGACCAAGCCATGCATGAACAGAAGCTTTCAATGCTCATGGCCGATCAAGCAAGGCATCGTGAAGTGCTCACTTCCCTTGAAAATGAAAAAAAGGATCTGATGGATTCCCTGAAAAAGCTTCAGGACAGGACCGTTCAAGATCAGAAAAAGGCCAGTGAGGCGGAAGAAGAGCTTATTGATGAAATTTTATCCCTGGAAGAAAAGCTTAAAGCCAATGTCGAGCTTCAGGAGGCCAGCGGAAAAGAGCTTTCAGATCTCAGGGAAAAACTGGAAAAGGCGGACAGAAGAAAAGGCAGTAATCAAAAACGGAAAAATTTTGACCTGGTGGAGAAACGTTTCGGGGTCTTGTATAAGAACCTGGAAATGAACAGAAAGGCCATGACCGGATTCTTTGAGCTTGATCCGGAACTCCAGATCAAAGCAGAGGAGGTTATTCACCAGTTGAATGAGGATTCATCAAAGGTAATTGTGAAACGGAAAGTATTTGCCGGTAAAAAGAACAAGTCCATATCCTTTGAGGTCCTTTTTGCCTATACCGGGAGGCTCTATTTCAGGCAGACAGAAGCAAACCGGACGGAGATCCTTGTTATCGGGACAAAAAATACCCAGGACAGGGATATGGAATTTCTCCATAATCTGTAAAATAAGGATGTTATGTATACAGGGTATTATAACCTCAAGCTGAAACCGTTCCAGATCAGTTCGGATCCCGCCTTTTTATGGCTGGGTGAAAAGCACCGTGAAGCCCTGGCCACCTTGAAGTATGGTATTTTGGACAACCGCGGGTTCCTGCTTCTTACCGGGGATGTGGGGACCGGAAAGACAACAGTGGTCAATGCCCTTTTAAATGACCTGGATGAGACGGTCATCCGGGCTGTTGTGCCTGATCCGAATCTGGAAAGGCTGGATTTTTATAATTTCATTGCCTCCGGATTTGGCATGGACCAGGAATTTGCGGGAAAAGGTGCTTTCCTTAAAGGGTTTTCACAATTTCTGAATAAAGCCAACAGCGACCAGAAAAAAGTACTGCTCATCATCGATGAGGCCCAACTCCTTACTCAGGCTCTCCTGGAGGAGATCCGGCTTCTGTCCAATATCGAAACCGCACAGACCAAACTGGTAACCATTTTTTTTGTGGGACAGAATGAGTTTAACGAAATTCTTACCCAGCCCCAAAATAGGGCTGTACGGCAGCGAATCACCATCAACTATAATATCCCGACCCTGACGCCGGAGGAGACGGCCGCCTATGTCAGGCACCGGCTAAAAGTGGCCGGCACATCAGCCGCCATTTTTGATGAGGGGGCCCTTCATGAAATTTACCAGTGTTCCCAGGGTTTTCCCAGAAGGATTAACGTGATCTGTGACCATGCTCTTCTGACCGGATATGTCAAGGAGATGGGAACCATTAATGCAACCATTATCCGGGATTGTGCCAGGGAAATAAGCATACCCGGCAAGGTGATGAAAAAGGATTTCGATACGGTTCCCTATCTCAGGCCGGCTGTATCAAAATCTCCTGCGGTTTCCAAGCCAGTAAAAGCACCCCCGGGCAATTCAGCCACGAAGCCTATGAACGTCGGGCCCATAGACAATGAAGTTACAAAACCTGTGACCGCCGGGATTCAGGGCAATGTAGTCACAAAATCTGTGAACGCTGGTCTCCAGGCTCCGAAAATGGAAAAGGATTCAGGATCAAAGAAGAAGTCCACGCTACCTTGGCTGCGTTCGGGTATTATTTTCCTGTTCCTGGCAGGGTTGGCAGCCTTGTATTTTTTTTACCATGATCTTTTCATCCCGTCCACGATTTCAGAGGCGGGTAAACCCGTCCGGACAGCGGTTTCAGACAGTGGGCAGCCAGGTAATGATGCCACTCCTGCCGTCACTCCAACACCTGATGAGATGCATCCTTCAATACAGTCTGTGACAGCTGGTGTTTCAGACCAGGAATATCAGGTTATTGGGGCAAATCCTGAAGTCGGAAAAACCGTTCTGCCTGCTGAGCAATCCATGGCCCTGAATGACCGGAATGGAAGCATGCAGCCCTTGCGGCCGATTTTGAGTGAGATAGACCCCCCGGGGACTGGGGCAGCGCCTGATGCTGAACCGGTCCAAGACTTGTCAAAGGGAAAATCGGACATAAGCCCGTCGGCAGGTGCAGACCCCGGGTCTGGGAAAAATGAAGGTGGAAATACGGGACCAGCTTTGTCAGATCACCCCTACACGACCGAAGGTCAGATAACCACCATCCGGTTCAACAGCAGCACATCAGAGCTGGCCCCCGAAGATGATGCCCTTCTTGACGAACTTGCAGGCAAACTGAAGCAGAACCCCGCCCTTCATATCATTGTAAGAGGATTCTCCGATTCCAGTGGGTTTTATTCCCAGAACCAGGTCCTGTCTGAACAACGGGCAGGGATAGTTAAGGAGCTTTTAATAAACAAGGGAATTATTTCCCAGAGAATAATCGCCATGGGATTGGGAAGCACCAATCCAGTTGCAAGCAATGAAACTCTCCTGGGACGTAAAATGAATCGGAGAGTGGAAATTGAAATCGTTCGGGAATAGCGCATTGTTTTAATCAGTACAGCAGAAATGTGAGGTGTCATGATAAATTCAATGGACGCAGGATTCCCCCCCATATTCACCGCAGATGCCCAGCTTGATTTCGGGGCGGGGGGGGTTTTGGCCTCCCTTTTCCACAGAGATCCGGGTCAGGCCGCCCAAAGCCTCCTGGTCCAGGGTTTCAAAGGGCTCAAAGGGGAGGAGGGCGTGGTTTGATACGTTATCTGGTCAAAGATGGCAGAATGCATCAATTCCTGTTTAAAATTTCAGGATGAAATGGTATGGTTGCCGATTATGATTAACATTGATTCCATATCCAAAGGCTTTGGCAGCCAGATTCTTTTTGATAACGCCGGGTTCCAGATCAATCCGGGGGAGCGCATCGGACTGGTGGGCCGTAACGGTCACGGCAAGACAACCCTGCTCAGGATGATCACCAGGCTCGAAGAGCCGGACTCCGGGGCAATACGGATTCCAGGGGATTACAGGCTGGGATACCTGACCCAGAACTTTTCATTTACCAAAGGAACAGTCCTGGAAGAGTGCAACCAGGGGCTCTCTGAACACGAAAAGGATGCATCCTGGAAATCCGAGAAGATCCTTGCGGGTCTCGGTTTTTCAACTACGGACCTTCAACGGAGCCCAGAAGCATTCTCCGGGGGGTTCCAGGTTCGGCTGAACCTGGCCAAGGTCCTGGTGTCAGAGCCGGACCTCCTGATCCTGGATGAGCCCACCAACTACCTGGACATCACGTCCATACGCTGGATTTCAAGTTTTTTGTGTTCCTGGCCCAGGGAGGTCCTCATCGTTACCCATGACAGGGGGTTCATGGACAGCGTCGTCACCCATATTGCCGGTATTCACCGCCATGTAATACGCAAAATCAAGGGTGACACCATGAAGTACTATGAGCAGATCGCCCAGGATGAGGAAATATACGAGAAGACACGGGTAAACGAAGAAAAACGGCGCAAGGAGATGGAAACCTTTATCACGCGGTTCAGGGCCAAGGCCCGGCTCGCTGGTATGGTCCAGTCCAGGATAAAGACTCTGGAAAAGATGGATAAGAAAGACAGGCTCCAAAAGATCGAGATTCTGTCCTTTTCCTTCCGGGACCAGGCCTTTGCCGGTAAACAGATTGTCATTGCCGAAGACTTGAATTTCTCCTATACACCGGAAATTCCGCTCATCCAGGATCTGAGCCTCACAGTCTATCCCGGAGACCGGGTGGCCATTGTGGGAAAGAACGGCAAAGGCAAGACAACCCTTCTGAAGATTCTTGCAGGAAAACTGGCTCCGGAAAGGGGTGCGGTTCGCTATAACCCCGGGGTTGAGGCCGGATACTTTGAGCAGACCAACATCGCATCCCTGAATGACACCTTTACCGTAGAAGAGGAGATGCTCCATGCCCATCCGGATGTGGAGCGCCAGCAGGCCAGGAACATCTGTGGAGCCATGATGTTTGAAGGCGATAACGCCTTGAAACTGATCCAGGTCCTGTCCGGCGGGGAAAAGAGCCGGGTCATGCTGGGAAAGCTTTTGGCCAAACCCCTGAACCTCCTGCTTCTGGACGAACCTACCAACCACCTGGACATGGAAACCTGCGATTCCCTGATGGCAGCCCTGGACAATTTCAGCGGAGCCGTGGTCCTGGTCACCCACAACGAGATGTTTCTCCATTCCCTGGCCAACAGGCTGATCGTATTCAAGAACGATATCATCACCGTGTTTGAGGGGACCTACCAGGAGTTCCTGGAAAAAGAGGGGTGGGATGATGGGGGTGTCAGGGTGGTTGGGCCTTCTAAATCCACGTTTGTGGTTGAAACCCCTGCTCCTGAAGCAAAAAAGGTCTCCAAAAAGGAGCTGAGGAAAGTCCGGTCCGATATCATTGCAGAGCGTTCCAGGCTCCTGGGTCCCCTGCAGAAGGCCATTGATAAAACCGAAAAGGCCATTGAAACCAGTGAAACACTTCTGACCGAACTGTCCCACCAGATGCAGGAGGCCTCCGAAGCCAAGGATGGAAAGCGGATTGCAGAACTTGCCTGTGACATCGGCCGGTGCCAGGACAGAATTGACCGTCTGTTCAAAGACCTGGAGCGTGACACAGAGGTCTTTGATCGGCAGAATCTCGTGTTTGAAATAAAATTGTCAGAACTTGAAAAATGAGGTGAGAATGGATAAGAAATCGATTCAGATCCTGTGGGGTGCGGTTTTGGTTCTGGCAGGCCTCGGTGTCTTTTACCGGATACCCCAGGTCATGCCCCGGGTTGCATCCATTGAGGCATTCACAGGTCTGCTTCCTTTTGTGAAATTCTGTTTCTATCTGCTCGGAGTGCTTCTTGTGTTTGGCGGCGGGAAAAAAATGTATGACAATTACCGGAAATAGGCTTTCTTAAGCTTGGCTCCACGGGGGCGCAGGAATGAACAGACCAGGAAAAACCATGCAGACACGGACCACCAGCCTGAAATCCACCATCAAGGATCAGACAGGAGCGGGTAAGGTACGCATCGGCGAGATCCTCTCCAAGGAAGGTCAGATCACCAGCGTCCAGTTTCAGAGTGCCCTGGAGCACCAGAAGAAAACCGGCGGCCGTTTGAGCAGTATCCTGCTTTCCATGGGCTTCATAGATCCGGAGACCATTGTCAATGTCCTGGGCCGGGTTTACAATTACCCGGTTATAAAATCCAATGAAATCAAGCCTGATTCAAAGGTGTTAAAGCTCCTGCCCTTTGAAACGGCAAAAACGTTCATGGTGTTCCCCCTTGGCATGAAAGGTGAGGAACTGGTCGTCACCATGACGGAACCCACGGACACGGAAGCCGTGGAAAACCTCCAGCGTGAAGTCGGAAAAACCCTGAAAATCTGTGTTTCCACTGAAATCGAAATCATCCAGGCTTTCAGGGATTTCTATAAGATCAGTGAGGATGAATACCGGGAGTTCATCAATTTCGAGGACGATGCTGAGGAAGAAGCGCCGGTGACATCGGTGGACGATTTCGGCTCCCTGGTATCCGAGGCCGCCGAGGAACTGGAGGTGTCCGATGGTGATGACAAGATTGAATACGACGAATTCAGGGCGTCGGATGCACCCATCATCAAGCTGGTCAACGGCATCCTGGTCAGAGCCATCAACGACGGGGTCAGCGATATCCATATAGAGCCTTTTGAAAAATCCCTCCAGGTCCGCTATCGCCTGGACGGTTCCCTTTACAAGGCCATGAACCTTCCCCTGTCCATCAAGAATGCCGTCATATCCAGGCTTAAAATCCTAGCCCAGCTGGACATTGCCGAGCGCCGTATTCCCCAGGACGGCCGCATCAAAATGCGTTTCGGACGGCGCAAGTCCGTGGATTTCCGCGTGTCAACACTGCCGACCCTGTTCGGGGAAGGCGTTGTCATGCGTATCCTGGACCAGAGCGCCCTGAACGTTGACCTGGCAAAGCTGGGTTTTGAATCCAAGACATTTGAGTGCATAAAACGGTGCATCAACCGTCCCTATGGGCTCCTCCTGGTAACAGGGCCTACCGGAAGCGGCAAGACCACCACCTTATATTCCATCCTGAACCGGCTGAACCAGGAGGACACCAAAATTCTGACCGCCGAAGATCCCGTGGAGTTCAATTTCAGGGGCATCAACCAGGTTGCTGTCAAGGAAAGCGTGGGTATGACCTTTGCCGCTGCCCTCAAGGCATTCCTGCGGCAGGACCCTGATATCATCATGGTGGGTGAAATCCGGGACCTGGAAACCGCCGAAATTGCCATCAAGGCATCCATGACCGGTCACCTTGTATTCAGCACCCTGCATACCAACGACTGCCCGTCCACCATCGGAAGGCTTGTGGACATCGGTATCCCGCCCTACATGCTGGCTTCGTCCATCACCATGGTCCTGTCCCAGCGACTGGTCAGGCGTTTGTGCCCGGAGTGCAAGCAGATCGTGACCGGATACGATCCCGCGGAGCTCGAGCTGTACGGTTTTTCCAGAAATGAGATTCCGGATCTGAAGATCTACGGCCCCAAGGGGTGTTCAAACTGCAACGGAACAGGATACCGGGGCAGGGTGGGGCTCTACGAACTCATGGAGGTCACTGACGAGGTGGCCAAAGCCATCAACGCCAATGTGGCCGAAGACCAGCTCAGGAAACAGGCTATCATGGAGGGGATGAAAACCCTGAGGGATGCAGGGCTCGAAAAGGTCCGCAAGGGGTTTACCTCCCTGGAAGAGGTTCTGAAGAAAACAACCATCACCAAGGAAGCCCTGCCTGCCTACCTGCTCAATCCAGACATCGAACGTTACGAGGACATGGATGTGATCATCCGGGAAGGGAACACAGACATTGATTTTTTCAAACTGGTCCAGGGCGCGGTCTATGTTGTCAAGGGCGGGAAAAAAATAGCTGAGATCGTCCAGCCCGGAGAGTATTTCGGTGAAATGTCAGCCATTACAGGCGAGCCCAGGTCCGCATCCATTGTCTCTAAGGGACGATCCCAGATAAAGCGTTTTCCCGGGGACAAGCTGCAGGAGGTCATTGAAAAATACCCGGATGTGGCCAAGCACCTGTTCGGGGTCCTTGCAGGGCGCCTTGACCGGGCCGACAAGATCATCGTGAACATGATCAAGGGCCGCCAGGGCCAGCCCACCCCAGGTAAGTGATTCACGCCTTGGGGCAGTAACGCTCCTTTTCACTGTAAATGCATCCGCAGTACTGCTGGCGGTACATGCCTAAGGCTTTTGACTCCTCAATACCCTGTTTCCATCCGACCCTGAAATCCCTGTACACAAAAGGAACACCGATTTGCTTCCCAATGGCCTCCCCGGTTTCCCGGATCAGCTCATGATTCTGGAACCGGCTGTAGAGAAGGGTGGATGAAAAGCCGTCGAATTTTCCTTTTTTAGCCACCAAAGCCGTTGAAAGCAGCCGGTCATGGTAGCAGTACCGGCACCGCTCAGATTCCCTGAACACCACGGAACGGATAAAGGACTCCATATCATACTCTTTCTGGCAGATAATGGACAGTCCCCTGGTCTGGGCAAAGGTCCTCAGGGTCTCCTCCCGCCTGAGGCACTCGGTATAGGGGTGGATGTTGCTGCGGTAAAAGTATCCCATGACCTGGATGTTTTCCTGGATCAGGACGCTCAGGGGATAAATGGTGCACGGTCCGCAGCAGGTGTGGAGAAGGAGTTTCATGCCCGTTCTCCGAACAGGGCCGTGCCTATGCGGACCAGGGTCGCTCCCTCCTGGATGGCCACCTGGAAATCCCCGCTCATACCCATGGACAGGTGGTCCATGCTGACTCCGGGGATGGCTTCCCGGACAATGGCTTTCCGGATGTCTGCCAGGGCCCTGAAAAAAGGTCTGGCCCGATCAGGATCATCAAAAAAGGGCGGCATGCACATGAGTCCTTTCAGGGCGATGTTTTCCATCCCTGCCATTCCCCTGGCAAGGGCTACAGCCTCCTGTGGATCGGTCCCGGATTTTGTCTGTTCATTGCTGATGTTGACCTGGAGCAGAATGGGTTGGACCTTTCCCACGGCCCTGGCCTGCCGGTCAATAGCCTTTGCCAGTTTCAGGGAATCCACCGTATGGATCAGGTCAAAATACCGGACTGCCAGTTTTGCCTTGTTGGACTGGAGATGGCCGATGAAATGCCAGGAGACGTCCAAGTCGCTGACAGCTTCTATTTTTTCCACAGCTTCCTGGATGTAATTTTCCCCCAGAATTGATACTCCGGCCCGGATCCCCTCGATTACGGCAGCAACGCTTTGTTTTTTGCTGACACCGACAAGGGTGACATCATCGGGATTCCTGCCGCAGGAGAGTGCTGCAGTCCGGATGGCGCTGGTGATGGTTGAAAGATTTTCTCTGATAGGGTTCATGGCCTATGAATACCACGCAGCACTTGATTTCTCAACCCTATTCTGATTGCCGGGGTCCACTGCTCTTCCACGCCAGAATAAAGGATTCCAGGTAATTGTTGATGGCATCCACGTCAAAGGCGTCGGCAAATCCGGACAGCTTTTCACCGGATTCCACCAGGATGGGCACACCATGGTCATGGCCGAGCGCCTTCATCTGCCGAGCCAGCTCATGGACGATGCTGATTTTCATCCCATGCATAATATCCAGTGCCTGGGGCAGGATCTCCTGTTCCAGGGGCTGCTCCAGGGCGGGGGTGCTTCTGCATAATCGGGCGCAGATGCTTGTATGGGATTCTTTTGTGGCGGGATCATCTGGGGGGTGCAAGTTGTTGTCGTTCCCGGGTTCCACTGTCGGCCATCCGTTACTCAACGGAATATTATAAAACAGGATTTCAAAGATTGAGCCCTTGCCCTTGGTACTGGTAAGTGAAATCGTGCCGCCCATCAATTCCGTGAGCCGTTTGCTGATGGACAGTCCAAGGCCGGTTCCTCCATATTTGCGGGCAGTCCCTGCCGATTCCTGCCTGAAGGATTCAAAGATCACCGCCATTTTGTCCCTGGGTATCCCTATCCCGGTATCTTCCACAACAAACCGTATGTCAACTGTCATTTTGTCTTCATCCCGGGCGACCAGTTCGGCCGCAAGGCGGATGTGACCACGGGTCGTGAATTTGATGGCATTGCCAACCAGATTGAGCAGGACCTGCCGGAGTCGGATATCGTCAATCACGATGTATCCGGGGAGTCTGACATCGATTTTCTGGATAAAGGTCAATCCGGTCTCGTCGAGTCTGGACTGGAACAACCGTCTGATCTCGTGGAAGAGGGTTGCCAGGCTGATGGGTACAGGGCTTATTTCAACCATCCCGGCTTCGATTTTCGACAGGTCCAGGATATCGTTGATCAGGGTCAGAAGGCCCTTGCCTGCAATCTGGATGGCGTTCAGATAGGTGGCCTGCTTTTCATCGGTGACCATGACAGACAACAGATCGCTGAATCCTATCACCGAGTTCAGGGGGGTCCTGATTTCATGACTCATGTTGGCCAGAAATTCATTTTTGGCATTGTTGGCTTTTTCAAGTTCAAGTTCTTTTTCTTTGCGGGCCTGGACTTCCTTGATCAGGGACAGGTTGGATGCTCTGAGTTCCCGGGTCCTGTCCTCAACCCGCCTTTCCAATTCATTGTAGGAATGGCGGAGCACCTCCTCAACCCGTTTGCGCTCACTGATATCTCTTGAGTTGATGACAAATCCTTTTACTGCCGGATGGGCCAAAAGGTTGTTGCCTGCATTTTCAAAGGCTCGCCAGGAATCGTCCCGGTGGCGGAGCCTGAATTCCAGGGACACTCTGGTGCCAAGGGCTGTGATGATATTTCCAAAAGGCTCTATCACTGCAGCCCTGTCTTCGGGGGAAACGAAATCAACGAGCTTTTTGCCGATGAGTTTTTCGGGACTATAGCCGAGGATTCGTTCCACCGAGGGGCTGACGTAACTGATGACACCGACGGCATCCAGGATGAGGATGATATCCGAGGAGTTTTCGATCAGGGAGCGGAAATGTTCTTCCCGGTACTGCAGGGCAGTGAGTGTGGTTTTCAGTCTGGTTGTCATGTGATTGAAAACAGTCGCAAGATGACCAAACTCGTCCTGGGAACCAACAGGAATGCGGGCGTCCAGGTTTCCCCGTCCGATGTCGTCGGCACACCGGGTCAGGGCCCGCAGAGGCTCTGTAAGCCTGCGCGTCAGGATCATCAGGGCAATTGCCAGGACAACAGCACTTAGAAGCCCAAGATAAATGAAATAGGGCTTCATCCTGTTGGCTACACCATACACCTCTTCTTCAGGGTCTGCGGCGACAACATACCATTTCCAAGGCTCAAAATAATCAAACAGGGCAAGGCGGCGTCCCTGGTCTGTCATGTAAGATAGACGGCCCCTTCCGGAATAGAGTCCCTGGAACCATGACTCCAGGCTTACATCTCTGCCGACCTTGCCTGGGTCCGGGTGGACGGTGATGATTCCCCGGGTGTCCACTGCAAAGATATACCCCAGGGTCCCGATTTCGATGGATCCCATTTCCTTTCCGGCATCCAGCTTGGCTTTGGCTATGCTGGCAGAAATGGTTTCCAGGCCAAAGGTGCGAAGCATTTCATCCTGCCTGCCTGCAATTTCCAGTGCTTCGCTCAGCCGCGTTTCCAGCCATGTTTCGGCAAGTTCTGTTATGGCTCGTCTGGAGTAATGGTAGGAGACTCCGGCAGTCACCAGGAGCAGAGAAAGGACCAGGGGCAGTGTCGTTACCAGGATTTTCGAATAGGTGTTCATTCCTGATTCTTTCCAGTACCCGGTTCGAAGCTTTGCCCTTGATTATTCGAGGGCAATGAACCGCGTGTTTTCAGTTATCTGGGGATACAGGGCCATGGTTGAAACCAGGGGGTGGCCATAATCCACCGTGGCCCTGCGGGCATAGGCCTGGATCGTGTACATGATGGGAAAGGCTGCTACGTCGTTCAAAACCCTGATCTGGGCCTGGATCCAGAGATTAATCTGCTGGTCCGGATTGGTTTCAAGCCGGGCAGCCTCGATCAGCTTGTCCACCTTGTCATAGCAGGAAAAATTGGTGTCTGGATTGGTACCGGTGACAACGATGGACTCGGAATGGAAGAACCGGGTAAGATAGACATCGGCGTTGGGCCGCCACGCCGCATAGATGGTCAAGGGTCTGGGATTCTGCCGGATATCCTTGTGCATGTCCGCGTGAGGTTCCACAGTGAGGTGGCAGACAATACCGATCTCCGACAGTTGCCGGCACAGGACCTCGTACATGCTCCGGTAGAGCCTCTTTTCCGAAGTCACAAGTTCCACCGGAAATCCCTCCGGATACCCTGCTTCAGCAAGGAGCCTTCTGGCCCGGACAACATCTCTGGCATAATCCAGCCCCAGTGTTTCAGCATCCTTCCTGGTCATTCCCCCGGGAAGGAACTGGGCCGGCACTGGAGAATAGGTGACACCAACAATCCGTCGGGTTGTGGTTTCAAGGAACTCATCCCTGTCAAGGGCAAAGGCGATGGCCTTTCTGACCCGGACATCATCCATGGGCGGGATGCGGGAATTCAGGTACAAAGTTGTGACTTCCCCAACACCGTGGGTATCGATGATGA
Source organism: Pseudomonadota bacterium (assembly GCA_043806875.1). Taxonomy (GTDB): domain Bacteria; phylum Desulfobacterota; class Desulfobacteria; order Desulfobacterales; family Desulfobacteraceae; genus JAZDGN01. The sequence continues at coordinate 123,852 of JAZDGN010000079.1, forward strand.
TCCCTTTTTCCTTTTCAACCCTGTTTATCCAGGCTGGATCTCCAGCAGCGGTTACAACATCCGCATCACCGGCAAGCAGGGCTTTTTCCCGTTCCAGGTCGTTGGGGTAAAAGCGGATTTCCACGCCATCCAGCAGGGGTTTGCTCCTGAAATACTCTTTATTGGCTATGAGGACGACCTTTTTTCCCGGGATGGACTCCTTGAATGCAAAGGGGCCTGTTCCCACGGGATGTTTGCTGAAGTCCTCGTATCCCATGGACTGGATGGCACGCTGGCTGACAATGAAACCGCCGGCATAATTGGTCAGTTTGGGCAAAAAAAGGATGGATGACAGTGGACGTTCCACGGTAATGGCAACCGTGTAGGGATCGATCTTCTCAAAGGCCATGCCGGTATATTCGCCTGCATAGGCGCTGTGAGCGGTGTCCGCGGATTTCCGGAGGGAAAAGACCACATCATCAGCTGTCAATTCGTAGGCTTCGGTTTTGGGACTGGCATGGAACATCACTCCCCGCCTAAGTTTGACTGTCCAGACCTGCTTTTTTTGGATGATTTCAAATTCAGGAATGCTCTGTGCCAGGTCCGGTTCGATGTGGGGCGCATTCCCCGGTTCATATCTGAGGAGTCCGTTAAAAACCATGTCTGCCAGGGCACGGTCCTGGGATCCTGCTGCAAAGTGGGGATCCATTTTACCCACAGAGCTGACATGGACGCCCAACCGTAATATGTTTTCGGGCAGTACAGGGTTATTTCCTAAAGAAGACTTGCTGGTAAGCGTTCCTGTTGTTTCCTTCTTCCCGGCATCGGCAGAAACCTGGGAGGACATGATGATAAGGGGCAGAAAAATCAATGACAGGGCTTTTCTAATATGGATTCCAGACCTGTGGTTCATATGTGCAGCCTCCGGTGTCAGGCATATACGCCTCATCCATCATTTTTCAAATACAACCCATGTCCCGGTTCCGATCGTTCCGGTGTGGCCGGCTTTGGTCCACTCCATGCATTCATCTCATCTTCAGGGTTGTTGTATCAATGTATAGCATCCTCATCTCCGATTGGCAATGGCTTCCTCTGTCGTTCAGCAGGCATTGTTCGGGTTTTCATTCATGATCTGGTACGCTCCGGCAGGTTTGGGATTTGCGCAATGAATTGACGGCATGCCTGACAAACACTTTATGAATTCTTCAGGTTCCGGTGATAGGCGCCTCTGATTTTGGGAGTCTACCAGCCTGGTTGTAAGTGTCATCTTTTCAGGTATGGCAGAAGGAACCCCTCAGTGGTTCGTCCCATGATACTCGTTACCGTTACGACAACGGCAGTATTCGTGTCGAGATCTCAGGACAGGAAGGTAAAACCAGTCTGTCTGTATGGAATACCGGGATAGGAATTCCGGAAAAAGGACCTGTCAACCGTGTTCCGGCAGTTCTACCGTGTTGAGGAATCCCGTTCCAGGGCATACGGTGGATCGGGTCTCGGCCTGACCATTGCAAGGCGGATCGTTGAACTGCACAGGGGGACCATCGCCATGACAAGCGAGTTGGGTCACTGGTGCCGGGCTACGGTTATTCTGCCGGGAAAATTCTGAAGAAGCCGGTTTTCATGTCTCAGACCGGCGAGTGATAAGCGGTTACAGTAACGCCATAACAGACAAGCCATCCTCCAGGGATAATTTTCCGGAGAATGGCTTGTCTGTTTATGCAGTTCTGCATTGAAACCTTTTCCCTATGTTTGTCCAGGAAATCAGAAGGTGAGGGTCACACCTGCAAGAAAACTGCGGCCGGGCATGGGACCGCTTCCTTCTTCATAGTCTTTGTCCATGATATTCTTGAACTCCAGGAATGCTTCCATGTCAAGCTTGGTAACAAAGTTGAGCTTCTGGATGAGCTTGGCGTTGAGAAGCCAGAAATTATCCAGGTCTATGGGGTTGTAATTCTTGTCATATTCTATCTGATCCGCAGTATAGGTTGCCTGAACGTGGGCGGAAAGGCCCATTTTAAAGGCATAACCCAGGTCCAGATTGAACTTGTGCTTAGGTGTCTGTTCCGAATCACGGGTCCCGTTTTCGTCCTTGTCCTCGGCATCAAGCCAGGTGTAGTTCATGTCAATGGTTGCATTACATGGGGTAGTGTAATGGGTAGCCAGTTCCAGCCCTTTGAGCGTGCTTTTGCCGATGTTCTTATAAAATTTATCCCCGTTGACTTTCACCTGTGTAATCCGGTCTGTCACGTCGTTGTAGAACAGTGCGGCTGACATGGACAGGGTGGGGGTAATTGTTTTAGAAACACCCACTTCATAGGCGATGGTTTCCTGGGGATTCAGATTCGGGTTGCCACCGGCTTTATCACTGTAGAGTTCGCTGAGTTGGGGGAATCTTGTTTTTTTGCCGACCGAGGCATGAAGCGCCAGAGAATCCGTTGCATCATAAACAAGGCCTGCCTGGGGGTTGAACGAGTTCATGGAGTCCGGCTTGGGCCGGTCAAAGGTCTTCCGGGGTTCATAGGTATCAAAACTTGCCCCCACGATTACAGACAGTTTCTCCATGGCGATGATTTCATCTTCAAGGGCAACCGAGTATGTGTCTGCCTCGTACTCCTCTTCGGTTGCAAAACCTGGCAAAGCAATCCCGCTGATTACGTCCAGACACTTGTCATCCAGGAAATCCTGCTGCTTGTGGTTGTCTTTCAGGTAGTTGACACCCAATTTCAGCTGGCTCCATGGTCCCAGGTCCAGATAGGCCTGAGCTTCACCGCCCATGGTGTAATCGTCATAGGAGCTTTTCTCAAACCATTTCTTCTTGGTTGTATGCTTGGCATCCCAGGAAACATCGGTTAGGGTATCATCGTGTTTTACATAGTAGGCCCTGGCCTTGAGGGTAAGAATGTCTGTAACGTCATGTTCCCCGACCAGGTTGAGGTGCCACTGTTTCCATTCGCTGTACGCCCAGTAACGGTCTGCTTCCGTGGGGCACCCTTTTTCATTGTCGTGGTAATCAAAGGACAGGTAGACCTGGGTGTTGGCATCCTGTTCAATCCCGATTTTTGCGTTAAGGGTTTTGTCCGTGTAATAGCTAAGATCCCTTGCTCCGCCATCTTCGTGGTATTCGGAATTGATTCCGGTCCGGTTATTGGCCGGGTCAAAATCATCGGATAATTCAAATTCGTCCGATTTCCGGTAACTTCCGGTAAGCCAGTAATTGAAGTTGCCGGCACTGCCCCCGTGGTTGGCAATAAGGTTTTTCTGGTTGTTCTGGCCAAAGGACGTGGTCAGGCTTGTAATCGGCTCTTTCCCACCTTTTTTGGTGATGACGTTGATTACCCCGCCCATGGCGTTGGGGCCATAAAGTACCGAGGATGCTCCCTTGGTGATATCGATGCGGGCAATGGCGTCCACTGGTATCTTGTCCAGGTCCAGGGAGCCGAAATAGGTTCCATGGGCCGGAACACCGTCGATCAGGACTTTTACGTCCTCCTGGTCAAATCCCCTGAGTTTGAGGCTGGCGTGTCCCTTTGTTCCAGTCTGTACATCGATTCCGGGCACAGAGTCCAGGGCATCGGCCAGATTTTTTGCACCGGATTCCTTGAGCTGCTCCGCTGTTATTGTCGTTACCGTGGTTGCCAACTCAGCATTGCCATTTTTTTCCGTTACCAGAACATCGCCCAGGGAAAAGACTTCCCCTACCGGTTTTTGTTCCTGACCTGAACTATTGCCGGCAAACAGGCCCAGGAACAGTATCAGGGTTACTACAACTGTGATGCATTTTTTCATTCTTTCCTCCGTGATTGATGAGCATGGACCTTGCATAGTTGACTTTTCAGGACAGCGCCAGTGTTTTCAAGGGAGACCAGGTTTTTGTCCTGACTGCCCGGAACAGAGCGGTTCAAACTCAGATCTGGAAACACGAATCCGGCAATGTCCGTCGGTCATGGTTTTAGGGTTCTCATCAGGGCGCCCTGACCTGAGAACCGGGACAATATTCATTTTTTTGTCCGTATTCGGTATAATTATGGGTTATAATTGTCAAGAATAGTTTTTAAATTCTGATTTTTTAGGATAATTATAACCATAAATAACCAATTCTAACATATATTTTCGGAATTGAGGCATCAGGCAGGTCTGGATACGGGTGTGTCCCCATGGGCAGGAGTCATTACTGTTTAGGACGGGTTTCCAGGATGAAAAACGGGTTGGGATTCAGGAAGTTCCTCCTGAAGTTTCAGGTTCCAGGTTATGGCGATGAACACGGCAAGCGACAGGATCATCAATGCGTAACTGGTAAAAAAGTAGGGGGTGAACCAGGTCCGGGAAAGGGTGAGCATAACACCGATATGGGTGTTGTCTTTTCCAGGACCTATTTTAAATCCGGTCAATGTGATCCGGATGGTATTGTATTTCAGGGGGCTCAGCATGAAAATTTTTCCCGTGGCCACCCGGTATTTTTCCCGGAGGATGTCTATCCGGGCTGTGTTCCGGGACCTGTCATACCCGGTGCGGGTCATCAGCGATCTGCTTTCCTTGAGCGGCATGGTCAAAAATTTCAGGTCGCCTTCATAGCTTACCTCATTGACAAGGATTTCCACATCGGAAAACCTGTGGGACTGGCCGGGGAACAGGGTTATGTTCTCCTGCTTTTCACCGGTGATCAGGGAGATGCCGTGGCATGCCAGGACCTGCAGGAAAAACAGGTGAACGATGAAAAAGGACCAGCGTCTTACCGTCCTTGTTTTCAATGCGGTTTTTAGTTGCCAGGTAATGCTGCAAAAGGCCGTGTTGATGAACAGAACGGCTGCCAGGAGACATACCCCGCACAGCCAGGCCGTGACCATGGGCCGGGTCCTGCCGTGATCCAGGATCCATTCCAGGATGATGGTGTGGTTCATGGTGGTAAAAACTGTATTCAAGTCCGTAAATGACGTCATGATAATGGCAGACAGCATCAGAACAAGCATGCCGACGACAGTAAAAAAAGCCAGGCGTGTGGAAGAAAAAAATGAAATCATGGGTGCTCCTTTTAATGGAAAAAAATCATCCACAGACAGAACAGGCCGGGCAGGCTGCAGGCAACGGACCTGACAGCCATGGATGCATACAGGGATCTGGGCAGGTGGCAGGCGGTCATGACCAGCAGGAACACAACGCTTCCCCTGAAAAAACCCCGGCTCCACTGCCAGGAATCGCCCAGCCAGTTAAGGCACCAGAGGGAACCGGACCACTCGCTGGTCAGGAACAAAGCGATACCGGTGAGCAGGTAGTTTCTGCCCCTGTGAAGGATATTTTCCGCGGAGGGGTCCTGTGTTCTGCCCTTTATCCAAGCACCCAGGGCCACCAGGATTGCGGCGTGGATAAACGTACCGGTTGCAACGAGTCTCAGGTGGAAGAACAGGTTGACCCACAGGTTGTCATACATATAAAAATCAGGGTTAAAGGCCATGGGAAATTGCGTCTGGATACCCAGCAGGACCAGGATCACAACAAAGGTCCACAGGTCCATGGCGTAAGCGGTCCGGGAGCCGGGCAGCCCCCTGCTCAGCAGGCCCAGACCTCCCAGGCAGAAAATGATCATGAGAATGGATTCAAATGGGCCGAACAGGGGCAGGCGTTTCTCCTGAATAATAAAGGCTGCAACCGAAGCAGCGCAGAACCAGAATCCGGCAATGCCAAGGCCTTTTGCGGCACCTTTTTTGCCGAACAGTCCTGCGGCCAGCGCAAGGCAGTATAGGACTGACAAGGATGCATAAATGACAACAGGCAGTGATACTTCCATGGGGAGAGTCCTTTATTCCAGGCACAGGGTCATGAGGGTTTCAAGGGCATTGGGTTCATGGGCCAGGACCCTGTGGTTGATGTCGACCGGCCAGGTTTTCATGACCTGATCCAGGAGCCGGTCCCGGACCACCCAGATGTGAAGAGTGTCCTTGAGCGTCAGGAGAGGGGTAAGGCAGGGAGCCCATCCCAACCCCCTGAGTTCCAGGGGACCGATTTCATCGATCAGGATAATGCCGGCTGTCCGGCACAGGTCCATGGACAAGGCGCGAAAGCCTTCATCGATTCCCGCTTGGAAAAACAGGTAGGGGGTACCAGTTTCCGTGCCCTCAGACCGACGAGCCAGTGGGGTGACAGTGCCGGAGGTCAGGTTGACCAGGTCAAATCCCTCCCTCAGGTTGTTTTTCCAGAGCCCCCTGGCAAGAATGCCCGCTGCCCGGATACCGGACCGGGTCAGGGCAGTGACCAGGGTTTCGGCAAGGGTTGTTTTTCCGGAATGGATATTGCCGGTGATGATAATCCGTTTCATGCCATCATTCCTCCAGAATATGCTCGGGTAAGAAAAAAGCTTTGGTTCCGGTGATGGGGATCTTCCGGGTCCGGGTCCCGTAAAGCCTGTCCAAGGTCTCAGTCGTCAGTGTCTGTTCGGCAGGACCTGCTGCCACAACGGCCCCGTCATCCATCATCAGCACATGATCGGCAAAGAGCCTGGCCAGGTTGGGGTCGTGCATGGAGGCAATGACGCAGCTGCCATGGGTCCTGCACAGGTGTCTGACCCGCGCCAGGAGGTGGTACTGGTGATTGAAATCCAGGTGGTTGGTGGGTTCGTCCAGGAGCATGATCTCGGTGGACTGGACCATGGCACTGGCCAGGGATACAATCTGGCGTTCGCCGCCCGAGATGGTGTTATACCTGCAGTCGGCCAGGTTCCGGGCGTTGAGCAGGGTAAGGGCTTCCAGGGCCATCTGGTAATCGGTTTTTCCCGGGGACCCGGTAAGGGCCAAAAACGGTGTTCTGCCCATGACCACCACTTCCAGGACCGTAAAGGGGAAGATCTCCAGGTGTTCCTGGGGGACCAGGGAAATATGGCGTGCAATTCCCCTGTGGGACAGGGTCTTAAGGTCCATGGTGTTGATCCGTATGTCACCGGACTCTGTTTTCAGGATGCCGTTCAGGCAGTGGAGCAGGGTTGTTTTGCCTGAACCGTTCCTGCCCAGGATGGCATGGAACTGTCCATTTGAGGCCTCAAAGGAAATGTTTTTCAGGATCTGCCTTTTGGCATACCTGAAACAGACAGACCGGCATTCCAGGGCTACAGCCATCCGCTCCCCCTGTTTTTAAACAAAAGGTACGCAAAGCACGGGGCACCCGTTAATGCCGTGATGATGCCCACCGGTATTTCCGATGTGGTGAGTGATCTGGCCATCATGTCAGCACCGATCAGGAAGATCCCTCCAAGAAGGGCGGTTACAGGCAGCATGCGCTGGTGATCCGGTCCTGCCAGGGTCCGGGCCATGTGGGGTACAATAAGCCCTATCCAGGAGATCTGACCGCAGGTTGCAACGGTCATGGCAACCATGAGGGAAGTCCCGGTTATGAGGACTCCCCGATATGCTGCCGGGTTCATCCCAAGGGCCCTGGCCTGGACATCCCCCAGAGATAGAACATTGAGCCTGAAACGCAGCATCATGATCAGGAACACACCGACTCCGGTCACCAGGGTTGTCAAGCCGGCATCCTGCCAGGTCGTGCGGGACAGTCCCCCCATGGTCCAGAAAACAATGCTGGGCAGCTCCTCATAGGGGTCGGAAAGGTATTTCAGGATCATGAGAAGGGCATTGAAAAAGGACATGACAACCATGCCGGACAACACTAGGACAATAACCGGCCTGACAGCGATAATACGTGCTATGGTCAGGGACAGGCCTACAGCGGCAATGCCGAAACAAAAGGCCAGGATGTGAACCTGGGAAAAGGAGACAGATGGCAGGACAAGTCCCAAGGCTGCCCCGAAGGTTGCACCGGCTGCCACACCGAGAATGTCCGGGGACACAAGGGGATTGCGGAACATGGCCTGGTATACGGCCCCGGATACGGATAACCCCATGCCTACGCTGACGGCCATGACACACCGGGGAACCCGGATCCACCAGAACACCATCTGTTTTGAGGCCAGGTCTGCCTTGACCGGGTGACCTGAAATCAGTGCGGACATTAATTCGCCCAGTTCGGAAATTCCGATGTCCAGGCGGCCGCTGAGCAGGGATGCCGCAAACAGAACCGCCATCAGTAACGCCAGGCCCGGTACCAGGGCCCGGCTGTGACGGAATGGATTGTCCCGGACTTTATTCAGCATGGCCGCGTCAGTTGGTGCCCGGAGGCAGGTTCAGTGCGGTTGAGAGTTCTGTCAGGGATTTGCCGAAGAGCCGGGTGTGGAACCCGTCAATCAGTCCAGGGATATCCATGCCGTGGAAGTGTTCCGGGTAGGCCTTGTCAGCCAGCCACAGGATGGCCAGGGTTGACAGGGGGGAGGGGAAATCCCAGGGAGTGATGTCCGACGGGAACCGGTATACTGCTCCGGTCTTCACTGCGGTAACTGTCTTGAATGCCGGGTTGTCCAGCTGCTTAAGGGCATGGTCGCCCAGTTTCCTGGACAAAAATACCATATCGGGGTTCCATTGGGTGAACTGTTCCGGCGAGATGTCCTGGAAGTATCCGTTCATATCGTGGGCAACATTGATGATGCCGGCCCTTGCAAACAGCTCATCCTGGAGAAGAGTTCCCGGAGCTGTGTTGAACAGGCCCCGGGGAGAAGCAAAATAGCCTGTTTTTCTGTTCTTTGCCGGAAGCGTTGCAACAACGGCGCCGACCCTGTCCAGGATGGCGTCCATTTCCTGCTCCACGCTGACGGATCTCTCCGGGGCCCCGATGGCTGTGGCCATGAGCCTGAGAGTCTGCCGTATGTTTTCAAATGTTTCCGGGAAAATGACGACAGATGGTATGTCCATTGCTGAAAGGCGGTCTGCCATGCTGATTCCGTTTTTCTGGGCAAACAGGATAACCAGGTCAGGCGCGATGGAAATGATGGTCTCGAGGTTGATACCGCTGTCTTTGCTGCCCACACCTGGGATGGTATCGATATCTGGGATAAGGGCCCGACTGATAAGGTCGTTTTTTGACGGTGTGTCAATACCCGCAAGGAGGTCCTGGAGACCCAGGGTCATCATGAACAGCGTAGCCGGTTTAAAGGTGGTGACGACCCTGGTGGCCTTTCCCTTGACGCGGACGGTGCGGCCCGCCATATCCACACACGTCTGGCCCTTTGCATCGTCGGCCCAGGCCAGACTGTTGCCTGTCATGCCGGAATTGACTCCTTTGCCTGATAAGGTCGGCACAGATAGACAATAGAATAGAACAATGATCAGGATCAGCAGTTTGAACAGCGGCTTTGTCAGTATTGTGTTCATGTTCCCTCCAGTATGACCCGGTGCGTTCTTCCCGGGTGAGGGAAAGGGAATGAAAAAATCGCTGCCAGGGCTAATTTATGTTTCAAGGGTTATATCGATATGAGTGTGTATCCGTCAATAAAAACTTTACGTCAATTCGATTTGGATGCCTAATAACCATCTATTACAATGAATGATGGTTTTAGATCATGGTATGGATAGGTCGTACTGTAAAATGGAATAACGGCCAGACCGCGGTCGCAAGGGTAATGGTCTGGGGTAACAGGGAGGTGCCGTAAAAGTCAGGACAATGCTTGCAGGGGCAGGGGTCAGTCGGAGAGTTCCCGTTCCTGGTTTATGATTGCAACAATCCCCTGGCAAAGGGTCTGGAGTCCCTGGTTCCGCGTTATTCCCAGGCGTCTTTTGTTGCTGATGTCAAACACGGCATTGTCAACTCCGGTCTTTTCTCCCTGGGTTCCCCGGATCTGGAGTTGATGGGTCCTGGTCAGGTCCTCCAGGATATCCAGGTGCCTGAACAGGTTGGGAAGTCGGATATGAACGCCGGCCCTCATTCCGGTTCCCAGGTTGGAAGGGCATGTTGTAAGAAAATCAAGTCTGTCGCTGCGGGCAAAATCCAGGGATGCGGACAGGGAATCCAGTGCACGGTTCAGGCGATCTGCTGTCCTGCTTATCTCACCGTTACGGTCAATACTGATGATTCTAAGGTGGTCTTCTTCATTGATCCACACCGCAAACCTTAGGTCCCTGGAAACAAAAATGCCCCTGGCCAGAGGCCAGTCCCGGTTTATTCCCGCAGCCTCCTGGAAACGGTCTCCTTTGGAAAACAACAGATGTTCTCCTGCCAGGTGCTGCCTTTGGATGCCTTGCAGTTCCTCCAGTGGGGTGTAAGTCCCCCCAAGGTCATGGGTCAGGTTTAGCAGTGCCTGCTTTGCCATGTGTTCCACCTGCCTGCGGTCTTGGGGTGTCATCATGGGAGTAAACGGAATTCCGGCAATATTTCTGGCAACCCGGATCCGTGTGGACAGGATATGGCGGTTTTCGGGGTCCGGGTTTGCCAGGTCCGGGGAAGATGAATCCGTTTGCTGCCCCCCAAGGGTTTCCATGCAGTGGTAATCCCTGATAATGGGATCAAAGAGTTCTTTCAGAACGTTGTAGGACTCGCTGTCACCGGCGTAAATTCCGATGGAACTGTCCGGGTTTTGAAGTGCATCCTGGATGGCCATGGCCATGGTGAATCCCGATGGCGTGGTCCTGTTCTGCAGGCAACGGGCCAGCTCAGGAATCAGGTATTTTTTTACAAGGGACCGGGAGGATTGGGCAAAGACAGGAATAAACGGTTGCATACTGCTCATGGTATCAGGGTCCACAGCGGCATTGGTGAAAAAAGCTGCCGAATCAGGCCCTTAACGCCGAAGCCTGGGTGGAAATCCCCCGGGCCAGAAGAGTTCGTATCCTGTCCAGAAGCGCACAGGTCTCGTAGCACTCAGGGCTGTTTTTTCTGTCTTTGCAGGTCAGGCAGGGGCTTTTTGTAATGTAGCCCAGCTCAAAATCAAAGACATCGCGGTTTATTGACTTTCTTGACATAAATTAAATCCTTTGTTTCAATATCAGCTATTCTTATATCAGGACACAAAGGAGACGTCAATATGGGAATGGGGTGATAAATTTCATTGTTTCTCCTTGTCACATTGAAAAATGCGTGATAGGTGTTTTATGAAAAAAACGCCATTCGATATACTATTCGGGAGGACATACCGTGGGATCTGAATCCAGGTTCGCAGAGTTAAAGGAAAAAGAGAGGGAGGCCAGAAAGCAGATCATCATCGAATCAGCCCTTGCTCTGTTTTCCAAAAAGCCATTCTATGATGTGGGTATGCGGGATGTTGCCGATGAGGCAGGGGTTTCGCCGGCAACCCTGTACCGGTATTTTCCCAGCCAGGAGGATCTGTTCATCGAAGCATTCCTCCAGGATATATCCGCAGTGAGCAAGGATTTCAAGAACATGGTCAAGCGCGAGAATCCGGCTACCATCGAAGAGTTCTCAGTTGTTTTTGTGGACAACCTTTTCCAGAATGAATCCACTTTCCAGATGATGACATACCTGATGCTAAAGGATAACCTGACAAACCCGGCCATGGGCAAGTTCGATTCCGTGACCAAGGTCTTTTTCGATACCTTTGCCAAGCTTCTAGAACGCCACGGTGTTACGGAAAACGTCCGGTTCTATGCCCATTCCTTTATAGCGTCCCTTACAGGGATCATCATGACCTTCAGGAATCACCCCAGGAAAGATAGGCAGATGACCCGGGAGCATATTCTGCGCCTTACCCGGATGACGGCAAACGTTTACACAAAAACTTTGATCCCATAACCCGCCCCTCTTGCAGCGGGAATAGCCCCAGGGTTATACATCCCACTGCCGCATTAAGATTACCCCCAGGAGTCCCGCCTCCGGTTCCAGCGAGTTATCATATCGTTGCATTTCCTGCTCCGGGTTTCGGCCAGCCTGCCAGGTGCCTTGACACCGCAGACATCCAGGAATATATTAACCACGGAAAAAAATGACTGACCATCCAGAAAGAGGGGGACATGGAACAATTACGCAGAGATGTTGAAGAAGCACACCTGTTGATCAGCAGCGTGAGAAAGGAAATTTCAAAGCAGCTGGTCGGCCAGCAGAAGATGGTTGACGGGCTCCTCTTGGGACTTTTGTCCGGGGGACATATCCTTATAGAAGGCGTTCCCGGCCTTGCCAAGACCAGTGCCGTCAAAGCCCTGGCGTCCACGGTCCAGGCCCAGTTCAAGCGGATTCAGTTTACGCCGGACCTCCTGCCAGCCGATCTTATCGGCACCGAGATCTACAGGCCGAAAACCGGTGACTTCGTGACCCGTAAGGGCCCCTTGTTCAACAATATCATCCTGGCAGACGAGATAAACCGTGCTCCTTCCAAGGTCCAGTCCGCACTCCTGGAAGCCATGCAGGAGAACCAGGTCACCATCGGTGATGTAACTTATCCGCTGCCAAGGCCCTTCCTGGTTCTGGCCACCCAGAATCCCATTGAGCAGGAAGGTACCTACCCCCTGCCGGAAGCCCAGGTCGACCGGTTCATGCTCAAGATTCTCATTGACTACCCTGACAGGAGCCAGGAACTTGATATCCTGAGAATGATCAGCTTCGATCCTCCTGAAGCCATTTCCCCGGTGATCAGCCTTGACCAGCTGGGCCGGATGAGAGAGATAATCCGCAGCATCTACGTGGATGAAAAGCTCAAGGAATACATTGTGGACCTGGTCCTTGCCACCCGGGATCCCAAAAAATACGGCATGGATATCCATACCTATGTGGATTATGGAGCATCCCCCAGGGCCACGATTTTTCTTGCTCAAGCAGCCAGGGTGTCGGCGTTTCTCCAGGGCCGGGCCTATATCACCCCCCAGGATATCAAGGCCATTGCACCGGATGTCCTGAGGCACAGGATACTGCTCTCCTTTGAGGCCGAAGCCGAGGACATCACTCCGGACGATATTATAAAAACAGTATTCGACTCCGTAGAGGTTCCCTGATCCACATGATTCCCCAGGAAATAATCAAGAAGATCAAGCGGGTTCACCTGGCCAGCAGCCGCACCGTGAACAGCCTCATGGCCGGTCAGTACAGGTCCGTGTTCAGGGGGGTGGGCATCGAGTTCGAAGAGGTTCGGGAATACTCCCCGGGAGATGAGATCAAATCCATTGACTGGAAGGTGTCCGCACGCCTGGGCCGACCTTTTGTCAAGGTGTACCGGGAAGAGCGTGAACGAATTGTCATGCTTCTTGTGGACATGAGCGCCTCCCAGCGATTCGGGACCCTTTCCGGCCTGAAACTGGAAAAGGCTGCCGAGGCAGCCTCGGTTCTTGCCTTCAGTGCCATCAAGAACAACGACAAGGTAGGGGTGATCTTTTTTACCGACAAGGTGGAAAAATATATTCCGCCCAAGAAGGGTGCTTCACATATCTGGCGACTGATCAAGGAGATGTTCACCTATGAGCCTGAGAGCCGGGGAACGGATCTGACCGCAGCCCTGGATTTTCTGGCAACGGTATCCAGAAAGCGGACTGTAACTTTCATTGTTTCCGATTTTCTGACCGATTTCCGGGTCAATACCCTTAAAACAGTTCAGCGGCGCCATGAAGTTATCGGGGTCATGATCCATGATCACGGGGATACCCATCTTCCGGAAAAGGGAATCGTAACCCTGGAATGTTTTGAAACCGGTGATATCCTTGTCCTGGATGCCTCGGATAAAAAAACACGGGTGTTCTACAAGAACCGGGTTCAGGACATGCACAGGAGCGTTATGGAAACCTTGAAACGATGCAAGGTGGATGTCATTGACATGGATACCCGGGAGCCTGTGTCAGATACCCTGACAGCTTATTTCAGGCTGCGCGAAAAGAGAATGAAATAGATGCCCGATATCAAAGATATCCATGATATCCGGGTCCCGGTACGTGTGGGCATGGATCCCATGCTCATCCGGATACTGGTTCTGGTGTTGATCCTGCTCCTTGTGGCAGGGTTGGGGTACTGGCTTTACAGATACCTGAAAAAACGCAGACGCAAGGGTGATAAACCCATGTTAATGCTTCCCATGCCTCGTCCCCCGGCAGAGATCGCCATGATGGAGCTTGATGCTCTCAGGGATCTCATGGGTGTTGATGCCAGACGCTACTATTTCAGGCTGACCGGAATCCTCAAGGCTTATCTGGGCCGGAAGTACCGGTTCAATGCACCCGAGATGACCACCCAGGAGCTGTGCTCCCACCTGAAGCTGCTGCCCCTGGACAGGTCCATGGCATCAACTCTCAAAGGTTTCCTGGCAGCGACGGACACTGTCAAGTATGCAGGCATGAGCCCTGGAACGCAGACAATGAACGATGATGACGGATTTGTCAGGTCTTTTATCCTGACGGACAGCCAGGCTGAAACACGAAAACCTGACAGGAGCTGACACCCCATGTTTCGATTTGCCTCCCCCCTGTTCCTTTTGCTGCTCTCGGTCATCCCCCTGGCCGTGTACCTGAACAGAAAATACAGGCACGGGTCCCGGTTGCGGGTTTCTTCCCTTACAGGCCTGGAAAAAGCCCCGGCCACTGCTGCCGTGCTGCTGGTCCGGTACCTGCCCCTGATCAAATATACGGCCCTGGCATTGCTGATCCTGGCCCTGGCCCGGCCCCAGTGGGGGACCCGGAAAGTTACCATCCAGACCGAAGGCATCAATATTATCCTTGCCCTGGACCTTTCCGAGAGCATGGCGGCCCTGGATTTCAAACTAAAAGGTGCCATTGTCAACCGCCTTGAAGCGGTCAAGGACGTGGTCAAGGGGTTTATCCTGAAACGGGACGGGGACCGTATCGGCATGGTGGTTTTCGGGTCCCAGGCCTTTACCCAGATACCCCTGACCCGGGATTACAACACCATCTCCTTTATCCTGGACCGGCTGAAAATCGGTGCTGCAGGGCCCAGCACAGCCATCGGGGACGCCATCGGCATTTCCCTGAAACGGCTCCAGGACATCAAAAGCAAATCCAATATCATCATCCTTCTGACAGACGGAAAGAGCAACAGCGGAGAGCTTTCCCCTGAAACAGCAGCGGATATCGCTGCCGAACGGGGTGTAAGGATTTATACCATAGGCGTCGGTACCCAGGGGAAGGCACCCTTTCTGGTTAAAGATCCGGTTTTCGGCCAGCGGTACGTATACCAGCAGGTGGAGATCGACCATGAAACCCTGAAGGCCCTAGCAGCCAAGACCCAGGGCAGATTTTTTGCTGCCCAGGACACCGAGGCCCTGAACCAGATTTATGACATTATTGACGGCCTGGAAAAGACCGAGGCGGATGTCAAAGCCTGGACCGACTACAATGAGTTCTATTTCGGACTCGTCCTGGTTGGGTTCTGCCTGGTGGGCCTGGTTATTGTTCTTGCCAATACACGACTCTTGAGGATACCGTAACCCCATGAAATTTTCAGATCCCCATATGTTTTACATGGTCTGGGTTGTGGTCCTTGCTGCCGGTGTCACCGTATACGGTCACCATAAAAGAAAGCGGATTGTTTCCCGGTATGCATCCCCCAAAGCCCTGGCCTCTGTGGCGCCGGAGTTCAGCCCTGTCCGGCCCTGGGTCAAGGGAATAATCCAGGTTGCGGCCCTTGGTTTTCTGGTCGTCTGCCTGGCCGGTCCCCAGTGGGGATTCAGGTGGGAGACCATTGAGCAGAAGGGTGTGGATATCATGATCTGCCTGGACTGCTCCCGGAGCATGCTGGCCCAGGACATCGAGCCTACACGCCTGGAGAGGGCCAAGCGGGAGATCATCGATCTTCTCAGAATGATGAAGTCGGACAGGGCAGGGCTGGTCGCCTTTGCGGGCAGCGCCATTCTCCAGTGCCCACTGACCCTGGATCACGAGGCCTTTAACCTCTTTCTTCAGTCTCTGACACCGGATTTCCTGCCCATGGGCGGTACTGACCTGGCCGGTGCCATTGAAGCAGCCATGTCAGGGTTCGAGGCCGAGTCGGATACGGACAAGGCCATTATCCTGATCACCGATGGGGAAAATACAGCCGGCGATCCCCTGGCAGCAGCGGACAAGGCTGCCGACAGCAAAATCAAGCTGTTCTGCATCGGGGTAGGCAAGACCGAAGGGGCACCGGTTCCAGATACCGAGGGCGGATTCAAAAAAGACAGCCAGGGCAGGATTATCCTGTCCAAGGTGGATGACAATGCCCTGTCGGATATTGCAGCCAGGGGCAAAGGGATATACGTAAAATCCGTGGCCGGGGACATGGATCTTGATATGATCTATACCCGGGAAATCCGTGGGAAAATGGAATTGAAAACCGTGAAGAGCGGCCGGAAAAAAGTCTGGGAAAACCGGTTCCAGTGGTTTCTGTTCCCGGGCATTCTGCTGCTTATCATGGAGATGTTCATACGCGATTTCCGTAAGAAGGGCCGTAACCTGGCAGCTTTGTTCCTGATCCCTATCCTGGCTGCCCTGGCTCCGGGGCAGGCTCATGCCGGAGCATCGGCCAGTGTGGACAAGGGGATAGAAGCCTATAATTCCGGCAAGTTTGACGAAGCGGAGAAGCATTTCATCGATGCCCAACTGGCACGGCCGGACATGCCTGAACTCTATTACAATATCGGCACCGCAGCTTATAAGAAAGGTGATTTCAAGTCTGCCCAGAGAAATTTCGAAAAGGCCATGGAATCCCAGAACCCTGGATTGAAAACCAATGCCCAGTTCAACCTGGGAAATACTTATTACCGCATGGGAGACCTGGACAAGGCAGTCAAGACTTTTGAAAACCTGGTCAAAGACCACCCTGAAGACACCCAGGCAAAGGAGAACCTGGAGTTTATCAGGAAGAAGCAGAGCGAAGAAAAACCCCCGCCGCCCCAGGACCAGCAGAATAAGGACCAGGACAAGAAAGACCAGGATCAGCAGAAACAGGATCAGGGCCAGCAGAATCAGGATAAGGATAAGCAAAACCGGGACAAGCAGGATCAGACATCGGACAATTATAAGGATCAGAAAGACAAATCCGGACAGCAGCCGGGTGAACAGCCCGAGTCCGCCAAAGACCAGAACCAGGGGGCCGGCACCCCCCCGCCCCCGGAACAGAACCAGGAAGACATGAAAAATCAGGGTGGACAACCGGGTCAGGAAGAGCAGAAAGGGAACGAACATCAGGGCCAGGAATCCGGAGCCATGTCTGCCCAGCAGGCTTCCAAGACAGATCCTGGTGAACCCCCCAGGGACAGCCAGGGACTCGAGCGGATGCTGAACCGACTTGAGGATAAACCTGGGCAGGCCCTGGCTCCTGCATACAAAGAACGTCAAGTGACAAAGGACTGGTAACTGAAAATGAGAAACCCGGTAGTGATTCCATTGGTGGTAATGTTACTCTTGATCTCCGGCAGCGGGTTCTGTCTGGATGTCAGTGTCCTTGTGAATAAAAACAGTATCTCGGAAAATGAATCCGTAAGGCTCCAGGTCGTGGTCAAGGGTTCGGACGCCACGGTGGATACCTCAGCCATTCTTGATTTCAAGGTGTTCCCCCGTGGCACCAGCACCAGTGTCAGTATTGTGAACACTGAGTATTCCAAATCCACCACCCACACCTTTTCCCTTGTTCCCCAGTCCAAGGGAACCCTGACCATTCCTCCCCTGACAGTATCCAGGGACGGTGAGGTGTTTCTTTCAAAACCCATTGTGATCGAGGTGGCATCCCTGTCAGCTGCCCAGAAACAGTCCAGGGATGTTTTTGCCCAGGCATCCCTGTCCGGCACACGGTTGTTCACCGGGCAGCAGGCCATCTATACCTTCCGTCTGTTCAGCGCTGTGCGGTTCTCCAATGCAAGACTCCAGGAGCCGTCCTTCAAGGGGTTCACGGCCAAGGAAGCCGGGGACCGGAAGACCTATTCCAAGGTGATCAACGGACGGCCCTTTGATGTGACTGAAATCAATTATGTCATTGTCCCTGAGAAAAGCGGGGATCTGGTCATCGATCCGGCTATGGTGATCTGTGAGGTCCCGGTCCAGGGCTCCTCAGACCCGTTTGGAGATTCCTTGTTCGGCAATCGCTTTTTTTCCATGGGCCGGACTAAAACAGAGCGGGCCCAGACCGATTCCTTTACGGTAACGGTCATGCCCCTTCCGGCCTATTCCGGGAAAAGTCAGTTTTCGGGCCTGGTCGGCAAGTTCAGTATCGGGGCCGGGCTTGACAGGGCAGAAGTGCCTGGCGGAGAATCGGCTACCCTGACGGTGACAATTTCCGGCACAGGCAATATCATGGATGCTCCTGCCCCGGCGGTCAACCTTCCCCAGGAGTTCAAAACCTATGACGATACCCCACAGGAAACCATTGAACTGACTCCTGCCGGGTATACGGGTGAAAAGGTATTCAAACGGGCCTTGGTCCCTGTAAAGCCGGGAAATTTTGAAATTGGTCCTGTAATGCTGACCTATTTTGACACAGCCACAGGGAGCTATGAAACCGTATCCACCCCGCCTCTGACCCTTAAGGTAACCTCTGCGGGGCCTTCGGACAGTCAGCCGCTGGTGGTGGACAAAAGACCCGCAGCTGCCGTGGAAGCTGAAAAGCAGGCTGTGGAATTCACGGGCCATGATATTCTTGCCCTCAAGGAAGGCGCCGGGGTCCTGGTTTCCAGGACCGGGATTCACCTGGGGCTTTTCTGTCTGCTCCTGGTTCTACCCGGAATCATGTTCGGGGCACTCAAGGCGTACCTGGTACTGGGCCGTAAAGACGAATCCACCGTGGATACCCTGCTCCGGCGCTCCAGATCCAGCCTTGACGCTGCCGCCCAGGAAAATCTTCCCGTTGAACTGTTCCTCAAGCACCTGTATATGGCCCTGACCGCCAGGGTCATGGCAAGGGCGGGACGGGCCAGTGAGTCACTGACGGCAGAAGAGGCCGGAACCATCCTTACTGACACCGGGTGTTCCCCGGACTCCATCCGTGAAGTTGCATCGGTGCTGGCCCAAATTGATCAGGCGCGTTACAGCGGCGGAGCTTCAAACAGCCAGTCAAGTCAGGAACTTTTCACCCGGGTGAAAATCGTCCTGAAAACTCTGGGCATCGGGTTTCTATTGGCTCTGTGTGTATTCCAAGGCACCGGAGGAGCTGCCCATGCCGATGATTCAGCAACCGTATACCTGGAAGCCATCAAAGCATACAAAGAGGACCATTTTAAGGACGCTGCCGAAAAATTCCAGCAGGTTATCAATACAGGCATCGTCAATGGTGAACTGTGCTACAACCTGGGTAACGCTCTGCTGAAATCCGGCGACACAGGGCGGGCCATTCTCTGGTATGAACGGGCAAAGAAGCTTATCCCCCTGGATCCGGATCTGTCCTTTAACCTCAATTACGCCACCCGTCTTCTGGTCGACAAACCCCCGGACGAGGGGATCAATATCTTGGAGCTGGTTTTTTTCTGGAAGGATTATCTGGCGTCACGCACCATCGAGTATGGGGTTCTGATCCTGGGATTTTGTTTTTTTGCTTATGCAGGCATCAGAACCGTCCGCAGGAAACGGGTGTTTACCCTGGCCGGCATCGTGTTCTTCTGCGTTGTCTGTCTGGGCGTTGCCACGGCCCTTGTGGATTACTACCAGATGCATGCCAGTTCCCATGCCGTTATCGTGGCTCAATCTGCCCCTGTCCGTTCAGGATTTTCGGACCAGGCAACCGAACTTTTTGTCCTTCATGCAGGAACAAAGGTCCGAGTAGAAGAGATCAGCTCCGGATACATCAAAATCGTGTTCGCACCCGGGAAGATCGGATGGATCAAATCCGATAATGCCGAGGTTATCTGACAGGAATCCCATGATCATAGCCTTTGACCTTGACGGTACTCTCAGTGATCCCATTACCGGGATTTCAGCCTCCCTGAACCATGCCCTCAGAACCCTTGGATATCCCGAAAAGGACATGGCCGAAATGCATGAATGCATTGGTCCTCCCCTGGGTGAGGTTTTTCGGACAGTGTTCCATATGGACGATAACAGCCTGATCACATCTGCCATTACCCTGTTCCGGGAGCAGTACAGCCGGACTGGTTTCCAGGAGAACATTCTGTATCCGGGTGTGCAGGATCTCCTGGATTATCTGGCAGGCAAGGGCCATACCCTGTATGTCGCCACGAACAAGATTACAGCCATTGCCCGTTCAGTAACCGATTATTTCCGGATATCCCACTATTTCAAGACAGTCTACGGAAGCGGACCCGGGGTGACCAAGCAGGAGATCCTGACCGGGATCCGCTCGGCTGAGCCTATGGACCGGTTTGTCATGGTCGGCGACCGGTCCTATGACATGGAGGCCGGGAAACTGTCAGGCTATTGTTGCGTAGGCGTTCTTTGGGGCTACGGCAGCCGCCGGGAACTCCTTGCAGCCGGTGCTGACCACCTCTGCAGTTCGCCGGAAGAACTGGGGCGTCTTGTCACCGCTATATGAATTGCTCCTATATCGGCAGTGGTATTGCATGGATTCCCAGGACCTGAAAAAAAAAGAAGTTGACAGAAAATGTTGTGTTGGGTAGTAACCCTCCATCACCATCAGGAAGATGGCGCTGCATAAAATCCTGTCCCACAATTAGATTTGACGGTTGCGTCAGACCCTGACAGGTCTGTACCGCTTTTTTCATTTATCCGTACATTCCAGCCACGAAGGCAGAACGGAATACGATCCGGTTTGCCGTGGCGGCTTTTAAGGAGTGACCCCAGGGTAGTTCCAGGCTGTTATGGCAGACCCCATATCCCCTCCGGCGATGACCGGCGAAAGGGGTAGAGGAGGTTTTGCAATGATTGGTTTGAAACGTCTGTTAATGATTGTTTTCCTTGTATTTGTTCTTTCCGCAGAGGAGTGCCTCCCTGAAGAGACAGTTGGACTTGATGAAATGGTGGTGGTTTCATCTCCTGTTATTGAAGGCAATACGGTTGACCGTTATGGTTCCGGTCAGACGCGTGTCACCCAGGAGCAGATCGAGGCTCTGAATGCCCAGGATATGACCTCAGCTTTGAGGAAAACGCCGGGAGTCAACATTTCAAGGTATAATCTGGTCGGCGCTTTCGGAGGCGGGGAGGGTGGAGCTGTTTTTATCCGGGGAATGGGATCGAGCCGCCCGGGTTCCGAGATCAAGACCTGGATTGACGGGGTTCCCATGTATATGAGTATCTGGAACCATCCCCTCATGGACCTGATGCCCATAGACGCCGGGGGCACCATAGAGGTTTATAAAAGTCCCCAGCCCCAGAATTTCGGCAATGCGATGGCCGGTATAACCCTGACTCCCAAATCCTGGACCGGTCAGGGGCAGGGCGGCAGGGCAGAATTTGCTGCAGGAAGCTACGGAACAAGTGTGGTCAAGGCGGAAGCCGGGGGCTTGAGCGATTCCCTGGACTATTACCTGGGAGGAGGCTATCGCCATTCCCTTGGCCATCGTGATCATTCAGGAGGGGAAACAGGCAACGTGTATGGCCGCATGGGATATTGCCTGAACGATACCTGGAATCTGTCCGTGTTCGGCCTGTATTCAGACAACTCTGCCGATGACCCGGGAAAGGAGGGTTCCGATCCGTCCCAGCGGCAGGGCACATATGATACCAGGGCTTCCCTGGCCAGCCTTACCCTGGCCAACGCGGGGAAAGCGTTAAAGGGATATATCAAGGCCTATGCCAACGCGGGCGAAGGGGATTGGCTGGACCAGCCCACAGGGATCGACGGGGTCCTGGAAGATCTGTACAACGATTTTTCCTTTTACGGTGTCAAGGCCCGTGAAACCCTATTGACCCAGAGCGGTACCGAGATTATAGCCGGGCTTGACTGGGAGTATATGAAAGGGAACTATGACATTCAGTACAGCAATGGGACAGCGGATGCCTGGAATGGTCATGATGTTACCCTGGTCTCACCCTTTGCGGCAGTCAGCCAGGAGATCACTATTTCAGAGAAAGTGTCCGTCATCGGGTCAGCAGGGGCCCGGTATTACGAAAACTCCGATTTCGACAGTGCCTGGTCTCCCCACGCAGGACTGATTCTCAAAGCCGGAAATTTCAGCGGCCATGCCGGTTATTCCAGGGGGGTAGTATTCCCAGGATTGGACGTTGTCGTGTTTTCAGAAGAGGTCCTGACTGCACTGGGAGATTCCTGGAAAAATCTTGATCCTGAGATAATGGACCATTATGAGACTGGCGTATCCTATGCCCATGGAGAATTATTGAAAGCCGACCTTACCTGGTTTTACAACAACGGTAAGGACCGGTATGTGTTTGTGGTGTCACCAGGTTCAAAACCGGTTTATGACAACGTGGAATCCTATGTTACCAAAGGCTTGGAGGCATCCCTTAGTATCTATCCCACAAGCCGCCTTGCCCTGTTCTTTGGAGCCACAATCATGCAGACCGACCCCCCGGATCTTCCCTATGCACCCGAGGTGACCTTGAGTGCCGGACTGAACTGGATGTTTCTGGAAAATTTAACCCTGAACCTGGATCTCCAGTGCCAGGACGGGATGTATGTCGTCTCCCAGGCCCGCAAGGCATCGGCCGTGAACACACAAAAGGTGGACGGTTTTACGGCGCTGAACTGCAAGGTGAGTTATGATCTGGATCTGCCGTTTCCGGTCAGAAAACTCACCCTTTATATTGCCGGTGAAAATCTGACCGATGCGGATTATGAGTACCAGTACGGGTACCCCATGCCGGGGACGAGTGTGATGGCCGGCGTTATTTTCATTTTTTAACCAGGGAAAGGACTGATGATGAAGCGCATATTTTATGGTATTTCAATAGTTCTCTGTATAGGAATTGCGAGTCAGACGGCATTATGCCACGATTTTTTTATGCCTGTGATTGTGGATACGGATATGGGTTCAGATGATGCCAGGGCCCTTATTCTACTGTTTAACTCCGGCACTGTTGACGTCCGGCTCATGGTGACATCCGATGGCGTTCTTGACCCGGGCACGGGTCAGGATGTCCTGATCCGGTTGCTCGATGCCCTGCACAGGCCGGATATACCCACCTTCCGGGGGATCAGTCTCTCCCTGGATCCCCCTCAGTTCCGGGAACTCAATCAATCCCTGGCGTGGCCTGGGGAATCCCGGCCGAACAGGGATTTTCCCCAGGCAGCGGAAACCGCATCCAACACGATTATCCGTGCAATCCGGTCTTCCGATACTGCACTGGTATACCTCTGCCTGGGTCCCATGACCAACCTGGCCGAGGCCCTGCGCCAGGACCCGGGTATTGCATCCCGTATTGATACAGTGGTTTACCTGGGACAATCCCCAGAGAGCAGATCTCCCGGCTGGAACACCCTGCGTGACAGGGATGCCGCCGCAGCAGTTTACGCCTCCGGGCTACGTATCGTCGGTGTAGGGCTTGCTGATGAGGACTATCCGTTGTTTGATCAGAATCTGATGAACAGGATCAAAAAGCAGGAAACCCCGCTTGCATTATTGCTGGCCCGTATTCATGACACACCTGACATGCACAGGGCCATTGCCTCGGGCCACATGAAGGTATGGGATGAGATGGCCGTCATCTACATGAGCCGTCCCGGAGCTTTTGACATGAAGGCTGAAACTGCCTATCCTGCCTCCCAGCGTCTTGACAGGTTTGACCTGGCAGCGGTTTTGGAGACTTATTTAAAGCTCCTCGGCAATCCGTCCGATTTTCACCTGGATGAGCGAAGCAGTGTTGTCCTCTCGGCTTTCCCAACAGATCCCAACCTGATGAAAAAAGATGTGGCAGGCAGTGTCCAGGAGATTATCCGCCGTCATGGTCTGGAGGAATGGAAGGCCTGTCTGCTAACCAACGAGCTTCACCGTCACCTGGGTATTTATTCCCTGGTAGGCGCCAAGATGGGAATCCGGGCCAGGGAATTGTTGGCGGCCCCCTTTGACAGTCTGGAGGTGGTGTCCGGGGCAGGGTTTAAACCACCCCTGAGCTGTATGAACGACGGCCTCCAGGTATCCACCGGGGCCAGCCTTGGCCGTGGTACCATCCGTGTGGAGGAGGAGGGCACAGCACCATCGGCCCGGTTCTGCCACAATGGGGTCGTTGCCGAGTTGAGGCTGAAACCTGAATATGTTGCCCGAATCCAGTCCGACATTTCAGAAGCTGTCCATCGGTTCGGCGGTATGGGACCGGATTATTTCAACCATATAAGGCAGTTATCCATCGGCTATTGGCAGGAGTTCGACCGGGAGAAACTGTTTGACGAAACGCTCACGAAGCAAAGGAGATAATATGTTAAACGGTCCGATTTGATGCTTGGATCAGCGGCCCGTCCAGGGAACTGCTGCCTGTCTTCGGCAGCAGTTCCCCTTGATCTGCTCGGGTAATGGAATTTGGAAATTTTATTTTCCCTTAACGGGTCCAAATGGCGAGTCGAAACCACTTCCATCCGGGATACCATCACCACTATTTGGAGCCGGACCATTTGCACTTATTTTTACAATGTTTTTCTCTAAATCCATGGCTATTACTGAACCGGAAAGGAATAAAGCTAACGTCACCAATGATACTACAAGAATTTTTTTCATAGTGCCCTCCTTGTTATGTTGAATTAATATTTCTCTGTGTTCAAACCGGGAGATAATATGTTTTTTACAAAAGAAAAAGAGCATAAACTCATTTTGCCTTGTTAAGATATAGTCTCTTAAAATAAAAGTATCAAGTGTTTTTAACACAGGGTCAACACAATCCATACCCTTTACTTGACAACCACCGACCAATTCCTCTGTGGGAACCATACCCCCGCGTCCATGACTGCAATGTTATCCCAACCCGGTGCAAGTCAAACCCAACCTGTGTCCCAATCATTGTAAGGGCCACAAGTGAATGGTTTGCTTTATAAAAGTGTCGAAATCGACCGCCACAATATAATCCCCTCTTGAAGGAAACAGAAGGTGCCTGGAGGATATAGACTAACGGAACAAAATTAAAATGATCATTGACATTCTGGTTCAAAACCCTTAGAGAAACATAAATGGGTTATGCGGATCGGATTAAGTGGAAAATATCGGGCGGTTAACTCAGCGGGAGAGTGCTACCTTCACACGGTAGAAGTCACAAGTTCAATCCTTGTACCGCCCACCATTTAATTCAAAAGCAGGCAAGTATAGTTGTGCCTATCCTAAATATATCCTTTTGAAAAACCTATAGTTCATCTTCAAACATCATGTGAATCGAAATCGCCGCTTAGGGTGCGCAAAACAATTGACCCCGCGAATTCCATGCTCCCGGTTATGGTGTCGGAAAGACGGATGAGGACACCATTGTCCTGCCAGCTGATTATAGAAATCATCGAATCGTAAATCGTACCTCCTGTCAGGTTGAACCGGACAGATCCTGTGTCTATGTCCATTGAAAAACAAAAGAATAATTTTCCAAAAACATCAGAATAGTGTATTTTGGGTCAAGCCTGACTTATAGTTAATTCTTGAAAAGGACCTGGCATGGAACCCCTGATAATTTTTTCTATTTTCTTTATTTTTGTATCAATTGCCGCGCTGGTGGGAACCTATAACCGTTTTATCAAGTATAAGAACGGGATCGAGGAAGCATGGAGCGGTATTGATGTAGCTTTGAAAAGACGTTTTAATTTAATTCCCAATTTGGTAAAGGCTACTGAAGGATACAGTGAATATGAATATGAAATCCTCAAGAAAAAAAGTGACTACCAGACTGGTTCAACCGTTATTACCAACCGCATTGAAGAGGAAAGCCAGGTATCCAAATCCTTGAGAGGACTGCTTGCTCTGGCTGAAGCCTACCCAGATCTGAAAGCCAGCGCAAATTTTATCGGCCTTCAGAATAGCCTTGATGAAATTGAGGAAGATATCCAGAAGGCAAGAAATCTTTACAACAGTTACGTTGGTAAATTCAACACCCTGGTGGAATCCTTTCCTGCCTTTATTATTGCCAGAAAATTCGGGTTTACAAAACAGAACTATTTTGCCCTTGATCTGGCAACCCAGAGGGAACTGCCTGAGGTTGACTTTTCCGGATTAAACCACCATCCCCATTGATTGTTCAGGGAGGATAACAATGCGTTGGCAAGGCAATCGTAAAAGCAACAATGTGGTAGACCGACGTGGTGAAGGCTCCTCGGGAGCCAGCGGTACAGGAGGCCTTTTGCGACTGCTTCCGTTGGTTTTCAAGTTTCTGGGCTTCAAAGGTACCGCGATCCTGGTGGTTTGCCTGGGTGCCTACAGTCTTTTTACCGGGAATCTCGGTACGTTGCTTGGTGAACTTGGCCTACAGCAGCAAGGGGCATCGAGCAGCGTACCCGGGGTACCGGTTCATGAAACCGCCGAGGAAAAAGAACTGGTTGATTTTGTTTCAGTGGTTCTGGCCGATACCGAGGAAACCTGGACAACCCTGTTCCGGCAACAGGGAAAAACCTACCGGGAGCCCCATCTTGTACTGTTCCGTGACTCGGTAAGTTCAGCCTGCGGGATGGCGCAATCCGCCGTGGGCCCCTTTTATTGTCCGGGGGATCAACAACTCTACATTGATCTGGTTTTTTTTGATCAACTTAAAAAACGTTTTAAAGCCCCGGGTGATTTTGCACAGGCCTATGTTATTGCCCATGAGGTCGGTCACCATGTTCAGACCCTGCTTGGGATATCCAGTAAAATTAGCGATGCCCGCAGTAAATTGAATAAAACTCAAAGCAACAGACTCTCTGTTCAGCAGGAACTGCAGGCTGACTGTTTTGCCGGTGTCTGGGCCCACCACGCCAACCGCACACGTCACCTTCTCGAAGCTGGTGACGTGGAAGAGGGCCTGACTGCTGCCAGTGCCGTTGGGGATGATACCCTGCAGAAACAATCTCAGGGATATGTGAGTCCGGACTCATTTACCCACGGCAGTTCAAAGCAGCGAATGACATGGTTTAAAATTGGTTTTGAGAGCGGTGACATGAAAAGCTGTGACACCTTCAGCAAGTGAGTTCTCCGACGCTGTCGGGTAATTTAATAAATAAAATTCGTCTTGAGCAAAAAAGGTGATGTTCATTGATTAAGAACATTGAATTTAGCGCCTTCTTCCACCTTGAATCCGGTGCCAAGATGAACTGCAGGTGCTTTGAACGTTACATCTGCCTGGCTTTTAACCGTAACTGTCGATCCGGCTGATATGGAAACAGAACCGTAACATACACACTTTACGGATGCAGGGAAGGTTTTGCCAGTCAGGAGTACGGTCCCTCCTGAACAATCAGGGCATAAGGAACTGTTAACATAATACTGAACAGAATTGGAATCAAGGCTTTCACCTGATCCGTTCACTGCCCTGACAACAAAGGAATAGGTCTTACCCACCTGCAGAAGACTGTTGTCAAAGTAAGCTGATGTTCCGCTTCCCTGCCAGAAAATGCCCCAATTCTGGGATGAAATTTCTTTGTAATAGATACGATATCCGGTGATAGTTCCGGAAACAGCATCCCAGGCCAGGGTAAAGGAGCCGGCACAGCAAGAGAATGTCCAGAGAAGGACCTCCATGAATACCAATGTGGCAATGATCGGTTTGAGTCTGTTGAATCCCGATCTTGTCGCAGTGGTTTTCATTTTCAGGGAGAACCTTTTTAAGGATTAATGGACAGGACCGTCCCCTATATGATGTTAAGCCTGCCCTTTGGAATTATGACTTTCTATACAGTAAGTTGTTTCCTAAGTTTTTGCAACAGAACCTGTAATTCTTTTACCAGAGCGTATTTATCCATAGGGACCGATTCATGGGGGTTTAGTTTCGTAAACTGGACAAAAACAAACAAAAACAATATAAAATCAATGAGATAATCAAATTATTCTTAAAAATTTTATCAGACCGGTTTAACTTTTTGAACACAACCTGGTTCTCCGTGAACTATTCCTGGACTAATTTCGAAGGGAATAACGGCTTTGTCATGGGAATCAAATTTTATAACATTTGCAATTTTAAATATAAATGGGTATTCTTGGCGTCAGATTTGTATAACCAGGAAGCCGGCAGGTGTAGGTGGCATACTCATTGCATCTACAAATACATAACTGACATACCACTCCAATGTCAGTATTCATCTTTTTCCTCCTTTTGCAGAAAGGCTGCCCGGGATCACTTGGGCAGCCTTTTTTGCGTGCCGGAGTTGTGTGGCCGCAACTGATGTCAGATTTCCGGACCCGGATTGAATCCCCTGAACGGGTAGAATCCCGGCTTTTTCTATTTCAGAAAAAAACCCTTGCTTTCAAGAAAGCTTTTCATGTGGGGACGGGTTTCCCGGCTCATGAATTCAGCCATCTGCCGGCTCCAGGTGTCTTGTCTTGCTCCGCTGCTGCGGCTTAGGTAATAGTCGCAGGTGGACTGGTCATAGTCGTCCATGAAGGTGCTGAAAATTGCCTTGTCATAGCTCTCTTTCATCAGAACTGAATCCACGGGCATCCGGGGCTTTTTCCCGGGGTCATCATCGGGATATCCCAGGCACATACCAAAGACCGGATAGGCATTGTCGGGAATGGACAGCAGGCTGCAGACCCGGGCCGGGTCATTGCGGATGCCTCCTATGAAAACGCCTCCAAGGCCCTGGGATTCTGCGGCAATCATGGTGTTCTGACCCAGCAGGGCCGTGTCGACCGTGGCTGTTATGAGTTGCTCGGCATAGCCTGATGCCATGGATTTCCCATGGCGGAAGCAGGCTGTTTCAAGCCGATTCAGATCAGCACAGAAAATCAGGAAAATGGGTGCCTGGCAGACCCAGACCTGGGATCCGGCCAGGTCGCTCACAGCCTTCCTGACCTTGGCATCTGTTACCCAGATTACCGAATATGCCTGCACATAATGGGATGAAGACGCACACTGGGCTGCTTCCAGGATAGTTCTCAGCAGAGCTTCGGGAACCGCCTTGTCCCTGAATTTGCGTATGGACCTGTGTGATTTCAATAGGTCGATAACGGCGTTCATGATATGCTCCCGGTCGGTCCAGCCATTGAGTTTTTTTTGGAAGAATTCCCTTACTTCTTTTTTTTCAGGGCCTCCATGAGTACACTGCCCATGGAACCCAGGTTTTCGCTCTGGTCGGCCGAGGAGGCAAAGGGTTTCCAGTTGTCATTTTCCCTGGCATCAGGCGGTGCAAGGGTGATCCGCCTGGCCGGCTCGTCAATAGCGTCAACAAGAACTTTTACCGCATCGCCTGGCTTGAGCCTCTCATAGGCGGATACATTGGCCGAAGTATTCATGACCGAGGTGGGCATGAGACCTGTGACCCCGGGTTCCAGTTTGATAAACAGGCCGAAACGTTCCCGCTTCTCCACCACACCCTCAATCTGATATCCAGGCTGGTATTTTTCAGCGGCGCCGGTCCAGGGGTCCTGATGGGCTTCCTTGATGCTTAAGGAAATCCGTTTTTTGACAGGATCGATTTCCTTGATGACAACCGTAACCGTGTCTCCCTTGGAGACGATCTCTTCCGCACGCATGACCCGTTTTGTATGACTCATTTCGCTGAGATGCACCAGGCCGTCAAGGCCGGGAGCGATTTCAACAAAGGCCCCGAAGGTGGTAAGACGCACCACTTTTCCAGGCACCTGGTCACCAGGGGAGAAACTTGATTTCACGGTGTCCCATGGATCTGCGGACACTTGTTTCATGGACAGGGACAGTTTTGGGGGCTTGTCTGTGCCCTGGAGTTCTATTTTAAGGAGTTTGACATGAACCGTATCGCCTGTTTTTACCGCTTCTTCCGGTTTTTCAACCCTGGCCCACCCGAGTTCGGAAATATGGACCATGCCTTCTACACCTGGAGTGAGTTCCACAAAAGCACCATAGGGCATGAGACGGGTAACAGTACCTTTGAGGACATCGCCTTCGGATACGGATGCCAGGAAAACCTTGCGCTGTTCCCTGATTTCTTCGTTGAGTAGTTCACGCCTTGAAACCACTATGTTTCTGCCGTTTTCAGCGTACCGGGTTATAACGAATCTAAGGGTTGACCCCACAAAGACTTCTGGTTTTTCAACATAGTTGACATCCATCTGGCTCACGGGGCAAAAGGCCCTCTTGCCCATGACGTCCACACTGAATCCGCCTTTGATAACACCGGTAACCTTCCCCTCCACAGGGGTACGGGAATGATAGGCATCTTCAATCATGGCAACGCTGCCCGACCCTGAAAGGGCCCTGGACAGTATGATTTCACTTTCGTTCATGGATACCACATACAGTTCCAGGGTATCTCCGACCTTGAACGGCAGTTCCTGGTTTTCATCAAGCAGTTCCACCTTGTCCACAACACCGTCACTTTTGGTTCCGGTGCTGACATACACACTGCTTTTGCCTATGGCAATAATTTTACCGTTGATTTTATCGCCCTGGTTCAATTCGTGGCTGATTCCGGAATCATAGGCCTCGAACAATTCGGCAAAGCTCATTTCTTCCGTGGAATCGGATTCATCATTTTTAAATGTGTCGGTCATGGTAATCTCCTGGATAAAAGACAGTTGCTGCAATACCTGCTATCTATAACTAACCGTGCCGGGTGTAAAGGGAAAAAGCAAGGATAGACGTTATATAATGGCCTTGACCGGTCACTGGACTTTGTCTGCTTTGAGGTTTATGACACCAATACTGGCATAGGTTTTAACCCTGGCCAGGGCAGAGGATTTGAACACACCGACCCTGGTATCCACAAAATCATAGATCCGGGCGGTTTTTTTGTTACCCGAGGCTCTCAGAATCCGTCCGATGTTCTGAATGAGTTTGCCCCTGAACCGGAATGGAACCGTCAGGTAAAGGACTTCAAGGCCGGGCAGGTTGAAGCCTTCGCCCAGAAGCTGGGATGTACCGATAAGATAACGGCATAACCCTTTTGCCACACGGTCAAGGATTTCCTGCTGCACATGGGTGTCAAGTCCTCCGACAAGCACCTCGGACCGGATGGCGTATTCCCGGAAAAGCATTGACTGGAGGGCATAGCAATGCTCTTTCCGGTCCGAGAGGATCAGGGACGGTCCCTGGCGCGAGTCGCCTGCAATGGTGCTGCAGATCAGCCGGTTCCTGTCAATGTCCAGGGTAAGCTCCCTGATGGCACCGGAATAGTCTGCACTGGCATCGATTGATCCTTCAAATACGGTACGAATCCATTGGGTTTCAGCACGAACGATCTGCCCTGCCAGGACAAGATCCTCCTTATCTATGTCGGCGACGACATCACCCAGGGAAAACTCAAGGAGTTTTGTCAAGCCGTCACGCCGGTAGGGGGTCGCTGACAGGCCCAGGATAAAAGTTGCATCCACATGGCTCAGGGTATCCTGGTACAGACTGGAAACAGCCCTGTGGGCTTCATCGATGATGACATGGCCAAACAGATGATGGATCTCTCTGATGACCCTGACTACAGTATTGATGATTCCCACTGTGATGGTCGGTGAAACGCGGGTCGTACCGTCACCCAGAATTCCGATATCCCCGGACTTCAAATCAAGGAAGGTTTCGATATTTTTAACCCACTGGTGAAGCAGCGTTCTGTTGGGAACGATGATGAGGGTCGGCTGAGCCCTTTTGTGCACTATTTCAAGGGCCATGACTGTTTTGCCGGCCCCTGTTGCAGCCTTGAGAATCCCCTGGGAGAATTGCAGAACCTGTTTCACTGCCGGGATCTGCGGAGCAAGGAGGGTACCGCTGAACTGGAAAGGCAAATCCGGATGCCGGACACGATGGTCCTGGACTGTTATTTCAAGTTCATGATCCGAGGCCAGATCCAGAAGCGGATACAAAAATCCTCTGGGTATGTGAAGCCTGTTGTCAGAAACCGAATAAAACTGCAGCTGCTGCTTCAGGTGCCCTGTCCACCGGCCCTGTTTCAATGCCTCCTGGTATCGGGGGTTGGGAATGGTAAGTTTCTGCTTTATAAGGTCGGCCATATCTTCAGGACAGTCTGCTATGGAAATACGGTTTGAAATGTCTATCAGCATGGAAATTTGATGGTCCTGCCCCGGAGTTAATATGGAATACGGTTCAGTCATGGAATACTTGCAATCTCGAATGCGTTTAGTGTATATTCCATTAACATATCTGGGGTCAATGGACAAATCCGAAAAACATCGACATCCATCTGATCCGCAAACGACAACCCATTATCCGGCCTTGACCGATTGCACACGCCCAGCCGGAAACTTGAAGGGCAGGGGAATTATGAAACATACGAATAGCAGCAGCAAGGGCTTTACCCTGATTGAGCTGATGGTTGTGGTGGTTATCCTGGGGATCCTTGCCAGCTTTATCGTGCCAAAACTCATGGGAAGGACCGATGAAGCTAAACAGGTAAAAGCTAAAGTGGACATTGCTGCCATTGAAACAGGTTTGAAACTGTACCGTCTGGACAACGGCACCTATCCTTCCACTGAGCAGGGGCTTCTGGCACTGGTCGAAAAACCGGGAACCGAGCCCCTCCCTGATAAATGGCATGACGGCGGTTACCTGGACAAGGGCAAGGTCCCCAAAGACCCATGGGGCCGTGAATACCTCTACCTGAGTCCCGGGGTTCACAATGATTTTGATATCATCTCCTATGGGGCAGACGGGGCTCCGGGTGGAGAAGGCAAGGACATGGACATCAAGAGCTGGGAACTTGAATAACAGGGCCAGATGCAGCCCGGGATTCACACTGTTTGAACTTGTTGCCGTGACCGCTGTCATCGGATTGATGCTGGTTTTTACCTTGCCACGGTTCCAGGCTATGGGTTTCTTCTCCCAGACATCCGACCCGGTCTCCATGGTTATAATCCGGATCAACGATCTAAAGAAAAGGGCGGTAAGCGACGCTGTCGATTATGTCCTGCATATCCAGGCCAACCCTGGAAAACTCTGGACCACCACCTCATCCATGGCAGGAGAAGAAGCCCAAGCCGCAAACGATAACGCATTCAAGATTCCGGACAGTGTAACAATTGTGGACGTTGTCTTTCCTGAGGATCGTGTATCCCGGTCCTATCCTTACTCCCTGCATTTTTCCCGGTACGGTTATTCGGATCAGGCCTGTATTCATCTCAGGGAGGTTGGGGCAGATATCACCCTTAGAATAGAACCGTTCCTTCCGGGTGTGGAGCGTGTCAACGGGTATGTCGCCTATGAAGCGTGCAATTGACCTAGGTCTGGTTCCTGGTGAAGAGGGATTTACCCTCCTGGAGATCATGGTGAGCCTGGCCATTATCGCAATCGTGTTCGTTAGTGTGTTCAGGCTCCAGGCAGGCTCCATAAACCTTGCAGATTCGGGTAATTTTCATACCCTGGCACCGTATCTTGCCAGGATAATCCTGTCAACCCCGGACGCTGACCTTGCCGATGCAACGGTTTTATCCGGGAAATTCGACAAACAATACCAGGACTGGTCCTGGCGTCTGACCCTGCACGATCTGGAACCCATTGAAGGAGAGGCCCTCCCAAGACAGGCAGCCGAACACCTGAAACGGCTTGACGTGGAAATTACAAAGGGCAATCAGACCCTGTCAGTGAGTACCTGGAGGTACATTGCCCGAGACTGACAAACAGACCAAGGCTCCACCGGGTTTTACACTGCTCGAAATAATGGTGGCAGTATTTATTTTTGCTGTCGTCATGACAACGCTTTTTTCTTCTTTTGGATCGTTTATTACTACCGGGCAGGCCCTCACTGCCTCGGTTCTGGTGCAGGAGAGTCTCCAGATTCCCATGGGTGTCATTGAAGCTGATTTTACAAACCTGGTGGTTGATCAGCCTCCCAGGTATAAAACACCCAGGTTCAGTGCTGAACCGGATCCGTTCCGCATGGCCGGAGAAGAGGCAAATATTGGTGGGAAAACCTTTTCAACACTTTTGTTTGCATCCTTAAATCATATCCCTTCAGGGGGAGTCCAGGCCGTGGGTATAGCCCGCATACAATACCATGTCCGGGCCAATGCCGACCAGGGGTGGGACCTGTGCCGCTCCGACAGTCTCAGACCTTTTCCCGATAATCCTTCCACAGACTGCGATCCTGTGCTGTTTAGGAACGTTATGGAGTTTTTTGTGGTTTTTTATGATACCGAGGGAAAAGAATCAGCCAGGTGGGATACACAAAACAGCGAAACGGATTTCAGGTTTCCGACATCGGTTGGGATCACTATCACCGTGAAGACAGGCTCAGGCCAGCAGACCATCACGACACGGTTCCCCCTGGCAGTGGACAGAACGGTGGAGAATTGACACAATCATGACCCTGCGCCGAAACTTTATTCTTGGAAACAGCGGGATGGCTCTTTTAATAACTCTCGCCCTTGTATCCATCCTTACGGTAGCGGCCCTTGAGATTGCCAGGAAGGTGGCTTCTTCAACAGATGGGACCCTGGTCCACGAGTCACGGTTTATTATAAACCAGATGGCCATGTCAGGCATCCATCTGGCCATGGCTGTCCTTGCCGACGACGCCAATACCAATGAGATAGACTCGGTACAGGAGTTGTGGGCCAACTCCGGGGAAATGTCCCAGGTGTTTGCCCGTATGCATCCCTTGGCCGATGCCGTTTCCCTTGAAATTACGGATGAGCTGGGTAAAATCCAGGTCAATGCCCTTATCCGGGAGTTTCCGGGGAGCACCTTCAACGATACACAGCGTGAACTGTGGGAGAGACTGCTGGCCATGGTGGTATCCGGGGATAAATCCGTGGACCTGCGTGACCCCCAGGAGATCATCAACTGCATCAAAGACTGGCTTGACTCCGGGGACGACGATACCATCACCGGAACCAGCGGTGCGGAATCTTCCTATTACGAAACCCTTGAACCGTCGGTTTACTGTTCCAACGGTCCCATCGACATCCTCAAGGAACTTTACAATATTAAGGGTGTATCCCAGGATATACTGACCGTCAAATCCATCATGCAGGAGTCGAGCCTGTTTGAAGGGATGTCCCAGGCCCCTGAACTGGATTCTGTTCTCAGTGTTTTCGGCATGAACGCTGCTCCTGCGGATAACGGCGGATTTGCCTTCCAGGGGAGGATCAACATCAATACGGCAGGCCCCCTAATTCTGGCTGCCATGCTGCCGGCCGGCCGCGAGGATCAGGCCCAGGAACTGGCTGACTTCAGAACCCAGACCCATGAAACGGGGGGGGATTTTGTCAACACCCTTGACAAGGGGTGGTATGAACAGGTTATAGAACTATCTGACAAAGAAAAGCTCGACTTTGGAAACATCATCCGCTATTCCAGCGACTATTTCAGAGTCAGGGCGTCGGTCAGGAGAGGGACAGTCGAACAGACCCTCCTGGCCTATATCAAACGGGAAAAAGACAAGGAAACAGGGCGGTGGTACTGCCGGCTGCTCAGGCTTTCCAGGGAATAGACAATGACTCAGAGAATTCTGGGACTTGACATCGGTCTTGATTTTCTGGACGGGGTTGTTATCGAACGCTCCTTGAACGGGTACCGTGTCGTAAACAGCGCCGGTGTGCCAATGACCGTTATTGGCACACCGGCCAGGGACAACCCGGACAGCGATTCATCCTTTGAAACTGCCCTGGTGAATCTCACCCGTGTTCTTGATGTTACAGGATGCACCTCCTGTGCCGTTGCCCTTTCCGGGATGCATTTTTCCTTCAGGACCGTTTTCCTTCCGTTTTCATCTCCCGGAAAAATCCGACAGGTGCTGCCCTTTGAGTTGGCTTCCCATCTGCCTTTTCAGGACTGCACATATGTCTCGGATTTTCTGGTATCATCCCCTGCAGCCCCTGGCGAACCCAGGGTTGTTTTTACCGCATCTGCTCCTGAAACTGTTGTTGACACCTATTTTACACCTCTTGAAACCATGGGGTTTAAACCTTCCCTGATAACACCCCGGGGCTATGCCGCAGCGGCTTTTATCATAAAAAATTTTCCATCCCAGGACCGTGTGGCCTTTGTAGACATGGAAAATTTGAGGATGACCCTGATCCTGTCCAGGGGCAATCATATCATTTTTGTACGTTGTCCGGGGCAGGCTGACGGAACTCCTGAAACAACAGCCCAGCTGTTCAGGCAGTCCCTGATTCTCTATAACCAGATCCAGGGGACAGATTTTACTCCTGACAGATGCATCATTATTTCCAGGGATCATGCAGATGAATCCCTGATCCGGTCATTATCCTCCTGCATGGACTGCCCGGTTCACAAATTCCAGCTGCCCGAGTCCTTGAAACGCTCTGCCCCGGATGATGAAACCCTTTCTGCAAATGCCTCCGGGGCAGCGGTCATGGCACTTGAATCCAGGAATCTCCTCAACCTGTGCCAGGGACGTTACCGTGCGGATTCTTTTGTCCAAAGGCATACATCCAGGATAATCACTGCCGGGGTTCTCATGGTCCTTGCATTTATTGTTGGCGTTTTCGGTATTTATCGAGACTGCAATATTCTGAGCAAACGAATCCTGGCCGTTGACGGTTCCTCCGCCAGGATTCTGACAGCCACCTTTCCCCAGATCAACCGAGTTGTCGACCCTCTGATGCAGATGACCGTTGCCGTTAATCAGGCCAGGGACGCCTCACGCATGGAAGGGCGTTCAGATGACGGTTTGTCCGCAAGTTCCCCAAGGATAATGGATATACTTACGGAACTGTCCACCAGGATTCCCGGTGGCGTTGACGTTGAAATTTCAAGGCTCCTGGTTAATCCGGGCAGGATAATCATTTCAGGCAGTACAGATACTTTTAATACCGTGGATAAAGTAAAAAGTTACCTGGAAGGTTCCAGCTTTTTCTCCCAGGTCAGCATCAGCAGTGCGTCTGCCGATAAAACCGGGAACCGTATTCGATTCCAATGCATCGTGGATCTTAAAGGATAAAACTGATGACCCTTTCGGGACGAGAAAAACTGCTTGTTTCTCTGGGACTGATTGTAGTTCTTGTTTTTCTGGCAGTGGCGTTCATCATGATGCCGGCTCTTGACAGAAGAACCAGCCTTGAAAAGCAATTGGCATCAAAACTTGGCGCTCTCACCCAGATGCAGTCCCTCAGAACCCAATACCAGGGGATCACCCGGTCCGGCCAGGAAGCAGGTCAACTGATTCAGGACCGTCCCAGGAATTTTACCCTGTTTTCCTTCCTTGACACCCTGGCCGAACAGAGCGGTGTAAAGGATAATGTGGCCTATATGAAGCCCGCATCCACCAAACTTGAAAAATCATCCAACACCCTTTCCACGGTTAAGCTCAAGCTGGACAACCTCGGTTACGCTGAACTGGTGGATTATATCTCAAGGATTGAAACAGCCCGGTCCGGTGTTTTTATCAAATCCATTTCTTTGTCCAGGACCGGCAAAGACTTGAAACAGCTGGAGGCTGTCATTGAAGCCCAGACCCTTGTACCCGGAGACACTGCATCATGACACCCCGGAGCATTATTCTTTACAGCCTGTATGCACTGGTCATGTTTGCGGTTCTCAGCGTTATGCTGTTCCCTGCCCAGCTTGCAGGTCTTCATGTCTCCAGATTCCTGTCGTCTCTGGACCCGGGTGTTGCAGTCTCTGTTAAGGCTGTTGAACCGGACCTTCCCATGTCGATCAGGCTGATTGATACAAGAATTCTGGGAAAAGAAATGCCCCCTGTCCATCTGGACACCCTTAGGGTTACCCCGGATATCTGGTCAATGTTCACACGTTTAAAGACCATGGGTTTCCATGGCGGATCCGGCACTGGAACCCTGGAGGGCAGCGTGTCAGCAGCCTTGAACCTTCCTGCATCGGATTTTGATGCGACCTTGAAATTGACGGATTTCATCTTTTCTGATGTGACCTATGCCAGTGCGGGCACGGTTCTCGGGCTGTCTGGTGTTGTTGACGGCAATCTTTCCCTGGGATGCCACCAGGATCAGGGTCTCAGAGGCACCGGCACATACCGGGTTTCCAGGTGCTTTGTAAAGGTCCTGGATCCCATATTCAACCCGTTGGGGATCAGTGAACTCAAATTCAAAACCATCGATATCACGCTGACCATGGAGGGTACAAAACTTATTGTCCAGGAAATCAATGCGCAGGGAACTGAAATGAACCTGTCCGCCAAAGGGCTGATTCTGGTGAAACTGCCCTTTGGCCTCAGTACAGTACTCCTGAAAGGGCATGTACAGCCCAATCCGTCCTATGTTAAAAAGCTGGCCGGGATATCATCGGTTTCCATGCTGTTCGATGATTCCAACCGGCAGGGTATTCCGTTCACCGTTACTGGAACCGTGGGGGAAGCCAAGGTAGGCCTATGAAATACTTGTTTACCCTTATCCACTTGGCCTTGATAACCCTGGTCGTTTTCTTGGGCGTCAAAGCCATGTATGCCGGTTTTGAATCCAGTTTACCCGTCAGTGATATTCCAGAAGGGAAACCGGCCTTAACTATGTCAGCTGCGACAGTTACCCGTTCGGCTGAGTACTCTGGACATGTGAGCGATGTCATTGTTCAGCGTAATCTCTTTCAGGTCGAGACCGGGTCTGCCCAGGACAAGAAGGCAGCAGCCCAGGAAAAAATTCAGGACCAGGATGTGGAATCCCTTGAAAAAACATCCCTGAATGTAAAGCTATGGGGGACCGTGACCGGTATGAATTCCAAATCCTGGGCCGTTATCGAAGATAATTCTACCCGGAAGCAGGGCCTGTACCGTCCTGGAGATACCCTCCAGGGTGCTGTAATAAAAGCGGTACTTCGTCAGCGGGTTGTGCTTACCCTGAATGGTAAGGATCAGGTGCTTGAAATGGTCATGAGAAACGAATCCCGTGGCCCTCTCCAGCTGGCCCAGCCCGTACCCGTTGCTGCGGAGACCCAGTCTGAGCCGGACAGCATCGTCATCGACCGAACCGCCATTGTTGAATCAACCAGCGATATCAACAACCTGATGAAACAGGTCAGGATCAGACCCCATTTTTCCCAGGGAAAGCCTGACGGGCTCCTTGTTTACGGGATACAGCCGGATTCATTGTTCCAGCAGATGGGACTTAGAAACGGTGATATTATTACCGGGGTTGATGGAAAAGAGATCCAGTCCGTGGATGATGCCCTTAATCTTTATAAAAATCTGAAAAATGCGTCGGATGTGTCCATGCAGATCAAACGGCGTGGCAACACAAAGGAGATCAGCTATCATGTTCAGCCTTAAACAGGTACATGTTTTCATAATCCTGGCTTTTTTGTGCCTTTTTTCGGGTCATGCCTGGTGCCAGACTCAGGAAACTCCCTCGTCAGGAACCCTCCCGGTTCCTGATGAAAACGGTGACTTGGCCATTGATTTCAATAATGTGGATATCAATGTTTTCCTGAAATTCTTCAGCGAACTCACAGGCAAAAATTTTGTGGTGGACAGGCGGGTGACCGGCAACGTCACCATTATCTCCCCCTCAAAGGTTTCCATTAAAGACGCATACCGTGTTTTTGAAACCGTTCTGGATATTCACGGTTTTTCAGCTGTCGAATCCGGGCACATCGTTAAAATCATCCCTTCCATGGACGCCAGGAGCACCAACATCGACACGCGTGTGTCCCCTGAGACCGAAATGCCGGAAGACCGTATAGTAACCCGCATCATACCGCTGCAATATGCCGATGCCGAAGAACTCAAACGTCTTTTTGCCCCTTTGATCTCCAAGGGCAGTGTGGCCCTGTCCTATCCGGACACCAACATGCTGATCATCACGGACACCCTGTCCAACATCGACAGGCTCATGAACATCATCCAGGCCGTGGACGTCATGGGTATCGGCAAACAGATTTCAGTTATTTCCGTTGAAAATGCCGATGCGGGAAAACTGGTCCAGAACCTTTCGACCATGTTTTCAGCCAAGGGCACTGGTGAAAAGGGGAAGCCGGATCCGGATATGATTGTGAAATTTGTGGCCGATGAAAGGACCAATTCCGTTGTTGTCCTGGCCAGTGAAATTGAAACCGCCCGGATCAAGCAGCTTGTCAGTATCCTGGACCAGAAAATGCCTAAAGGTGAAGAGAAGATCAGGGTATATTACCTGGAACACGCCAAGGCCGAAACCCTGGCATCGGTTCTCCAGGAAATCCCAAGCAAAACCACGGATCAGACCCAGGGTAAGAAAGTGGCACCTCTCCTGTCCGAGAAGGTCAGGATAACCGCGGACAAGGCAACCAACTCTCTCATTATCATGGCGGAAAAGGAAGAATATCCCATCATTGAAGAGGTGATAGCAAAGCTGGATATCCCCAGGGCCATGGTATATATTGAGTGCCTTATCATGGAGGTGAATGTTACCAATGGTCTGGCTTTGGGCACTGAATGGCGGGTGGGTGAAGGATTTGACAAAGACGGTTCCGGAAATGATCAGGGGGTCTACTTCGCGGGATCCGGCGGGAACGGTTACTCCAATTTCAATTCCATAGCTGCCACCGGTGTGCTCCCGTCCGGATTTTCACTTGGGGTCATGGGTAAGACCCTGACCATAGGC
The DNA here is from genome assembly GCA_043806875.1 of Pseudomonadota bacterium. Taxonomy (GTDB): domain Bacteria; phylum Desulfobacterota; class Desulfobacteria; order Desulfobacterales; family Desulfobacteraceae; genus JAZDGN01. Next base: position 164,065 of record JAZDGN010000079.1, read on the forward strand.
GGTCTGACATTCCCGTCCCTGGGTGCTGTTGTCCAGGCCTACCAGACAGACAAGAATGTCAATATCTTGTCCAACCCCCAGATCCTGACAACGGACAACGAAGAAGCGGTCCTGACCATCGGCAAGAACGTTCCCTACCAGACCCGGTCCGCAGCGGACAATGCAACAGACACTTACAGCTCTTATGAATACAAGGATGTGGGTATCACCCTGAAAATAACTCCCCAGATCAGCAAGGACAGGCTGGTAAGATTGAATGTTTTCCAGGAAGTAACCAAACTTGACTCTGTGAACCAGTCAACCCTGGACAGGCCCACAACCCTGAAACGGCTCATACAGACAACCCTGATTGTGGAAGACGGAAACACCGTGGTTATCGGCGGACTCATTGATGAAAGCCTTTCCAGAACCAATTACGGGGTTCCTTGTCTGGGAACCATCCCTGGCCTGGGCTACCTGTTTAAAACCGTGTCCCAGGGCAATGACAAGACAAATCTCTATGTTTTCCTGACCCCCCGGGTTGTCAAGAACCCATTGGAAGCCTCCGCAATCTATGACATTAAGAAAAAGGATATCGATAAACTCACATCCCAGGACATTAAACTGTACGACAGTATAAAAAAGGACAGTAACTGATGCTTGAGGCTTTTCTGACCTGTCTGGCCCAGGTTCGCGTACCAGTTCCGGAGGAAATCCAGAAAATCAAGGAGCTGTTTGATAAGAACAGGCCAGGATTTGTGGAAGCCCTTGTGGACTCCAAACTGATTCCGGAAAAACATGTTTTAGAAGCCCTGTCCAATCTCTACGGTTTTCCAGTTGCCCAGCATATTTCCACTGCCGGGACAGATGCTGACTTCACCTCGAAAATCCCCATCCAATTTTTAAAAAGATACGGGATTCTTCCTTTGATCAAGGAGACTGGACAATCCAGCATCGCCATCCATAACCCGGCAGGCCTGGCAGGTATTGATGATATTTCATCCCTGCTGAATATCTCCGATTTTCTGGTTGTCCTGGCAACCCGGAGCGATATCCTTTCAGGTATCAACGCCATCTATAACAGGAGTACAGACAGAGCCCAGCAGCTGGTGGACGACATGGAAGGCAACGGTACAACAATTATCCAGGAGATTGAGCAGACCGCAGATCTTCTGGATGATACCAGCGATGCCCCGGTCATCAGGCTGGTGAATCACATGATCTCCCAGTCTGTCAAGGCCAATGCCAGCGACATCCATATTGAACCGTTCCAGGATTGTCTCAATGTCCGGTACAGAATCGACGGAATTCTTTATGACATGCTGTCACCGCCCAAGTGGATACAGTCGGCCCTGATTTCCAGGATCAAGGTTATGGCAAAGATGAATATCGCGGAAAAGCGGGTGCCCCAGGACGGCAGGCTTGAGGTGCGCCTGGGAGAGCAGGAGATCGACATCCGTGTTTCAACGGTCCCCACCGCCTTTGGAGAACGCCTGGTTATGAGGCTTCTCAATAAGTCCGGAAATTTGCTTGAACTCTCGGAATTCGGCATTTCCCGGGACAACCTGGCCTTATTCAACAGGCTCATACGGCTCAACAACGGTATCGTGCTTGTCACTGGGCCTACGGGAAGCGGGAAAACCACTACCCTGTATGCGGCCCTGTCTGTTATCAACTCATCGGACAAGAACATCATTACCATCGAAGATCCGGTGGAGTACAACCTCAAGGGTATAGGACAGATCCAGGTCAACCGCAAGACCGGCGTAACCTTTGCCCAGGGGCTCCGATCCATTGTTCGCCAGGACCCGGACGTGATTCTTATCGGCGAGATACGCGATTTTGAAACTGCGGAAATTGCCATCCAGTCCGCACTGACCGGCCATCTTGTCTTTTCGACCCTGCACACCAATGACTCTCCCGGAGCCATCACCCGCCTCCATGATCTCGGGGTCGAACCCTATCTTATCACGTCGTCGGTAAAGGCGGTCATTGCCCAGCGTCTTGTCAGAATCCTATGTGATGGCTGCAAAGAGCCTTATACCCTTGGAGATGCAGAAGCCGCTACCCTGGCCTTCAATAGTGCTGACCTTGCGGGGAAAAAAGTTTTCAAGGCCAAAGGATGTTCCCGGTGTTTTAACACCGGTTATGCAGGACGTCAGGCCATTTTCGAAATCATGGAAATGAACGATCCTCTCAAGGCATTGATATTGACCACATCCGACGCCAACAGCATCAAGGAATTGGCCATCCGCAAGGCAGGAATGGTGACACTTCGCAAAGACGGAATCCAGAAAGTACTCTGTGGATTGACAACCGTGGAAGAGGTGCTTCGTGTTACCCAGGATTAGCTGCAGGATCTTGATCCTGGTTGTGATTGCAGTGCTCTCACCGGTATTGATCCACGCCGGAGACGGACGTGATGCCGGCCCTTCCAAAGGGGCCCTGGGTAACATCATAGCCATGTATCAGAAGCATATCTCAGTCGTGGACGGAGATCGGTGTTCCATGGTGCCGTCCTGCTCAGAGTATGCCAGTCAGGCCGTTGATAAGCACGGAATCCTAATGGGGTGTATCATGGCATGTGACAGGCTGCTCCGCTGCGGTGGGGATGATACCAATACCGCTGAAATCCTTTACCGTAATTCCCGGAAGTACTTCCTGGATCCGGTCGAGGCCAATGACTTCTGGTGGGTATCCCGGAACCATGCAAACCAATAGGACAGTTCCATGAACCGGTTGTGTCAAATTATCCTGGGTTGTATCATTATCTGTATCCTTCAGGTTCCTCCAAGACCTTATGCCGCTGACCTTATCATCAATTCCGACATGCAGTATGACTATGCCATGGCATGTTTTGAGTCCCATGATTTTTCCACGGCCGTGGTTGAATTCAAGCGGTTTGTCTACTTTTTCCCAGAAGATGACCGTCATTACAGTGCCCGATTTCTAGTTGGCGTATCCCTGTTCAGCCTGGACCGCCTGGCAGAAGCTGCCGAAGTATTTCAACGCATGTCCAGCCTGCCCGGCGATAATCCCCTGGCCCTGGAAGCCCACATCATGCTTGGAAAGCTTTACCTGAAACAGGGCGAATCGGCACTTGCCGAAGCCCAGCTCAGGAATGTCCTGATGCTGACCCGGGATCCGGCCATCCAGGACAGGGTGTATGCTGCCCTGGGCTGGATTTATCTGGAAAAAAGCCAGGCCCTGGAATCGGGGGCCCTGAAATCGGCTAAATCCTGGTTTGGAAAAATAAGTCCTGACAGCCAGAAATTGTTCTCAAAGTCTGATATCCTGGACACTATCCATCACATGGAGAACTTTAAAGACAAAAATCCCATCCTGGCCGGGATCGCAGGAATTGTTCCTGGAGGCGGGTTCGCATATACCGGGCGCATCCACGATGCCGTTGTGGCATTCTTTGTCAATACCGCCCTGATTCTGGCATCATGCCGCTCTTTTGAGACGGACAATCCCATCCTGGGTTCCATCGTGGGCATCGTGGCATCGGGATTCTATTCAGGGAGCATCTATGGCGGCATTTCCTCCGCATACAAGTACAACAGCGCCCAGCGGAGGCAGGTGATTGAAACCCTGAAACAGGCTGTGCCTGTGGCCGGACCGGACTCTGAACCCTGGGGCAGAAGCCATGGTCTGCTGCTTAGTCTGAGATTCCCATTCTGATACTACTGTCCAGAAGAGAGTCCCTTTAACGCACCAGCTGGTTCATCTCCAGGATGGGCAGGCAGACTGAGAGCACGATAAAACCGACAATCACGGCCATGACAAGGATAATTGCAGGTTCAAGGAGGGATGTCACCGTGGCCACAGTGGATTCTACCTCCCTGTCATAGAGCTGGGCCGTCTTATCAAGCAGCGTTTCAAGCTCACCGCTTTTTTCTCCGACCCGGATCATCTGGATTGCAAGTTCCGGAAATACCCTGTGCTCTTCCAGGGCCTGGCCAAGATCACTGCCCTGCTCAACACGCTCCGAGGCAGCGATTACCGCTTTTTCCAGAACAGCGTTGCCGGTGATGGTCCGGGCTATTCCCAGGGCCGTGAGCATGGGCACACCGTTCTGGAGAAGGGATCCCAGTACCCGTGAGAACCTTGCGATAGCCATCTTCCGGATCAGGTCGCCAATACCGGGGAGGCCGAGCACGAGCCTATCGATCCATAACCGGCCCTTTTCTGTCAGGGTCAGGGTGTAGACTCCGCCGGCAGCCCCGAACACAGCCAGGAGCATTATCCACCAGAACTTGCGGGAGATAGTGCTCAGGGAAATTAAAAACAGGGTGGGTCTGGGAAGGGTCTGCTGCATGTCGGTATAGATACCCACAATGCCGGGCACCACATGGGTCAAAAGAAAAAACAGGATCAGGGTTCCAACAAGGGCCATGACCATGGGATAGGCAAGGGCAACCTGAATTTTTTTTCTGGTTGCCTGGGATTTTTCCGTAATATCGGCCAGGCGTTCAAGAACGATTTCCAGAGTTCCCGATGACTCGCCTGCAGCAACCATGTTGATGAAGATGGACGAGAACACCGAGGGGTACATGGACAGGGATTCTGCAAAGCTTTTTCCCTGTTCAATGGAATCCTTGACGGTTGACAGGACTTTTTTTATGGCTGTTGTCCGGGATTGGGATGCCAGAGTGGATACTGCTGACACCAGGGGAAAGCCTGCCGACATCAGGGTTGACAACTGCCGGGTGAGGATGGACAATTCCTCGGCTGAAATGCGGTGAAAAGACGCATAACGGGAAAAGAATGAACCCAGCTGTCCGGACCCGTGAAAAGTTTCCGACTGCAGCTCTTTGAGGGTCAGGGGATAACAGCTCATCTTCTGGAGTTTAAGGCCTGCGGACATAAGGCTGTCTGCATCAATGATCCCGGATTTTTTTTTCCCTCTGCTGGTGTAGGCGCTGTACTCGTAAACCGGCATAGAACTGGTAGTCAACCTCTGTCTGTATGGATGAAGGGGGCAGGGCTCATGCCTTAACAAATGGCGATTCAACCCATGAATCACTTGCACAAACACCCGATGTATATTAAAGAGTGTGTATCACATACAGTTTAACCATGGAATAGAAAAAAGGAGTAATATGATAGTCCCTGTGATTCTTGCCGGAGGATCCGGAACCCGACTGTGGCCTCTGTCCCGTGAGCTCTACCCCAAGCAGCTCCTCAATCTAACCGACCAGAATACAATGCTGCAGAATACAATGCTCCGGCTTTCCAATCTCCCGGATATGGGCGATCCGGTCGTAGTCTGTAACGAAGAACACCGGTTCATGGTTGCTGAACAGTTACAGGCAATCGGTGTTAAATCCGCGTCAATCCTGCTTGAACCTGTTGGCAGGAATACTGCACCCGCCATCGCTGTGGCAGCATTGCAGATCTTATCCGCCGGGATTGATCCCATAATGCTGGTGCTGCCCGCCGACCATGTGATCAGAAATATCGATAAGTTTCTAAAGGCCCTGGAACACGGAGTCCGTTATGCGCAAAAGGACTCTCTGATCACCTTTGGCATTATTCCGGAAAGTCCTGAAACCGGATATGGCTATATACAAAAAGGAGATCGCCTGGATCCGGCAGCCTCCACCATCGCCAAATTTGTTGAGAAACCCGATCTCTCAACAGCCAGGAAGTATCTTGAATCCGGAAATTTCTGCTGGAACTCAGGCATGTTCATGTTCAAGGCATCGGTCATTATAGGGCAGCTTGAACGGTTTGCTCCTGACATTGTTTCTGCCTGCAGGACGGCCCTGGAAAACAGCCGTGAAGATCTGGACTTCATTCGTCTGAACCGGGATGCCTTTGCATCCTGCCCTTCGGACTCCATAGATTATGCCGTGATGGAAAAAACCGGCGCCGGTGTTGTTGTTCCTGTAGATGCCGGCTGGACGGATCTGGGTTCCTGGGATTCCTTGTGGCATGCCGGAGTGCGGGATGAAAACCAGAATGTCATCCTGGGCGATGTGCTGACCCATGCGACACACAACTCCTATTTCAATTCAGAAAGCAGGCTGATCGCTGCTGTGGGGGTTGACAATCTTATTGTCGTTGAGACCCGGGATGCAGTCCTGGTTGCCTCGCGGGATAAGGTTCAGGATGTGAAGCAGATTGTGGGAATGCTCCGCAAACAGGGCAGGAGTGAAACCTCTAGTCATAAGCGTGTGTACCGGCCATGGGGTTCCTATGAGACCGTGGATATCTCCCACCGGTTCCAAGTTAAGCGGATCACGGTTAAACCTGGTGCAAAACTCTCACTCCAGAAGCATTTCCACCGTGCCGAACACTGGACCGTGGTCTCCGGCACTGCGCTGGTAACCCAGGATGACAAGGAAATTCTTCTAAAGGAAGATCAATCTACTTACATTCCTTTGGGGGTGACCCATCGTATTGAAAATCCAGGTAAAATTCCCCTTGAACTCATCGAGGTCCAGTCCGGATCCTATCTGGGCGAGGACGACATTGTCAGATTTGAAGATGTTTATGGACGGTGACATGTGGACGGTGACATGGACTGGGGCTATTGGTTTCTTAGTATTCCTCTTGTTATCCCGGCATTTTTACGGCGTTCAGGCGGCAGAACCTCAGATCCATGGTTTCCAGCTCGCGGCTGCAGGTGCTCCGGAGTCGGCTTTTCTGGGGGCATGGTATCCAATAGACAAAATGATTGAAAAATGTGCTTCTTTCTACTACTCTGGGAACATTGGGTTATGCCAAGAATTATGATGGAGCATTACTATGTCCGATGAACAGTCAGATTCCCTGAAAGGCCACTTCCTGGTCGCCATGCCAGGACTGCCGGATCCGAACTTTGCCCAGACAGTGACCTGCATGTGCGAACATAATGCTGCCGGTGCTTTGGGTTTTATAATCAACAGGATACATCCCTTGTTGACCGGGCGGGAACTGTTCGATGATCTCAATATTCCAAGTAATGATCACATCGATAAGATTCAGGTCCATCTTGGCGGACCTGTCCAACCCAGTGGGGTATTTGTCCTTCATGGCCCTCCCTTTCACTGGCAGGGGTGTATGACCATCACCCCCTGGTGCGGCCTCAGCAATACCCGGGATATTCTTGAAGCCATCGCCACTGGAGAAGGGCCCAAATCTTCCCTTATTCTTCTTGGATGCGCCGGGTGGGGGCCCCTTCAGCTGGACAATGAAATCCATGACAACGCATGGCTTACCTGTCCCATTGCTGAAGATATTCTGTTCAACACCCCCACGGAAATGAAATGGGAACGGGCCATGATGCAGATCGGTGTCAGTTCCGATACGCTTTTTGACAACTGAACCAACGGATAGACTTTTGACCATGACCAATGCGCTGCAGATCCATAATGATATCGAGTCCGTTGTCCGGGACCTGTCTCTGGTTTTTTCTAGTATGAAATCCGTTGCAGACATGTATGATGATACCATCGACAGGATGAATCATCAGTGCATGGGCATTCCTGATCAGGTCCGTTCCGGGATTCTTCACATTGCCGTGGTTGGGGCCATAAAATCCGGGAAAAGTACCTTTATCAATGCATGGCTTAAAAAAGACCTGCTCAAACGCGGGGCAGGGGTTATCACCTCCATTGTGACACGGGTCAGGAAAGGACCTGTTCCCAAGGCTTCCATACTCATGAAATCATGGGATGAAATCAATCATGAACTTGAAAAAGCACTGATTCTGTTCCCTGACATGGACACCTTGAATCCTGGTTCCAGGGGTTTTGACCTGAGACGGAAACATGACCGGGATCTTCTTTCCAATCTCTGCCGGCAGCAGCAGCTCAGACACGCCATTGCCCGGGATGGGTTCCGGCAGGAGTCCATGACCATTATCAGGGCAATAAACGGTTATGAAACCGCAAAAGGATATGTTCATGCCGATCCCTCATGGGTCTGCTTTTCAGGCAGGGAATTTGACTGGCACAAGCAGTTTACCGGTGATGAATCTGTCTCCTTTTTTGTCAGGGATGTAACCCTGGAAACTGATTGTACTGGGATTGACGAACAGGTCGAAATTGCTGACTGCCAGGGCAGCGACTCCACTGACCCGGCCCACATGGCACAGATTCAGGATTATCTTGTTTCAGCAAATCTCATCGTTTATCTGATCAGCAGCAGGACCGGTCTGCGTGAGGCGGATTTAATTTTCTTAAAGCAGATTGAACTCATGGGGCTAAAGGACAATATCCTCTTTGTCATCAATGCTGATATCAGCGAACATGATTGCCTGGAAGATCTGATTGCCATTGAAAAGAGAACCGTGCGGGATCTGTCCTATCTGTTTGGAGATCCGGTTGTTTATGCTGTGTCGTCCCTGGTGACCCTGCTTGAGTCATCCTTTGAAACACTGTCGGACAGAGACCGCAAACGCCTGGATCTGTGGAAGTCAGACACTGACCTATTCGGCTACACCACCGCCAATAATGCCAGACTCAAGCAGAAACTGGAGGACAAAATCTCCAGGGAAAGGTTTCTCCTGCTTGTTTCCAATCCCGTGGAACGTATCCGGATTGTTATCCGGGCCCTGGACAAACGTATCCGGTTTTTTTCAGACCTATTTATCACGGACAAGACCCACGCCGCAATGGCCATGGAAAAACTGTCCACCTTGCTTGATCAGTCTAAAAAGCTTGAGATTATAATGAAAAATTCCCTTGACGGCGCTATCAGGGGATTGAAAAATGACATGGACACCAGGACCGCCGCTTTTTTCAACAAGAACAACGGCCCTGTAGTGGAAACAGTCCGCCGGTTTATCAGGGGCTATTTTGTGGACCTGGATCAGTACGCTGGTGAATTGACCAGGTCAGGATTCCAGAACGCCATGTACATCATGTTCCAGGATTTCCAAAAATCCCTTGATACCTGTCTGACACTGGAAGTTAATCCGGAAATACATCGGTTTATCAACCAGCAGGAGACTAGGATTCAAACCTATTTTGAATCCCTTTACCAATCCTTCCACGTGGATCCTCAGGCAATCTATTCTAATTTTTCTTCAAGAAGCAATGCACTTCATGAAACGGTGAACGCCCAGGAACTACCCGGTAATCCAGTCATTAATATCGATTATATCAAGGGGATTCTGGATCTCAAGATCCCCGATGCACTCAGCACCACGCGGTATTCAGCAAAAATCAAGCTCGATTCCATGGCACGGTTTGGCTTCCACACCTTTACAGGTCTGGTGGCACGGGTATTCTTTTCCAGAACGGTTTTTCCGGGGCAGTCTGCACTCAGGGACGCAGGAATAGCCATCAAGCGCGAGACCCTGCGGTCTGTTCTCGCTCATCTGGATGAGTACCGCAACCTGATTGATGCCGACTATTTCTCAAAACTGGTAAATGCAGTCGCCAGGGACTTCCAGGACAAACTGATGGAACGGTTCAAGGTCTGTGATGTGGAAATTGAAACCATAGAAAGATTGATCAACCTGGAACAGTATGAGAAGACGGCCCAGACTCGTGTTCTGGAAACAATGGATGCATCCCTGAAAATGGCAGTCAAGGCGATTGACGCCATGGAAATCAACTATCTTAATTAACAGACACCACTGCCCCCTCAACCTTAGCCAAAGGAGTATTCCATGGACATTAAAAGAATTTTGTGTTGTGTTGATTTTTCGGTAAATGCCGATAAAGCTTTTGAGGCGGCTGTTGATCTGGCAGCCAAATACCAGGCTCAGCTTCACCTGATTCATGTGCTGCCTCCCGTGGTAAATCCGCTGGTGGTGGACATAGAGGTTGCTGTTCCGGAAGAATCGACCCAGGCCCTGGTATTGAAACTGGAAGAGCAGATGCACAATGACTATGCACGGCGGTTTAAAAATGGGGTTGAAACCATTTTCGTTGTAAAAACAGGGCATGTTTCTTCCGAAATTCTCAATTATCTCATGGATGAGAAGATCGATATAGTTGTCCTTGGTGCCTATGGTCTTTCAGGAGTGGAGCTGGTCCTTTTCGGGAGTGTCGCCAAACGTATTGCCCACAAGGCCCCCTGTACAGTAATGATCGTACGGGACAAGGGCAACTGAACTGCCCTGAGACCGGTAAAATTTTTTACAATTCATATCCGTGACCCATGGTCAAAATGCGCTGACTGCATGAACCCCTGGCGGAAATGGTGTCAGATCCGTGTTCCCACCAGCTGTGCTATCTGATCCGGTGTTATGGGAAGTCCGGTGAACAGTCGTCGTTCCAGGGCAATGGTGCTGGCCGACATGATGCTGATCCTGGTTCTGAGCTCCTGGGTTGTTCCATAACGCTCCTGGATATAACCCAGCCTCCGGGTCAGGGGAACAACTGCATCATGGAGCACCCTCTTGTCCGCGTAGTTTACAATCTCAGCCTCAGTTATATCCCCATGATCCACATACTTGTCCAGCAGGATATGCTGCCTGATGACCTCCCCCACCTCAGGATAGCCCAGTTCATGCATGAGCTGGGACCCGGATTCGGCATGTCGTTCACCTGTCTGAAAACTCCTGGTTTTGGTGATATCATGGAGCATGGCGGCGGCATGGATCAGATCCGGATTAAGACCTGGATTTGAGGGCGAAAGATGGTTGTACATCAGTTGGGCGACCCGGGTCACAATCCTCGAATGGTCGATGATGTGGGGCATCATTTCCATGTCGCTGATCAGTTTCAGACACTGCCCTGTGTCCGGAAGATTAGGAGCAAATTCATCCACTGACGGTAAAATCCTTATACGTTCAATCCTCCGATAATACCTCTGATGGCCGATGGAAGGTCTGCCGGCAGCAGAACGATTTTGCTGTTCCCGGATTCGGCCATGGACTTCATGGCGTCAATATATCGCTCCCCAAGCAGGTAGACAACGGGTAAATCCTTGTCATGAATTGCGCTGGTAACTTTTTCAATGGCCTGTTGGCTGGCTTCGGCCAGGACTATTTTTGCAGCCGCATCACGTCTTGAGGCTTCCAAACGGCCTTCTGCCTGAAGGATGGCGGCGGTTTTATCACCTTCAGCAGTGGTAACCGTAGCCCGCCGTTTCCGTTCGGCCGCCGCCTGCTCTTCCATTGCCGACTGCATGGTGGAGGATGGGTTGATGTCCTGGATTTCCACGGTTTTCAGGGCAATCCCCCAGTCTGAGATATCATCGGAAATGGCTTCTTTGAGTTTGGTTCGGATAACGTTCCGGCTTGACAGGGCCTCGTCAAGATCCATCTCCCCCACGATGGAACGCAGGGATGTCTGAACAAGGGTCTTGATGGCAAATTCGTAATCTTCAACACCATACACTGCCTTGTCCGGGGACAGGATGTTGATATAGGCAACGGCATTGGTGATGATAACCGCGTTGTCCTTGGTAATGACTTCCTGGCTGGGAATGTCCAGGACAATATCCTTGGATGTGACCTTGTGGGCAACGCTGTCCATATAGGGAATAATGAGGCTCAGACCTGGCCCCAGTGTTTTATGGTATTTTCCCAGGCGCTGGATCACGTACTTGGAGCCCTGGGGGACAATCCTGACCCCCAGGAAGATGGTAACGGCAACCAGAATCAGAAAAATTACTGCGATGACAAATCCGGGGACCATGGATAGTTCTCCTTATTTTTTGGTTACGATCAATGTATTGCCTGACACGTCGGTGACAGACACGCGGTCACCCACGGCTACGGTGTCCTCACAGATGAATTGCCATTCTTCAGCACCGAGCAGGGGCGGGGCGAACTTGACCATCCCTCTGTGGGATTCTCCCGGAACCCTGACAACCAGTCCCGAGGATCCTAGGGCTGCTTCCAGGGGTATTCCGGCCTTTGTCTTGTCGAACATCCTGGGTTTGAGTATGAGAAACCATGCGGCTGTAAAAACAATGGAGGCAAGGGCCCAGATAAACAGCTGCAGGTTTACTGAAATACCGTTGAACAGCCACAGAAGGACTGCGACAACAAAGGCGCCGCACCCAAACCAGATTATGGTGAAACTGGGGACCACAAGTTCCGCCATGATCAGGATCATGCCTAATGCCAGCCAGTACCAGGCTTTTAAAACAATCATCATCACCTCTTGTTCCGGACTAAAAAGGTTAATTGCATCACAACTGTTTCTGTCCGAAATTATGGTTGAGAGTACAGCAGGAATGATATTAGGTCAAGCATTGGATCACAGCTTCACTCCCGGTTGTGCCATGCCGTTTTCATCTGACTGGACTGTTCCATGGGATGCAGCAAGACTCAGCCTTTTATCAGGGTGTTATATGCCTCGTTGATCTCAATGAATTTCTTATTGGCCAGATCCTGAAATTCCTTGCCCAAGTGGGAAACCCTGTCCGGATGATAGCGCTTGACAGCTTCTCTGAAAGCAGACTGAATTTCCTGTCGGGTAGCATTCTTGCTTACTCCGAGGATTTCACGGGCAGAACGGACAGGACCTGGTTCTGGTTTTTCCTGTTCCTGATTTTTCCGGGTATGCGAATCCCTTGAGAACGTGTCACTGGTTCGCGAATGCCCTGTCTCCCGGAAAAAGGGTTGCTGTTTTTTTGACTGGCGGTAAAACAGTCCCGGAAGCCTGCCGTATTTCAGGTAATAGATCAGAAGACCAATGAGGAAAGTGTCGTCGATCCAGCCAAGATAAGGGACAAACACTTCCGGGATCAAGTCAAAGGGACTGATCAGGTATGCCAGTGTCAAAAGAATCAAAAGAGCCCTGAACAGCATTGACATCACCGAGGTTACTTCCTGTTTTTCTTCAAAACGTCGATCATGGAGAAACACTGTCCGGCCAGAACAGCCGGGTCGCCGCTGCCTATTTTTTCATGCAAGAACAATACCCCGTCCAGAGTTCCGTTAACGTAGATATCCCGGCCGTTGATATTGTGTTTGAATTGGAAAAAGGCTGAACCGTCCGGCGAGGTAAGGGTATAGGTATGCCATCCATGCCCGGCAAGATGTTCCCTGGGAACCTTCCATACCGAGGCCTGGATTTCCGGGTCCCGTTCCATGGTGATCTGGTCACTTGTAAACGGTATCCCCAGCCGGTTGAAACACCCTACCATTGCCCTGGCTGTTCCGCTGGTGTCGGCTTTCCCCTTTTGGTGGCTCTCTTCAATGGTCAGGGTATATCCTTCAAACAGACCTGGAAAAGTGGAAGCTGCATAGTCCATCATGGCCTGGAATCCAACGATCTGTTTGGCCATATTGGGGGCAATAACTGCCGGGACACTCCCGGCGCTTACTGTGGCGAGAAGTTTTTCACGATTTCCGCCGGTGGTTCCCATGACAAAGGGGATACCCTGGCTGGCATACAGCTCGGCATTGGCATTAACGGCGGTGGGATGGGTAAAATCAACAGCAATTACCCCGGGATACCGGGCCTTGATCTGCCCGACAATCGTTTCCCGGCCTTGGGGTTTTACAAGCTGTATTTCCTGGGTTTCGACCTTGACGGCTTTATGGAGAATGTCAGGTCCTGTAAGGGAAAAGGGCACCAGGGAGAACCTGTTGTCTTTGAGAACATGGCGTGCAATGATAATCGCCACATTGCCCGGCATGCCGTTGATCATGAGATAAATTGGATCCATGGGTGTCCTCCGTAGTTACAGCTGATTAATGATTTGCGTCAAAAGTGGCAGTCGCCGGTTGTCCATGCCGGCAATGGTGTATTTGAGCCGATCAACCGCGATTGGAATAAAGGTTTCAAACCAGGACTTCTTTTTTATCCGGCTGAGGAAACTAAAAGCTCCAAGAATCTGGAAATTCCGTGTCAGGGCACAACACCGGTACCCGGCCAGAAACCGGTGCGGATCGATTCGACTCATCCGGTTGGCCTGGAGGAATACATATTCCAGAAGCGTTTCAATCTCTGCCGGGTCCAGATTAACATAGGGATCAATGAACAGGGATGCCAGATCATACTGGACGGGCCCCAATCGACCGCCCTGGAAATCGATGAAAAAGAACCGGTTGTTGCTGACCATGATGTTCCTGGATTGCATATCACGGTGCATGAATCCTGTCAGGCTGTTTTCCAGGGCACAGGCAGCTATGGTTTCAAACTCAGGTTTGAGCGTGTCAAAGGGGACGGGTTTGTTCAGATAGCCCCCTAAAAATGATTCAACAAAATATCGGCACTCTTTGTCAAGGATCATTTCCATGGAATAGGTTTTTGTCTGCCAGGCCCAGGATGTATCAAAATTCTTGGCGCCTCTTTGGGAAAAATCCAGAACAGCATTGCACAGAGCCCGGTATACATTCAGACGTTCAGACCTTGAGACCCTGGTCCGGATATGCTCTTCAAGATGACAGTCTCCAAGGTCCTGGACCAGGGCAATCCCGGCAAACAGGTCATGGGCCAGGACTCGAGGAACAGATATTCCTGTCCGGAACAGGTGACTGCCGATGGCAACAAAGGCGTCAGCCTCACAGATTTCAGCCGTGTCAGGGGGGCGGATTCCATGATCAACGGCTACAAGGGATTCCTGGTCATGAGTTAAACGGAACCAGGAACGGTCCGAACCGTCACCTTTGAGTTTTTCAATACTAATTTTTTCAGGGTGGGACTTCCATCCGGCCCCAACGGTTCCGGCCAGGTGCCGGAGAACAGCATCTCGATAGGTTTCCGGAGTCCCGATATCCTGCCAGTAAATTGCAGGGCAGACGTAGCCCTTGACATGGTCACCTGTGTCAGCCAGACGGGAATACAAGGCAATACTGCTGAATTTAGAGGTGCCGTGCATATGGCTGAAAATCCCGGGAGACAACACCTGGATTCCGGTAAAGGCCATTAGATCAGGACATCCGGAGCTCCTTAAGGGGTCCGTGGGATGAAAACGGGTGATAAACCCCCTGGAATTGATTTCCACGCAGTTGAACCTCTGGCAGTAATGGAGAGCCAGGGTGACGAGCCATGTGCCTGACAGGTGAAAACGCCACAGGGCGGCCAGGTCCAGATCGGTTACAATATCGCTGTTAATCACAAAGAAAGGTGAGTCCCCCATGAAATCCCGAACATTGGCGATGGCACCTCCGGTATCCAGAATTTCAGGTTCATGGCGACAGACCACCGGAATCGGGAACTGCCGCATATCAATAAGCGCTTCTATCTGATTGTGAAGGTGGTGGGTGTTGATGATGATGCCGTCACATCCCGTTTCCACCATCCGCTGGATGGTATGTTCGAGTATGGTCCTGTCCCCCAGGCTGAACATCGATTTTGGCCTGTACCGGGTGTGGGGGAGGAGGCGGGTTCCAAGACCGGCAGCCAGTATCAGAGCTTTCATGGCCTGTGTGTCGCGGTTATGGCAAGCAGGTCATCGATGAATTCCCTGTAATTTGCCATGACAGCGCCTTGTTCCGGAAGATGGGTGTTGTTTTTCATGAAGAATGTGCAGGCATTAATGTAATTGATTTTTGACAGGGATTCTTTCAGGAGGATGTCCTGGCGTTTGTACATCTTGACACCGATGGACTGGATCTTCTTTATTCTTTCCTTGTCATCTCCTATATCGGGTCCGTTTTGTTCAAAGAATGCCAGGGCAGCCTTGTAGGACTCCAGGAATGGATTCAAAAATCCGGCAAGACACTTGAGTTTTCTGTATCCTTCCGATGTCAGGTTATAGGTGTCTTGCAAAGATGGGTTGGGAACGATGATGCCGTCGTTGGTAAAGGCTCTCAGATATTTGTTGATTTCATCAATGCACTGGGTCTCTTCGTCAAAGGAAAACTCGTCTATAAAGAACTCTTCCAGCAGAGTATAGGTCAGGATCAGGTCTGTGGATGAGAATTGGAAAGTGTCTGTTTTAAGTATGGAGATGGCGGTGTAGGCAGCAGGTATGAAAAAGGCAATGGCGTTGTTCTTATAGTAATCCAGGATTGGACGTTTGTTGTCTTTTACAATAAACCTTGTGGTGTCCGAAACCTCTTTTTCGGATTCATCGGCAAGTTCGATGAATTTGCGGTTTACAAAATTATCGATAACCAGGTTGAATGCGTTGTCAGGGTCTATGGCAAGGGTATCTGCCAGTTCTGCGTTGATATATGTCAGAAGACTCATGTAGGTTTCAACACGGAACATCAAGTCCCTTTTTGAGAACCGGTTTCCGGGACAGTTCAGGACCGCACTGGCGATGATGCCATGGGGCGTGACGATGGAAATGGAATTGATGGCATTGATAAGCCGGTACCCCAGGTTCTGGCATAATTTTTTATTTTCCGGTCCATCCATGGCTTCCGCATTAAAGCCCTGATCCTCCATGTAACGGTTCAGGGAAATGGACTGGTCAAACTTGATATAGACTTTCCCGTATTTCTTTTTCAGGAATTTCCTAGCCTTTATGAGCTGCAGAAGACTCTCGGGATTTTTTTTGCCGCCTTCTATTTCATTGAGGTAAGCGTCTTCTTCCAGGACTCGGTCATACCCGACATAGATGGGAATGAACAGCAGGTCGTCACATACCCTGTTTCGATGGGCTTCCAGGAGCATGGACAAAAAACCCAATTTCGGGGCCAGGAGTTTACCTGTCCTGCTTCTTCCGCCCTCGATGAAAAATTCGATATTGAAACCTTCCTGAAGCAGCTTCTCGATGTAGGCAGCAAAAATTCTGGAGTACAGAACTGCGCCTTTGAAGGTGCGCCTTAGGAAAAATGCACCTGCCCCCCTGAAAAAATAACCCAGGGGCCAGAATGAGAGATTGTGCCCGGCAGCAATATGGGGGCAGGGCATACTGTTTTTAAACATGATATAGGACAGAAGCAGGTAGTCCAGGTGACTTTTGTGGCAGGGAACAAGGATAACAGGGGATTTTTTGGTTTCCTGTTTGACCCTCTGCAGTCCGTCCTGGTCCACGACAAGTCCTTCGAAAATGGTGCCAAAGGCCCATGTGAGAAGCTTTTCAAACATATAGATTATGGTGAGGTTATAGTTTGCAGCGATTTCGGAGATATAGGAAGCGGCCCGTTTCCGGGTCTGTACCAGGGGTTCATTCTTTTCCAGGGCCCGGTTTTTCATGAATGTCTGGAGGGATTCCTGGGTCAGGATATCTTCAGTCAGTTCTTCTTTTGATTTCAACACGGGACCGATGACGCATCTGCGCTGCCGGTTCAGTTGGTCGATGAGATAGCTCCTGAGATGATAGGCCTGGAAATCCAAATCAATGGTTCTGATCTCCGGCCGCTGGAGAAAGGCCATGAGATTCAGCGGCTCAGCCATTTCAACGCTTATTTTATCCGGATTTTTAAACAAAGACAGAATCCGGCTGATTTTGCCCGGCCGTTCATTGCTGCCAAGCAGAATATCGAGAAGAGTGGGGGTCGTTCGGACAGGCTTTGTGCTGAAAACAATGGCCTGGGGTATAAAAAAAATCGGCCGGTCTATCTGCTTCTGAAGTGTGATTAAAAGGATCAGCGGGTCGGGTTTGGATTTAACAAACCGTTTGTAAAAGGCGTTGCTCTCAATAAGGTAAATAAAGCCGGACCGTCCTCGCAACAGTTCATCAGTCATATACCCCGACAAATAGGGATCCTTGAACCGGAAGGTCGTAAAAAAACTGTATGCCTGAAGCCACAGTATCCGGAATACCTGAGTCACAGGTTGAAGCAGAAAAAATTTAAAATCAAATCCAACCTCAGGGTAGGGGAGGGCAGATTGTTTGAGAATCGTGTGATAATAATGAAATTCGAATGCTGTTTTGTATTTCCCCGTATAGATGACAATGCCCTTTTCGTTGAGTTGGAACAACAGTTCCCGCTTTTTGTCGTCGAGTTGGATCCTTGAAAAAATCATGTTGAGAAGTCTCGAACCCAGAAAACCGATAGCACCTGGATAAAAACAGGAAAACCAGCGTGACGGATTCATGCGTATCTGAATGTCATGGTTTTTAAATAGATTTCTGAAAGCTACCAGTCCCTGGTTCAGCTTGGTTAATAAATTCATCATGGAACTCCTTTTCAACCATACCCATAATCAAGGCAAACAATACCCTTGCTTTTCCTTGCAGGACGGGTGTCATCCAAACACGACAGGGGAAAACCATCCTGGCAGAAACTTGTATTTTTATCAGAGGTGCCGGCGTAACGCAATATATTAATCTTTGATGGACGGTGACCAGAGCACCAAGTATGAATCAATATATTTATAAATACGAGATATTAATTATATTCATCCCTGGTGCGAAAACTGGGAAGTTAAATTGTCAGGATAGCCTCCCTGCTCTTCACACAGGAGAAAAAAATAGGCTTGATTTAGTCGATTCCATATGGTAATTGAAGAGCTTTATAAGACTGTATCACGTTTTGTGTAGCACAGTATACTAGTGATCTTTTATCGTTTATCTATCAGTTGGGATAATTAACGCAGTTAAGGAGGTTGTTTTATGAAGACATTGATTGGTGGAGCTATCGCGGTTCTTCTTGGTATCATAGGTATTGCTGTCTGGTTTGGTGCTTTCTTGCAGCTTCTTGCCGGCGCACTGCCACCCATCCTTCTGCTAGGTGGCGGCCTGGCCCTTTACCTTGGTTTTGATGAACTCAAAGACACCTGGAAAAAAGATGAGGGCGTAGAAGCCCCGGCCACCGATGACAAGGCGAAAATCGCAGCCCTTGAAAAAGAACTCGCAGAACTGAAAAAATAATACAAATTTGATGCTTGGGCTGGCGCAGCTTTCTCTTTATAGGGTGCGCCAGCCAGGCACAGAAATGAAACCGATGTCAGGATCGGTTTTTTTTCGCTGTTCCCCCGATCAGATATGCTGTTGTTCCATGGCGAGTTCCGCAGCCCGGCTGGCCAGAGTATCTGCCTTCTCATTTCCATCTATCCCCGAATGACCCTTGACCTTGATAAACGCAAGGGATTGAAACTCTGTCATCAGGTTCTTGATTTTGTTAATAAGTTCCAGGTTGGCCTGGGGTTTCCAGCCTTTGTCTAATAGCCCTATGCAATAACTGGAGTCCGAATGGATAAGCACGGGCAGGTCCCGGCGTTTCAGCTCCTGGAGCGCTCTGAGGATGGCTGTCAGTTCAGCCACATTATTGGTTGTTATACCGATGGGCTCAGATATTTCTTTTTCATGTTTTCCATAGATCAAAAGAACACCTATGCCTGCCGGACCGGGATTACCCAGGGATGCACCGTCGGTAAAGATATGGACGCACTGGTCAGACGGACTGGCCAAAAGGTCAGGATCGGTAGTTGTTTTGGGGACCAGGCTCCTGGGTTTGGGTTTTCTGTCTTTAGTTCGAGTATTCCGGGTCCTGGGAACAGCCTGGGCTTCAGGCTGGACCGCATCTTTTGGAACCCAGTATTCATAGGACTGGCTGAGGTTATATCTGATCCTGACCTTACCCTCCCTGTCCGTGAACTGGCCTGAGGGATCCAGGGCAACCCAGACCTTGTTCCCTTTAAAACTCATCCTTTTCCACTGATTCTCAGACAAATTCTCAGTCATAAAGCCAAATTCCCCTGGAAATTTGTTGAAAATCCAGGCAGTCTTTCTGCCATTCCTTCTCAAGGTCATCCAGATCTTCCATGGCCCCGATCCGCTCTCTCAGGGTGCGGCTTCCAAGAATCAGGTCAATGGGAAGGTTATGGAAATCATATTCATAGGGGGGCTGTTTCCATTGAAACTGGTCTGAATGATACTTCACAATGGCCTGGAGCAGCAGGAGGGATGTCTTATAAGGACGAAAAACCAAGGCGTCTGTGACGTGCATCTGGAATCCATGGCAGGCCTGTAGCTGCCATTTGTTGGACGTGGGCTCAAAACACAGGGGACGCAGCACCATGCCCGGGGTCCTGTTGCGAACAGCTTCAAGGATCAGATCTGTTTCCAGAAAAGGAGCACCGAAAATCTCAAAGGGTTGTGTGGTTCCCCGGCCTTCGGATACATTTGTTCCTTCAAAAATAACCTGGCCTGGATAAACGATGGTCGAAGCTGCCGTCGGCAGGTTGGGGGAAGGAGCAATCCACGGCAGACCTGTATCATGGAACAGCATTTGACGCTGCCATCCCTGCATGGGAATCACGGTGAGGTCTGCATGGATGCCGTACCGGGTGTTGAACAGTCTGGAAATTTCACCCACGGTAAGACCATGGCGCATGGGGATGGGATACCGCCCCACAAAGGATGAATAGGCCATGTCAAGAAGATTGCCTTCGACGGCAGTACCCCCCACGGGGTTGGGACGGTCAAGAACAATGATCTCCTTGCCCATGGCCGCTGCTGCTTCAAGACACAAGGAAATTGTATAGATAAAAGTATACACCCGTGTTCCTGCATCCTGGAGGTCGATGATGAGGGTGTCAATCGTATCGAGCATTTCGGTACAGGGCTTACGGACACTGCTGTAAAGGCTGAACACGGGAATATCCAGAGCCTTGTCCCAGGAATGGTCGGATTCGATCATGTTGTCCTGCTTCTGGGCATAAAATCCATGCTGGGGTGAGAACAGGGCTTTAAGCTGACCTGGATAGATCCGGGACAAGATACCGGATGCATGGCAGAAATCGGGCGTGACGGATGCCGGATTGGCCAGCAGGCCAAGGCGCTTCCCTTTCAGACGCTTTAACGGACTGCGGGAAAACACTTCCAGGCCGGTTTTTGTTCGAACCATTGTTTGGTCTCCTTTTTCCAGGTGTTTACCATAACGATTGACAAAAGTGCAAATCCAAATTATGGGTGTTTGAAACAATGGTCCATTAAGCTGGCAAGAAAGACAAAAAAATGCAACTGCCAATTCCGGAACATATCCTGTTTATGGTGTCAAACCGATGGAAACCAGAATAGTTACCATAGACGGCCCTGCGGGTGCCGGAAAAACGACCGTCAGCAAACGGGTGGCTTCCCGTCTGGGGTGTATTTACGTGGATACGGGATCCCTGTACAGGGCGGTTGCTTTTGAAGTGCTTGAATCCGGGATTGAATGGCAGAAAACCGACCAGCTGGAAGCCCTGCTGCAAAACCTTAGTATTGAACTTGTCATGGGAAGAGACAGCCTTGCCGTAAAAAGTTCGGGAATTGACATCACGGACCATCTCCGCACCACGGATATATCAATGCTGGCATCGGCTGTATCGGCAAAACCGGAAGTCAGATTGTTTCTCCTAGACACCCAGCGACGCATTGCCGAGCAAGGCGATGCAGTTTTTGAAGGAAGGGATATGGGAACAGTCGTCTTTCCCAGGGCCCAGTCTAAATTTTTTCTGTTTGCAGATCTGAAAATCCGTGCACTTAGACGATACAACGAACTACCATCAAACAGCCAACACCTGTCCCAGGTCGAAAGTGCGATGGCTCTGCGCGATTATAATGACGTCAACCGTCTCGAAGCACCGCTTAAACCCGCTGACGATGCCATCCTCATCGATTCGTCCCTTCTGACCCTGGATCAGGTCGTCGCCCTGATTCTTAGCCATATCCCCTGGGCACATCACAAAAACCAACAATAGCGGTCCGCACTGATCTTCCCTGGAATATCGTCAGATTTTTAAATATTTTTTATTGTTTTCCCGGCTGCTTTCTGATATATATTCTCAATTATCCTTTCAGGAGAGGATAAAATTTGTCTAGGGGGATTTTTATTAATGACTAACATTGCTGAAACAAACGAGAACAAAACAATGAATACAGAAGAACTAGAGACTGCAACCGGCTCCAGACCCGCGTCCACCGGCGAAGAGACCATGGAAGACCTGATGGACATTTATGAGGAGAGCTTTAAACGCTTTGAAGAGGGACAGGTGGTGACAGGGACCATTATCGCTGTTGACAAGGATCATGTCCTTGTTGACGTGGGATACAAGTCCGAAGGGCAGATCTCTATTCATGAATTCAAGGACGAAGCAGGCAATGTAAACGTCAATCTTGGTGACAGGGTTGAAGTAATGGTTGAAGTCTGGGACGAGGAAGCCGAATCGGTTATCCTTTCCAAAGAAAAAGCCGCTAAAGTTAAAGTCTGGGATGCTATCAAGGATATCTACGATGCTGACGGAACCATTGAGGGGGTTATCACGAGCCGCGTAAAAGGCGGGTTCTCCGTTGACATAGGACTCCCCGCATTTCTTCCAGGTTCCCAGGCAGATCTGCGACCCATTCGGAACATGGATGAAATGGTAGGCCAGACCTACACCTTCAAAGTCCTCAAGTATAACAGAAAACGCAGCAACATCGTCCTCTCCAGAAGGGTCATCCTTGAAACCGAACGCGAAAAGGCCAGAACCGAGACTCTGGACGCCATTGAAAATGACAAGGTCATGACCGGCGTTGTCAAAAACATCACCGAATACGGCGTATTTGTGGATCTTGGCGGTGTAGACGGACTCCTGCACATTACAGATATCTCCTGGGGCCGTGTGAAACACCCCTCAGAACTCTTCAGCGTCGGCGACAAGATCAAGGTCAAGATCCTTTCCTACGATTTTGAAAAGGAGCGTGTTTCCCTTGGCATGAAACAGCTGACACCGGATCCCTGGACTACGGCCCAGGCGAAATATCCTGTCGGTTCCCGTGTAACCGGAAAAGTTGTAAGTCTGACCGATTACGGCGCCTTTATCGAACTCCAGGAAGGGGTTGAGGGTCTGATCCACGTTTCAGAGATGTCATGGACACGAAAGGTCCGTCATCCTTCCAAGATCGTTTCTGTTGGCGAGACCGTTGAAGCGGTTGTTCTGGATCTTAAGCCCGAAAACAGAAGGATCTCCCTGGGCATCAAACAGACCGTGGAAAATCCATGGGAAGTAATCAGTGAAAAATACCCGGTGGGCACGGTTATTGAGGGTAAAATTAAAAACATCACAGACTTTGGTCTGTTCATCGGTATTGACGATGATATTGATGGTCTTGTCCACATTTCCGATATTTCCTGGACAAAACGCATTAAGCATCCGTCTGAAGTCTATAAGAAGAACGATACTGTTCAGGCCGTTGTCCTTGATATTGACAAAGCCAGTGAACGTTTCTCCCTGGGTATCAAACAAATTCAGCCCGATCCATGGGAAACTGTTGAACAGCGCTACCAGGTAGGCAAGGAGATTACAGGCGTTGTTACCAATGTGACTGACTTTGGCGTGTTTGTCGAGCTCGAAGAAGGTATTGAAGGACTGGTACACGTTTCCGAAATCAGCAAAGAGAAAATTAAAACGCCTGCAGGCCACTATACTGTGGGTGATTCCATAGTTGCACGGGTAATGAACATCAACAGCGAAGAGAGACGCATCGGTCTTTCCATCAAACGGCTGGATGAAGAAGTCACTGAAGAAGAGATTCTGAAGGATTTGGCAAAAAACATGAAACCTGCCACATCCTCCTTTGGTGAACTGCTCAGGGATAACCTCCAGATAGCTTCAAAGGAAGGCAAAGGCGACTCTGACAAAAAGTAGCTTTTAGGTAACACGCTTTTGTCAGGGGTTTTTTTAATCCTCACAGTGAAACTATTCAGGGCCGCCTGCAGAGTTTATCTCTGAATGCGGCCCTTTTTTACTGGCCGTTGTTGTGAAACCCTTTACCATCAACCAGGGGGATATGATATGTTTTCACGCAGACATCCTTTTCTGTTTTTTTTCCTCGTTCTGGCATCGTTGTTCACATCCGCCTTTATCGCCCTGGTTGCCGTGATCATGGGGAGCAGTTCATTGCTAAGCTCGTCGTTAACGGATGATCTCGTTTCCAAGGGTAACATAGGGATTATAGAACTTACCGGGATTATCCTGTCATCCAAGGAAACCCTTGAAGCCATCAACGACTTCAGGGAAAATGAAGATATAAAAGCCATTGTGCTGAGAATCGATTCCCCCGGCGGAGGGGTTGCCCCCTCCCAGGAAATTTACCGGGCAATTGTCAAAACCCGCCAGAGTAAAAAAGTCATTGCATCGCTGGGAGCGGTTGCAGCATCGGGGGGATATTATGCTGCTGCGGCATCGGACGGTATCATGGCCAGTCCAGGCACCCTGACAGGCAGTATAGGAGTTATCATGGAATATGCCAATATCCGGGAAATCATGGAAAAAATCGGACTGGCTCCAGTGGTGATCAAGAGCGGAGAATTCAAGGACATGGGCTCACCGGTGAGGGAATTGACAGACAAGGAGCGGCAGATTTTTCAGGGGATTGCCAATGAAATTCATGCTCAGTTTGTCCAGGATGTGGCCACAGGGCGCAACCTGGATCGGAAAACCGTAGAGTCCCTTGCTGACGGCAGGGTTTACACCGGCCAGACAGCCGTAGACCTGAATCTGATAGACCGCCTTGGAAACATGGATGACGCCATCTCTTGGGCCGCGGAAATAGCAGGCATCCAGGGAACGGTAAAACCCGTCTACCCCAGACAGGACAAGATCACATTCCTGAAAAAAATGGTGGGATCACTCTTCAAAGAAGCTTATATCTCCGGCACCCTCCCGGAGTATTTCAGGTTCATCGTCAACTAGGGAAATGACGCTGGATGCCCTTCCCGGTACAGGCCCGCCATCAATGACTGCTTCCAGTCTGTTGCCCAGGACATCATGAAGAAGGGATGCATCTTCAAAAATAACCCCGTCAGGGTCCGTGGCACTGGTTGAAAGAATAGGGTGCCCCAACTCCCGTGCAATGGCAACGGCAATTGCATTGTCAGGCACACGGATACCTGCGGTCTTCCTTTTGGTCAGCATGATCCTGGGAACCATTTTTGATCCGGGCAGGATAAAGGTGTATGGGCCAGGAAGGAGACGTTTCATTGTCCTGTAAGCAAAATTGGTCACCAAGGCATAATCACTGATATGTTTCAGATCAGCACAGATAAAGCTGAAGGGTTGGGTCCGGTCGCGTTGTTTGATCTGGTAGACCCTTTCAATGGCCTTTTTGTTCATGATATCGCACCCGATGCCGTAGTAGGTATCGGTTGGATAGGCAATGACACCGCCTTTTTGAAGCAGATCAACAATCTGGTTGATAAGCCTTGGCTGCGGTGTTTGTATATTTATTGAAATCAGCATGTCGATTTTTCCGTAAACAGTGCCGCTTTTTCAAGTTTCTGACTCAGACGGTTCTTATCCGGTTCATTATTCGCTGTCATACCTGTCGTGTGTCAATATGGCGCAAACCGCAACATAGGGCCTTGCAAGCTAAAAGTCAATAAGATAAAGATTGATTTGAAGGTCCATATCTGGTATTTGGATAAGATTTATATCATTCCTGGGCCTGTGTTCTTCGTTAGACTAAGGATGATGCTATTTTATACGTTTTACTCTGCCGGGAGGTTACCAATGAGTACCATAATGCTCGAGGACGGGCTATCCTTTGATGATGTGTTGCTTGTTCCTGAATATTCTTCAATTCTGCCAGACGAGGTTGCTACCCATACCCGTCTGACAAAGGGCCTGACCCTTAACATTCCCATTATCAGCGCTGCAATGGACACAGTCACTGAAGCAAGGACAGCCATCAGCATGGCCAGGGCCGGCGGTATAGGCTTTGTTCACAGAAATCTGAGCATTGAAGAACAGGTGATCGAAGTTGACAGGGTCAAGAAGTCCGAAAGCGGCATGATTGTTGATCCCATCACCATTGTCCCTGAAACCTCCATTGCAGAAGTGCTTAAAATAATGTCCAAATACCGGATATCGGGAATACCGGTAACCGAAGGGGACAAACTGGTGGGCATCGTTACCAACCGGGATCTCAGGTTTGAAACCGAACTCCATAAACCAGCCAGCGCAGTCATGACCAAGGACCATCTCGTGACTGTGCGCGAAGGGTGCTCTCTTGAGGAATCCAAGAAGATGCTCCACAAGCACAGGATTGAAAAACTTCTTGTTGTGGACGGGGACGGAAAACTCAAAGGTCTGATCACTATCAAGGATATTGAAAAAATAAAGAAATACCCCAATGCCTGCAAGGATTCCATGGGCAGGCTCCGTGCCGGTGCAGCCATCGGTGTGGGCTCCGATATGATGAAACGGACCGAGGCCCTGCTCCGCGCCGGTGCTGACGCCCTTGTCATCGACACATCCCACGGCCACTCCATGAACGTTATCACCGCAGTCCAGAAAATCAAACATGCCTTCCCTGACTGCCAGCTCATTGCAGGGAATGTGGCTACGGAGGCGGGGGCAAAGGCCCTTATCGATGCAGGTGCTGACGGAGTCAAAATCGGCATTGGACCCGGGTCCATCTGTACCACACGCATTGTGGCCGGAATCGGTGTGCCCCAGCTGACTGCCATCATGAACTGTAATGAAATTTCAAACCGCACCGGCGTTCCCATTATTGCAGACGGCGGGATCAAGTTCTCCGGAGACATTACCAAAGCCCTGGGTGCTGGTGCCCACTGCGTAATGCTTGGCAGTCTGCTTGCAGGAACCGAGGAAAGCCCGGGGGAGGTGGTCATCTACCAGGGGCGGAGTTACAAAACCTATCGTGGCATGGGTTCTGTGGAAGCCATGAAAAAGGGCAGTTCAGACCGGTATTACCAGAAAGATACCTCAGAGGATGAAACCCTGGTTCCCGAGGGTATTGTGGGACGTATACCCTACCGTGGAACCATCAAGGAAAACATCGTTCAGATGCTTGGCGGACTCAAGGCCGGCATGGGCTACCTGGGTGCTGCCACCATAGAAGACCTGAGGGTCAAGGCAAGGTTCATCAAGATCACCGCAGCAGGCCTTAAGGAAAGCCATGTCCATGATGTCATCATTACCAAGGAAGCACCCAATTACAGCGTTGACAGCATGAAATAACAAGGAGCCTTGTTTTGTCTTTGACACCATCCCCTTTTTGCCATCTCCATGTCCACACCGAGTATTCCCTCCTGGATGGTGCCATCCGCCTTGATTCCCTGATCAAACGCTGCATCGAATTCGGAATGGACGCCGTGGCAATGACTGACCACGGCACCATGTTCGGGGCTGCACCTTTTCATGAAAAGGCACTCAAAGCTTCCATAAAGCCCATCATCGGGTGTGAAGTATACCTTGCCCCCCGAACCATCGGCCACAAGACCGCCGAAGACAACAAGAACCTTAACCATCTGGTACTCCTTGCCAAAAACCGGGAAGGGTATTCCAACCTCTGCCGGCTTGTATCCATTGCCCAGCTCCAGGGTTTTTATTACAAGCCCAGGATAGACAGAGACCTTCTTAAACGATACAGCAAGGGGCTGATCGGCCTGTCAGCATGCCTCAAGGGAGAACTTGCCCAGAATATCATCCATAATCGCATGGAGGATGCTGACAGGGCAGCCGAGTTCTATCTCAAAACCCTGGGCTCGGACAATTTTTACCTTGAAATTCAGCACAACGGCATGGCTGTCCAGGAAAAGGTCAACCAGGGACTTGCGGATATGAGCCGCCGCCTGTCCATACCCCTGGTGGCCACCAATGACTGCCATTACCTGTCTTCCAACGACGTCCGTGCCCATGAGGCGCTGCTCTGCATCCAGACAGGCGATACCCTGGATAACTCAAACCGGTTCCGGTTTGATTCTGACCAGCTGTACTTCAAATCACCGGATGAAATGACTGCCACGTTCAAAGGCTTTCCGGGCGCCATTGACAATACCCGGGAGATTGCGGATAGATGCTCCGTTGAGTTTGACACAAAGACCTATCATTTCCCCCGGTATACAAACGATGACAAAGAAAATGTGGACGAGATCTTTAAAAGCCAGGTTCAGGAAGGATTTGAGAAACGGCTTGAACTGATCAGGAAAAAAAAACCCGGAATAAACGAGAAGGCATACCGTGACCGGCTTGACTACGAAATAGGTGTTATTCTCAAGATGGGTTTCCCCGGTTATTTTCTCATTGTGGCTGATTTCATACGCTACTCCAAGGAGAACAATATCCCGGTGGGGCCTGGAAGGGGCTCTGCTGCAGGCAGTATGGTTGCCTATTCCATGGGGATTACAGCCCTTGACCCCATTGAGCATGGACTGATTTTTGAACGGTTTCTGAATCCGGCCCGAATCAGCATGCCTGATATTGATGTGGACTTCTGTATTGAGGGCCGGGATCAGGTGTACAAGTATGTTATTGACAGATACGGCGGAGACAACTACGTCTGCCAGATCATCACCTTTGGAAAACTTAAGGCCAAGGCGGTAATAAGGGATGTGGGACGCGCCCTGGGTATTCCCCTGCCTGAAGTTGATGAAATAGCAAAGCTGGTGCCGGATAATGCAAAAAATCTGAAAATGGCCATGGAGGAAGTCCCGGCCATCATGGAGAAGGCCAGTCAGAATCCCAATAAAAAGGAACTAATAGATATCAGCCTGACGCTTGAAGGACTTCCCAGGCACGCGTCCACCCATGCTGCCGGTGTTGTAATTTCAGATAAACCCCTGGTTGAGTATCTGCCCTTGTACAAGGGCAAGGAAGGAGAGGTCCTGACCCAGTTTGACATGAACTATGTTGAAAAACTGGGACTTGTGAAATTTGATTTTCTTGGGCTCAGGAATCTGACCGTCATAAAAAACACCCTGGAACTCCTGAAAAAACAATCTAAACCCGTTCCGGATCTACTGGACCTGGACCTGGATGACCCGGCCACCTATGAACTGCTGCGCAGAGCCGATACCACAGGCGTTTTTCAGTTGGAAAGCTCTGGAATGAAAGAACTGATTTCCAGGCTTCAGCCTACCTCTTTCAGCGATATCGTTGCACTGGTTGCCCTGTACAGACCCGGCCCCCTGGATTCAGGCATGGCCAATTCCTATGTGGAGCGAAAACATGGCAGGGAACAGGTGGAATACCTTTTCCCGGAGCTTGAACCTATCTTAAAGGAAACCTACGGTGTTATCCTTTACCAGGAACAGGTCATGAAAATAGCCTCGGTTCTGGCCAGGTATACCATGGCCGATGCAGACGGGCTTCGCAAGGCCATGGGTAAAAAAATCGCAGCCATGATGGAAGCTCACAGGGAACTATTCCTCAAAGGGGCAAAAGAGAACGGCCTTGACGTCAAAAAAGCTGCCGAGCTGTTTGATCTCATGGAAAAATTCGGTGGATATGGATTTAACAAATCCCACAGCGCAGCCTATGCCCTGATCTGTTTCCAGACTGCCTATCTCAAGGCCCACTATCCCCTTGAATACATGGCAGCCCTCATGACCAGTGATATGAGCAATTCTGACACGGTAGTGAAATTCATCGAGGAATGCAGGGCACACAGTATCGATATCCTGCCTCCGGATATCAACCAGAGCGATCCGGTTTTCACAGTTGAGGGCCATGCCATCCGTTTCGGGCTTGCCGCCATTAAAAATGTGGGCGCGGCTGCCATTGAATCCATTGTTGAGAGCAGAGTCCGGGACGGCAGATTTGTTTCTATTTACGACTTCTGCCAGCGTATCAACTTGAGCAAGGCCAACAAACGTGTCATCGAAGCCCTTATAAAAGCAGGGGCCCTTGATTCCACAAAGACCAGGCGTAGTCAGCTCATGGCAGTTCTGGAGGATGCACTGGAGCACGGCAACCGAATTCAAAAAGAAAAGGCCGATGCACAGATGGACCTGTTTGCCGATATGGACGGGGGGATAGCAGTGCCGGTAAGTGTTCCAACTTTTCCCGATATTGGGGAATGGGAGCCTGGAGACCTGCTGGCCATGGAAAAGGAGACCCTGGGGTTTTACATGACCGGCCATCCCCTGAAACAATATGAACCCATTATACTCAAATTCGCCAATGCCAGTTCAATTACCCTGGATGAGATCGCCAACAGCCAGCCGGTAAGAATGGGCGGGACTCTCAGACCCC
The DNA here is from genome assembly GCA_043806875.1 of Pseudomonadota bacterium. GTDB lineage: Bacteria > Desulfobacterota > Desulfobacteria > Desulfobacterales > Desulfobacteraceae > JAZDGN01. The sequence goes on from JAZDGN010000079.1 coordinate 193,752, forward strand.
TGAAAGTGCTTAAAACCAAAAAAGGGGATATGATGGCCTTTGCTTCCCTTGAGGATATGTACGGTAACGTGGAAGTGGTTATATTCCCGGAACTCTATGCCCAGGTTCAACACTTTTTGACCGACGATACACCGGTCATGGTCCAGGCCGAGGTCCAGAAAAAGGAGAGCAGCATCAAACTCCTTGCCGAAACCATCGTTCCCATGGAAAGGGCGGAGCAGGAGTGGACAGCAAGCATCGTAATAACGGTCAGCATGCCGGTCCCTGGCCCAAGCCTTCTGGACGACCTCAAAGGGATTCTGATGAGATATCCCGGTTCCTGCACTGCGTACCTGACCATTGCAATGCCCATGGTCCCAAGGACAACGCTCCAATTGTCCGAAAACTATAATCTGAACCCAGATCCGGCTTTGTTTTCGGATATTACCCGGCTCCTGGGCCCAGGGACCATAGAAACCCGCTGTGCTCCGGTAAAGTCTGCCCCTCCTGCTAAGAAAAGATGGCAGGGTGGACAGCGAAACCGCTGATTCGGCCTGCATTTACAGTTCTAGGTTCCATCTTTTTTTTCAAAACAAAACCCAGATCTGCACCCAGTTGACCAGGATGTTGACCTGGTGCGGCTATTTAAGCACCTTGAGATTGTCCACAATGGAAGTTGAACCACTGGTTTCCCTGACTAGGGTCAGTACCTTCTGGCGGGTTTCCTCCGAATCAATAATCCCGGTCAGGGAAATTATTCCCTTGTTCACATCCACAGCAATATTCAGGGAGTGGATTCCGGGTTCTATCATGAGGTTGGTATTGATCCGGCTGGTCATCAATGCATCGTCCAGTTTCTGGCCGATGGTGACCTCCCCCACAACCAGCTGATTTTTAACCTCGCGGACGCCGTCAATGTTGGCGGAAATGGATTCTGCCATGCGATATTCCGTGTCAGATTCCACCACGCCGGTAAGGTAGACCACTCCCTGGAGCACCATGACATCCACATGGCGGGATGTCACCAACTGGGACGCGATGAGGTCGGTCTTTACCTTTGTGGCAATGACGGAATCATCGATAAAGTTTCCTACACTGCGCTGGTCTGTGGCACCCTTATAGGTGCCAACGGCAGCAGTGCCGACAACTACGGGACCGCAGGAGGCGGTCATTATCAGGGCCGAGGCTGTTAATAGAACAAAACAAATCCGTGGTGTATTCAAAACACTGTCTCCTTTTACTTGAGATCGTCCAGGCTCAAATCATCAAATTCCTTGAGATCCACATCCTTGAAAATATCTTCTTCCCGGGTGGCCCGGGAAGTCTTGTCAACATTCCTGCCTCCGGGGTTTCCCGGCGTGGAACTCTTCTTGAAGGATGTTTTCTTGATTGAAGAGCGTTCTTTTATAACTCTCATCAGCAGGTAGATCAACGTGAAACAGATGCCTGCAGCGTTCAGTATAATGATAATTGTTGTGATCACGCTTTTAGTGATCATTTTCTCACCTTCCTTGCTGATTTGGATTTGACTCACAAACTTTCAGTGTATATATATAATGAATTTGTACTGATGACACAAGAAATTTCACCAGATTCCATACTCAGGAAGGATCATATACAATGGGTTGGCTTGGTAAAGTAATCGGCGGCACCATAGGGTTTGCCCTTGGAGGGCCTATCGGAGCAGTTGCCGGAGCAGCATTCGGTCATACATTTGACCTCAAGGAGGATGCCTATCTCTCTGAACCGGAACGGCAGCCCCAACAGCTCTCCAGGGATGAAGAATCCCAGATGACCTTTTTCGTGGCGGCATTCTCCATGCTCGCAAAAATTGCCAAAGCCGATGGCAGGGTTTCTGAACCTGAAATAGCATCCATTGAAGAGTTCATGGTAAAGGATCTGAACCTGGATATTCAGAGCAGGGGCACGGCCATTTCCATCTTCAGACAGGCTCTCAATTCTCCGGAACGGTTTGATGCCTTTGCACATCAGTTTTACAGGCTTTTCCATACCCAGCCTCGGATTATCGAGCTGATGATGGATATTCTTCTCCGGGTTTCCACCGCTGACGGCAGTATCAACCCGGAAGAAGATCGCCTCCTCCAGACTGCGGCCCGAATATTCAATCTGTCCGAGATCACCTATACCCGGCTTAAGACCAGGTATGTCAAGGAAGTGAACCGTTTTTATGCTGTCCTGAACCTTGACGACTCAGCAAGCAGCGAAGAGATTAAAAAACAGTACCGGAAGTTAGCCAACGAATACCATCCGGACAAAATTGCAGCCAAAGGACTTCCGGAAGAATTCATCACTTTTGCCAACGACAAATTCCGGGATATTCAGGAAGCCTATGATGCCATACGCAAGGAAAGGGGTTTTTAAAGAAAGCCCTTTTCCCTGGCAATGGTCATGTAGGTCTCCACTGTGTTAACAGGAGGTTCCCATCTCTGGGCATCCTCCTTGGGCACCAGGGACATACTGTCAAAGGAACACGCCGTCACACACAGTCCGCACCCGATGCAACGGTTCAGGGCAACCCTGGCAGTCTGATCCATGGTAATGGCATCCATGGGACAGATATCACTGCAGGCTTCGCACGCCGTGCAGGTATCCTCGTCAACCTGGGCATGGTAGCTTGAATTGACGGCAAGGGCAGGGGCGTCCGATTTTTTTATGTTGCTGAGAATCTGGCAGCAGCAGCCGCAGCACATGCAGATATTCAGAGGCTTTTTGGAATTTCCGGGCTGGAGAACCAGACCCTGTTCAACACCCTTGTAAAGAATGGCCACTGCCTCATCCTGGCTGATGGTTCTTCCGATACCCCGCTCCTCATAATAGTAGGCACCGCTGCCGAATACCAGGCACGCTTCTTCCAATTTACCGCAGCCCTTTCCCACCATGGTGTGTTCCCTGCGGCAGATGCAGGGAGCCACAAGAATTTTTGACTGGGCCCTGATAATGTTTTCAGCAGCTTCATAGTCCATGACCTTCATGTCGGCTGTGATTGCCTGGGAAACCGGTACTACTCTGAGCTGTTTGGTTTTCTGGCGATCCTGGTCGGCCATGAGATGGGGGACATATTCGTTGAAATCCCGGATCAGGGTGTCGGTGAGACGATTTACCTGGTATTCCCAGATACCCACAACAAACTGGGCACCCATGTAATAATCGATTCCACCCTTGCCCGAATGGACAATCAATCCTTTTTGAGTCATTTCCTTGAGTATGGATTCCAGTTCGCTGGAAGACTTGCCCGTGCGTGCGGCTATGGAATCAACGGTTTCCGGCAGCATGAACAGCTGGGCCGCAAGCTCGGCCTCATCGGGGTTGAACAGCTGTTTCAGAATCCGGATCTCCACTCCGGATTCGGTTTCAGGAAAACCTCCGGGTGTATTGTCAAGGTGGCGGGCCAGTTTTTTATAAATATCTTCCATGGTTTACTCCTTTGTTCTGGGGTCTAAAAGAAAAAATCACAACACGGTTCCATATAATTTGTCTTTTTTCCCGATCTCATCAAGCCTGACCTGAACAGCACAGCCAAGGGCGGAATCGCTGCCTTTGGCGAGCAGGGTCAGGTAATTTGAGGTTACTGCAGTCAAAAGCCCGGTGGTGTTATCACGGTTATTCTGGACAACGGCATCCAGGGTTTTTCCAAGATTGAACCGGGCAAATGCCAGTTTTTTTTCTTCGCCCAGGGCCCGGATTCGGGAACATCGCTGTTTGATCACGTCCGGAGGGATTTTGTCAGAAAAATCCCAGGCCTGGGTTCCCGGCCTTGCTGAAAAGGGGAATACATGAAGGTAGGATACGGGAAGTTCCTGGATCAGGGCATAGCTCCTTTGAAAAGCCTGGTCTGTTTCCCCGGGAAAACCCATCATGATATCGATCCCGATCCCGGCACCTGGAAGGCGGGTTCTTATTCTGTTCACCAGATTCCTGAAAAAACCGGTGGTGTAAGGCCGTTTCATTCTCTCAAGAACAGTGTCATCCCCGTTTTGAAGCGGAATGTGGAAATGATCGCAGAACATGGGTGATTGCGCTGCCAGTTCAAGAATTTCATCGGTAAGTTCGACGGGTTCGATGGAACTGAGTCTGAACCTGCCAACCTGGCGCATCTTTATGATGATCTTAAGCAGCTCAGCCAGGTTGGTTCTGGGGGTCAGGTCATGACCATAGGCTCCCACATGGATTCCTGAAAGGATAACTTCGGGGTAGCCGGCCCTGCCAAGGTAATCCAGGTGTTCGAGTACCTGACTGACCGGCATGCTGGAACTCCTTCCCCTGGAATAGGGAACAATACAATAACTGCAGAACGCATCGCACCCATCCTGGATTTTGAGATAGGTCCGTGTCATTTCACCTGTCACCGCAGGCTTAAAGGATTGAAAATTCCTGCTCTCCAGGGATTGGGCAATAGGGAATTCAAGGGTGCTTTTTCCCTTTTCCCAGGCCGAGAACCCAGTTGAAAGCGCCTTGGCGATGTCGAGCTTGTTTTTGTGCCCGAGAATGTGGTGCACTCCTGGAATTTTACCGATGGTTTCCGGAGCTGTCTGTGCGTGGCATCCGGTGACGATAACCGTTGCTTCAGGGTTGGAGCGTATCAGGCTTCGTATGGATTGTCGGGACTGCATGCCGGCCCTGGACGTCACAGCACAGGTATTGACGATGATGATATCCGCGCCCTGGGGCTGGTGGCGTCGGAGCCATCCGCCCTGGATAAGTTCAGAGGCTATCCCGTCGGATTCATACTGGTTGACCTTGCAGCCAAGGGTGGTAATGAAGAAAGTTCTCACTGGATGATTCCTGCTCCCAATACGGCATCGTCCTGGTAGAAAACGGCGACCTGTCCTGGTGTTACTGCGGGCTGGGGCGTGTCAAAGGTCACCAGGGCATTGAGATCGTCAACAGGGGAAAGCAAAGATTTGGCTCCCGGGTGGCTGTACCGTATCCGGGTCGTTACCCGGACAGGTTCGACAAGGGGGTAGGTCATCATGGCCAGACCGGCCACTCTGGTTTCCTGACGGTACATCTGAGACCTTGTGCCGACAATAAGGGTATTTTTTCCCATGTCCAGGGCAATGACATAATAGGGTTCAGGTCCTGGACAGTCTATTCCCCGCCGTTGTCCGATGGTAAACCTGTGAAGCCCATGATGCTCTCCGATAGTTTCACCCTGGACAGTAACAATGGGGCCTGGACAGGGAGCGATCCCCGAGACTTTTTCGATAAAGGCGGACACCGAGGTGTCATTGAGAAAACAGATATCCTGGCTTTCTTTTTTTTGGAGTGGTTCCAGACCTGCCTTGCGGGCAATGGTTCTTACCTCATCCTTGGTAAACTCTCCCAGGGGGAAAACTGCCTGACGCAGCTGATCTTCCGTCAGCATGGCAAGGAAATAGGACTGGTCCTTAAGCGGGTCTTTGCCCTTTAACAAAACAGGGCAACCTTTATCCGTCTGCTCTATCCGTGCATAGTGACCGGTTGCCAGTCTGGATGCTCCAAGGGCTATGGCCGCCTGTAAAAGCGCATGGAACTTGATGGTCTTATTGCAGATAAGGCAGGGATTGGGGGTTTGCGCCTTTAAATAGGTGGTGACAAAATAATCCACAACAAACTTTTGGAAACTGGCCGATAGATCAACCCTGTGAACCGGAATCCCGAGCATGTTCCCCAGCCTGGCAACATCCACTGCAGCGGTTTCAAATCCTGTTGAAAAATGGATGCCGAAAACAGTGTGGCCTCCCTGTTTCAGCAGGTATGCCGAGACAAGGGAGTCAATACCACCGCTCAATGCTATGGCCAGGGTGTGGGGGTGTGTCACGAATACAGTTCTTCTGGATTTTTTGAGTAGAGGCCCATGGCCCTGGATGGGCATGTGAGGACACACAGCTCGCAGACACTGCATTTTCCCTGATCGTAGATGACCTCCATTTCAGGTCGCTTGATATGCAAGGCGCCTGTGGGACATACTGCTGTACACGCCCCGCAGTGGGTGCACTTTTCAAGATCCCTCCAGATCAGATGCTCGGCAGTGCTAACCCTTACACCCTGATCTTTCAGGTATTGAACCCCATCCTTGAAACTGGTCTTTGTCCCTGAAATTTCAAGGACCATGTACCCGTCCTTCTTGTTGGAAACTTTGGCACCCAATATATTAAAAACAAGGTCGAATTTTTTTGTAAGGTAACAGACAACGGACTTTTGAGCCACTTCTGGCGGAAAATGCAGTATCAGTATTTTAGAATACAATCTACCCTCCGGATTGAACATGATCTCCATTAATCAATTGACAGTCTAATAATCTAAGAGATATTATGCTTCCGGTCAAGTCCAATGTTCAGGCCATAAATTTTTTATAAATGAATTGAATGTATTACATGGATAAAATGGATAAAATGGTTTTGCTGACCATGCAGATGCCCGCATTGGCAGGCAGTCCTGTCTTATACGGAGGGCTCGCTTGAATCGACTGGCATACTTCATGTCCGGTTATGCACTTAAATCCCTTTCCGGGTTTTCAAAAACACGGATAAGGATCCATGGCCAGGATAATATCCCCGATGGTTCCGTCATCTTCACGGCCAACCATTTCACTCGCATAGAGACCATTTTTCTACCATATCACATCCATGGACTTATCCGGAAGCCTGTTCTTTCCCTGGCCCATGCGGATCTGTTTACAGGTCCCCTGGCTGGCATCCTTCAGGCCATGGGAGCCTTGTCAACCCGGGATCCGGACAGGGATGCCATTATTGTGAAATCCCTGATTTCCGGGGAATCTGCATGGATCATCTTTCCCGAAGGCATGATGGTTAAAAATAAAAAAATCATGTCGGAAGACAGTTTTCAACTTCTCGGAGACGATGAAGTTCACAAGCCCCATACCGGTGCTGCAACCCTTGCTTTGAGAAATGAATTCTACAGGGAGCGCCTCCGCCGCATGCAGAGCATCTGTCCCGATGAATACCGCCGTCTTCTCAAAACCCTTGACATCAAAGAACCTGATAAGGTCCTGGGCATAGGAACCTGGATTGTCCCGGTGAATATAACCTATTATCCTGTCCGGGCCAGGGAGAACATGATTTCTTCCATTGCCCAGCGGCTTGTTGACAACCCATCCCAAAGGCTTATGGATGAATTGATGACAGAGGGTACCATGGTCCTTTCAGGTGTGGATGTGGATATTAGGTTCGGTCCTGCCATCGGTATTCATGACTATCTGAACAACTCATTTATTGAGAGTGATCTTACTTCCAGACGTAGCATCAAATTCGGCTTTCAGATGAGTTCACGGCCTGTATTGCGGGAGATGTCCTTTTCCATCATGCAGCAGTATATGACCATGGTTTATGACATGACAACCCTGAACTATGATCATATTTTTGCATCAATACTAAAGTATATACCCCACAGCACTTCAGGTATCTGTGAATACGATTTCAGGTGCAGGGTCTTCCTGGGTACCCTTAAGAGCATGCAGGAGACCAGGATTTTCCGTCACCACCAATTTGACGAAAACCAGATTCACCTCCTGACCGATGACCGGTATAACCGATACCGGGACTTTATCCGGGCTGCCCAGTCTACAGGGATAGTTGAAATCAAAGATGGCAGAATTTTCAAAAACCCCGAGCGGTTTGAGTCTCCAGTAGGGTTCCACGCAATACGCATTGAAAATCCTGTTGCAGTCATGGCCAACGAAATCGAACCCCTGGAAGAAATACAGATTATCATGAAGGCTTTGGCGGAAAAGTCATCGGAAATTATCGCCCAGGAGGTTCAGGATCTGCTGCTTGAAAAAGCCAGCAAGGATTTCAGATGCGATTACAATACATTCTACCTTTCCCATGAAACCAAACCCAGACGGATCGGGGAACCCATCTTCCTTAAATCCGATAACCGGTCCAGTGGTATTCTACTCATCCACGGTTACATGGCGGCCCCCGCAGAGATGAGGTCCTTTGCAGAGTACCTTCACACTTTAGGATATACGGTATTTGTTCCCAGGCTTAAGGGGCATGGCACCTCACCCGAAGACCTGGCCGGCGTCCACTATGATCAGTGGATCGAATCGGTTGAAGAGGGATACGCCATCCTCAAACACCAGTGTTCAACCCTGTTCGTGGGAGGCTTTTCCACGGGAGCGGGACTGGCTCTTGATCTTGCTACAAGGGTAACAGGAATCCAGGCAGTGTTTGCCGTTGCGCCCCCCATGAAGCTTAAGGATTTCAGTTCCAGATTTGTTCCTGCCGTTGATCTGTGGAATCAGGTGATGAAGATGGCCAAACTCGGATCAGTGTCCAAGGAATTTGTGGCCAACTCCCCTGAAAATCCTGATATTAACTACCTTCGCAATCCCATTGCCGGTGTTCACCAGCTTGAGAAATTCATGGATAGTCTGGAGGAAAAACTGGAAACCATTGACGTCCCGGTTCTGATCGTCCAATCCCGCAACGACCCTGTTGTCAATCCACAGGGAACAGCGAGCCTGTTTAAAAAGCTGGGATCCAGAAAAAAGGAGTATTTTCTCTTTGATTACAACCGGCATGGGATATTGGTGGGCAGTGATACACAGCGGGTTTACAAGGCGATCGGTGATTTTATTATCGAGTCTGAAACCAGTGCCCATGCTGTCATAGTTGTGGAGACGGAGACGGACAGTAACGTGACACAACTGTCCCCGTCACTGTCCGTCTGATTGTCAAACCAGAATCAGGCAAGCATCATGGTGGAAGGGTCTAGAAGATATTTTTGATTGGCCCGTGCACCATCCTTGAGGATGACAGCTTCAATTCTGTCAGCCTGGGGCTGAAGGGCAAGCGCCTTGTCAAACATGTCTTTTACCCGCTCGAGCTGCGGGGGAAAGCCATCATCGCAAACGGGTTCTTCCCTGTGGGTTTTCATGGAAAACCAGATGGGGATGGCAAATTCCCTGGAAATGGTTCTCAGTTCATCCAGAACCGGTGAGAGGTCTGAATCAAAATCAAGTCCGTCGATAATGATGACAGCTGGCACTCTCAGGTCTTCCTTCTTAAAACTTTTCAGGTAATCCCTGATTTTTTCAGGTTTAAAGGTGGATTCGCTGTAACACAGGCCGGTTTTGCAGGGAAGAATATCCTCCCATAACCGGTTGGCCTTTTGAGGGTCAACATAGCCAATGCTGTCGATGAGGTTGGTATACCCATCCTTGTAACGTATGTTGATTTTATCCATCTGGTCGTTAAGACTGATGTGGAGAACATGTTCTCCTTCCAACAGCCAGGTCAGGGCAATCTGTACAAGGAACTGGGTCTTGCCGACACCTGCCCGTGACATCACTGCACCGAATCGGCCCTGGTGCAAATTCTCTTTGCCCATGATAATCATTGCAGGGCTTTTTAATACAAGATCGTTTCTCAGCATTGTTACCTCTCTATTATGGCTTTGATTGTCTTTCGACAATTAATTTTTCTTTTTCTTTTCTTCTTCTTTGGCCTTGATGATGTCATCGGCAACAGATTGGGGAACCTGTTTGTAGGAATTGAATTCCATGGTAAACTGGGCTTTCCCCTGGGTGGCAGACCTGAGAATAGTTGAAAAACCGAACATTTCGGACAGGGGAACCAGAGCTTCTATGGCGGACATGACACCTTCTTCCTGGGAACCCTGGATGATACCCCGACGCTGATTGATGAGTCCCATGCAGGGGCCCTGAAATTCATTGGGGGTTTCGATGACAACTTTCATGATAGGTTCATGGATTACCGGTCTGGCTTTGAGATACCCTTCGAGGAATGCGCCCCGTGCAGCGGCCTGGAACGCCATTTCCGATGAATCGACAGCGTGATAGGCGCCGTCTGTAATGGTGACACGAACTCCCGTAATGGGGAATTCCATCTTGGGACCCTTGGCCATACAACCCGTAAACCCTTTTTCACAGGCAGGGATATACTGGGTCGGGATACGGCCTCCGGTAATCTTGTTCACGAATTCAAAGTCACCGTCACAGGGTTCAAGGTAGCCTGCGATACGGCCGTACTGGCCGGCGCCGCCAGTCTGTTTTTTGTGGGTGTAGCTGAACTCTGCTTTTTGGAGGATGGTTTCCCTGTAGGCGACCCTGGGCTTGCCTGTTTCGACTTCAGCCTTGTATTCCCGTTTCATGCGCTCGATGTAGACTTCCAGGTGAAGCTCGCCCATCCCCTGGATGATGGTTTCATTGGTTTCTGCATCCACATGGGTCCGGAAGGTGGGATCTTCCTTGGTAAACCGGTTGAGCGCCTTGGACATGTTGATCTGGGATTTGTTGTCAACCGGACGAACCGACAAGGAAATAACGGGTTCCATGACATGCATGGGCATGAGGGTATAATTAATACCAGGGCTGACAAAGGTGTCACCCGAAGCACAGTCGATGCCGAACATGGCACCGATATGACCGGCAGGGATTTCTTCGACATCTTCCATTTCATTGGCGTGCATGCGTATGAGACGGCCGACTTTTACCTTTTTACCATCCCGTGTATTGATAATCGTGTCGGATTTTTTGAGGGAGCCCTGGTAAACGCGGATGTAGGTCAGCTGACCGTACTGGCCGTCTTCAAGTTTGAAGGCCAGAGCAACGGTGGGCTTGTCAAATCTGCTTTCCAGACGGACGGTTTCTTCATGATTATCAAGATCAATGGCAACGTTTTCAATATCAAGGGGCGACGGCAGGTAGTTGATAACGGCATCCAGGAGGGGTTGGACAGCTTTATTCTTGTACGCAGACCCTAAAAAAACCGGAGTCATCTGACGGGAAACAGTGCCCTTCCTGACCGCATCGACGATCATGGCACTGGAGACTTCCTTTTCTTCAAGAATGGCATCGGTAAGTTCATCGGAGTACATGGAAACCGCATCAATCATGGACTCACGACGTTCTGTGGCTTCATCAAGCAGATCGGCAGGAATTTCTTTTTCAATAATGTTTTCCCCGTTCTCACCCTCAAAAAAATAGGCTTTCATGGTCACCAGATCTACTATTCCTTCATGCCTGTCCTCAAGTCCGATGGGCATCTGCATGACTACAGGGTTATGGCCAAGCTTGCTTTTGAGTTGGCCGGCAACTCGCATGGGATTGGCTCCGCTCCTGTCACATTTGTTGACAAAGGCGATACAGGGGACGTTGTACCGTTTCATCTGTTGATCGACAGTAATAGACTGGGATTGTACACCGGAGACCGAGCACAGGATAAGGACGACGCCGTCAAGAACGCGAAGAGACCGTTCAACTTCAACCGTGAAGTCAACATGGCCCGGGGTGTCGATGATATTGATAGTGTGTTTTTTCCACTCGCAATGGGTTGCGGCAGAAGCGATTGTAATACCGCGTTCCCGTTCAAGTTCCATGGAGTCCATGACAGCACCGGTTCCGTCTTTTCCCTTGACCTCATGGATCTTATGAATCATGGCTGTGTAGAACAGAATCCGCTCAGTTAACGTGGTTTTACCGGAATCGATGTGAGCACTGATTCCGATATTTCTGACTCTCTGTAAATCCTTAATCATGATCAAACAATCCTTTGACTGATGAAGTAGTGCGCCTGTCATCCACCCATTGGAATCCATGGGGAAATGACTGAATGTTAGCGCTTTTTAATCAAATTTTAATTATTGATAAATAAATTCGGCTCTGCTACTATTGATGTTTCCACCATGGAAAAATAGCTTTTAAAAAATTTCATAACTATATAGTCTTATAAATAAAATGTCAAGAAAAAAAGACCTTGCCATTGAAGCACCCCAAAGTGATACCGCCATTTTCAGATATGGCCCGTTCGATGCGAACCTGATTTTTTTCGGTATCGGTTTTTTGGGGATTGTATTTTCGGTCCTGCTTTCTGCCTTCAGGACAAAATATCCTGGAGGGGCCATTGTGCCTACATACCGGGATAACCGCTATCCTGGAGACTTGTGAATGGGTACGGCATTTGACAACGCCTGGAAGATGCTTGTTATTCAATCTGCATCGGATTTCGGCGTGGACCTGTCCCCTTCACAGGCCGATCAGATGGCGTACCATGCATCGGAGATGACTCGATGGAATAAAAAGACAAATATAACAGCCATAGTCAACCCTCTGGAAATGGCAATCAAACACTATGTGGATTCCCTGGCCATTGTACGGGATCTGCCCCTGGGGGCCAGGTTGCTGGACATAGGTTCAGGTGGGGGATTTCCAGGGTTCCCCCTCAAGGTTGCCCGTCCGGACATCAGGGCTGTACTCATTGATGCATCCAGAAAGCGAATCAGTTTTATCAAGTCTGTCATCGGTTCATTACAGATGACCGGCATTGATGCAGTCCATGCCCGGGCCGAGGACCTTGCCTGCGACCCTGAATACCTGAGCAGCTTTGACATTGTTACCTCAAGGGCCCTTTCATCCCTGGATGCCTTTTCTGGCATGGCACGTCCCTTTCTTATTCCAGGGAAAGGGATTATCCTTGCCATGAAGGGAAAAGAAGACTCCAGGGAGATGGAGGGTCTGTCGGCCCATGGATTTACAGCGACCATCCGTCACTACCTTCTTGTTCCTGGCAATCACAAGCGCTGCATTGTTGCCATAAAGCCTGCCGCCCCATAATCCTGAACGGATATTACTTGACATTTATACACGTTCTAACATAGTTTTATCATTTTATATTTAATTATACTTTATACATAACCTCATCCGATAAGCAGTGAATACCGATTTCTGGAGGATCCATGGATTATAAGAATACGCTGAACCTTCCATCAACGTCGTTTGCCATGAAGGCAAACCTTGCCAATCGAGAACCTGAACAGCTGAAAGAATGGGAAGAATCAGGCCTTTACCGGAAAATCAGGGGGCAGTCCAAAGGCCTGAAGCGGTTCATTCTCCATGACGGACCTCCCTATGCCAACGGACACCTGCACATCGGACATGCCATCAATAAAATCTTGAAGGACATTATCATAAGGTCAAAGCAGATGGACGGCTTTGATGCGCCGTATGTTCCAGGCTGGGATTGTCACGGATTGCCCATAGAACACAACGTGGACAAACAGCTTGGGGATAAAAAGAAAACCATGACACCGGTCGACATCCGCAGGGCCTGCAGGGAGTATGCAAAGGAGTTTGTAGATATCCAACGCAATGAATTCATGCGCTTTGGTGTGGCCGGCGAGTGGTATGAGCCCTACCTGACCATGAATAACGCCTATGAGGCCAGAATTGCCAAGGAATGCGGAGAGTTCGCCCTGAGCGGTGACATGTTTCTGGGCAAAAAGCCCATCCATTGGTGCTGTTCCTGTCAGACTGCCCTGGCCGAGGCGGAAATCGAATACAAGGATCAGGGTTCTCCCTCCATTTATGTGAAATTTCCGGTTAAGGATGACCTGTCGGATCTGCTTCCTGCGCTCAAAGGCAAAACCGTTTCTGTGGTCATCTGGACCACGACCCCCTGGACCTTACCGGCCAACCTGGCTGTCTGCCTTCATCCTGAATTCTCCTATGCTGCGGTTGAAACCCCGGAGCAGGGAGTCCTGATCGTGGCAACCGAACTCATTGCCAGGACCATGAAGCTTTTTGGAATAGACACCTACACCCACCTGGGAGACCTTGACCCGAAAAGGCTTGAAAACAGGCACTGCACCCATCCCTTTTACACTAGGGACTCCCTGATCATCCTGGGAACCCATGTGACTCTCGAAGCAGGAACCGGTTGCGTTCATACAGCCCCAGGCCATGGAGCAGATGACCATGTGGTGGGATTGAAGTATGGCCTGGAACCCTATTCTCCGGTTAACGACAACGGCTGCTTTGAAAATGATCTGGAGTTGTTCGGAGGCCAATTCATTGTAAAAGCCAATAAGACTATTGTTCAGACCCTTGAAGAGAGGGGTGCGTTGCTCAGGAGTGATGCCATGGTCCACTCCTATCCCCACTGCTGGCGGTGCAAACAGCCTGTCATTTTTCGGGCAACACCCCAGTGGTTTATTTCCATGGACAAACAGGATTTAAGAAAGAATGCCTTGACCGAGATTGACAACGTTGAATGGATCCCTTCATGGGGCAAGGCAAGGATTTATTCCATGATTGAGCACCGGCCTGATTGGTGCCTGTCCAGGCAGCGTTCCTGGGGTGTCCCCATCCCTGTCTTTCACTGCCTCGACTGTGAAGCCATCCATGTTACCCGGGAATCGGTCGATTTCATCCATGGACTCTTTACCCGGCACAGTTCAGATATCTGGTTTGAGTGGGAAGCCCGTGACCTCATGCCTGCCAATGCGGTTTGCGCCAAATGTGGCGGATCCAATTTCAAGAAGGACCAGAATATTCTGGATGTGTGGTTTGACTCCGGGGTCAGCCATGCCGCTGTCCTGGAAGAGAGGGAAGGCCTCAGGCGTCCTGCAGACCTGTACCTTGAAGGGAGCGATCAGCACCGGGGATGGTTCCACAGTTCACTTCTGACTGCTGTGGGCAGAACTGGAAAAGCCCCGTACAAATCAGTTCTCACCCATGGATTTGTGGTGGATTCCCAGGGTAAAAAAATGTCCAAATCTGTGGGGAACGTGGTTGCTCCGGAAAAGATCATCAAACAGCATGGTGCTGATATTCTGAGACTCTGGGTTGCTTCCGCCGACTACCGTGACGACGTGAGAATTTCCGACAATATCATTGGACAGCTTTCCGACGCCTACCGGCGCATCCGCAACACCTGTCGGTTCATGCTGGGGAATCTGTACGATTTCAACCCGGACACGGACATGAGGGATGTCACCAAGATGGCAGGCCTTGACCGGTTCATTCTCCACCAGCTCCATCAGCTCCTGGACAAATCCATCAAGGCCTATGATACCTTTGAATTCCATACCATCTACCACGCACTCCATAACTTTTGCGTGGTTGACCTGTCAGCATTTTACCTGGATATCATCAAGGACAGGCTTTACACTTCTCCAGATCAGGATCCTGCACGGCGAGATGCCCAGACCGTCATGCACATTACCCTTGACGCCGTTACCCGGCTCATGGCCCCCATCCTTCCCTTTACCTCTGAAGAAGTCTGGAAACATATGCCGGTCCACAAGAACAAACAGGTCAGCGTACACCTTTCCAGTCGTCCGACTGCCGATAACGCCTGGAAGGACGACGCCCTGGGCAGGGTATGGGGAAAAATTCTCGGGGTCAGGGCCGAGGTGACCAAGGCACTGGAAGAAGCACGGGTTACAAAACTCATCGGTCACGCCCTGGATGCCAGCGTACGGATCCGGGTACCCGATCCCGAACTTGCCCAGGTTCTCTCCGGCTTTGGCGATGATTTAAGAGACATATTCATCGTGTCCTGTGCATCCCTGACTGATTCCGAACAAGGACTCGGGTTTGCCAGCACAGAAATTCCAGGACTTTTTGTCGGAGTTTCCAAAGCAGGCGGCCAAAAATGCGAGCGGTGCTGGAAATATGATACTACCGTTGGTGACCACCCTGAGCATGCCGGTGCGTGTGGGCGGTGTGTATCCTCATTGGAGAAGATCCTATAATTATGGCCGGCATGTCGGACAAAATCCATACAGTATTTGCAGCAGGGGCAGTATTCAGGCTGCTTTTAATCAGCGGCAGCGTCATCATCCTGGACCAGGTCACCAAGGCTGTTATTACCGGAACACTGGTGCTCCATGAGTCGATTACCGTTATTCCCGGACTGTTTGACATTACTCATGTGCTCAATCCCGGAGGGGCTTTCGGGCTTTTTGCCCGACACTCCCCCGGGATACGGACTTTTTTCTTTCTGATTGTATCTTCACTGGTGGCCTGTCTGATCCTATGGTTCTACCGCCAGACATCGGAGCGGCATCTGTTGCTCTCCTGCGGCCTGGCCGGTATTTTCGGAGGGGCCGTGGGAAATCTCATCGACCGATTCCGTTTCGGCCAGGTAGTCGATTTCCTAGATTTTTATATCGGAAATCATCACTGGCCTTCTTTTAATATTGCAGACAGCGCCATCAGTATCGGTATGGCAATATTTCTTTACCATGTGGTGTTTAATAAAATTTCTGACCTTTAAGAGGTAAGGACCGGCCGTGCACCCTGTAATACTGAGAATCGGTGACATCACCCTGTACAGTTATGGATTGTTTGTGGGACTGGGGTTTTTGAGTGCTGTCTGGTTCTCAAGCCGCAGGGCCAAGGTTTTTGGTTTTACCCCTGAATTTGTCACCGACCTGTTTTTTGTCATCCTGGTATCCGGCATTCTGGGCGCCAGGATTGCCTATGTTCTGCAGAATTTTCTGGTGTATGCCGCAGACCCCCTATCCATTTTCAAAATCTGGACCGGTGGCCTTGTGTTTTACGGAGGGTTCCTTTGTGCCCTTGTCTGCACCATGATCTATGTGGTGCGAAGGGGTTTTAGACTTTGGCACACAGCAGATTTTTTGGCCCCTGCCATTGCCCTGGGACACGCCGTAGGACGTATCGGATGCTTTTTTGCAGGGTGCTGTTATGGACAAGAATGCGACTTGCCATGGGGCATTACATTTTCCGACCCTGATTCATTGGCTCCCCTGGGAGTCATGCTTCATCCCACCCAACTCTATTCGGTTGCCACAAACCTGTGCCTATGTCTGTTTCTCCTCTGGCTTGAAAAACGCAAACGTTTCTCAGGTATGGTCTTCTGGGTCTATATTCTTCTGTATGGAACCCAACGGTTTCTGGTAGAGGTGTTCCGGGGAGACCCCAGGGGATTCTTCCTGGTTAATTGGCTCTCCTTTTCCCAGGGTATCGGCGTCATCATGGTTGTTATTGCCCTGGCAATGCTGGTCTATCTCAATGGCAGAGGGCATGACAGAACTTAAGCACCAGGACCTGTCAGGTCACCTGAAGACACTTCCCGTCAACACCATTCCCCAGGCAGTTCTGATATGGGGCAATGATTACCTGTGCCGCCAGGCATTTGATACCATTGTTGATAAGCTTCTCACCGCTAAGGAAAAGGAACTGGGATATGAACTCCTGGAAGGTGAAGAAGCCCAGATCCCCAGACTGATAGAACGCCTTCATACCTATTCTTTTATGCTGGATAAACTGGTCCTTGCCATTAAACAGGCTATTTTTTATTCCACCACTGGGAGTTCCGGGTATTCAACAGATGATGTGGCAACCCTGGAGGCCAGCATTGAAAAGGGTTTCCCCGAAGGTCATTTCCTCATCATGACAACCCCTTCCATGGACAAACGCAAAAGCTTTTTCAAGACCATTAAGTCAAAGGGGCTTGCTATTGACTGCACCGTACCCGAGGGAAGCCGGCAGGCCGATCTCATGGAGCAGGAAACCCTGATGAGAAAAACTATGGAGCAGATCCTGTTCCAGTCAGGTAAGACCATGGACAGGGCAGGGGGGCAACTCCTGTTTGAAAAAATCGGTTTTAATCCTGAAGGGTTATGTGAAAATCTTCAACGGCTCATCGCCTATTGCGGGGAACGGCCCCAGATAACAAGGGGTGACGTTGATGCTCTGGTCAAACGTACCCGAAAAGATGCCATCTATGAATTGACCAATGCCGTGGCTGACCGGGATACCTCAAAAGCGTTATTTTACGCAAAATCCATTCTTGAGGCGGGTCTTCACCCGCTGCAGATTCTTACTGCCCTGGCCAATACAATGAGGCGGCTTACCGTTGCCAAGCAATTTATTCTAAGCGCGGGGGACAAGCGCTGCTGGATGCCTGGATATGACTACAACCGTTTCAGACAATCAACGCTGCCTGCTATTCTCGAATCGGACAAGGAGTTGAAACAGACCCTTGACAACTGGCAGATTGCCCTGGATTTCCCTGATCCAAAAAATCCGGAAATTAGAAAAGGGACATCCTCAGATCTTTTCATTGCACCAAATCCTAAAAATACGTATCCTGTTTTCCAGACCTTTGTAAAATCAGATAAATTTTCCATGGATGAGCTGATCCAATCCATCATTGCGGTCAATCAGGTGGATCTCAGGCTGAAATCATCGGGATCAGATCCGGCCATTCTGCTGGATGACCTGATCATCAGACTGTGTTCACCAAGGAGGGAGCCATGATTAAAAAAACCAAAATAGTCGCGACCATTTCCGACAAGAACTGTGAACCCGATTTTCTGGCCCAGCTTCACAAGGCAGGGATGGATGTGGTCCGGCTCAACACAGCGCACCAGACTTACGATGAAGCTCTCAAGGTTATCGAAAACGTCAGAATGGTATCGGACAAAATCGCCATTCTCATAGACACCAAGGGACCTGAAATCAGAACCTGTGATATGGCCGAGCCCCTCAAGGTTTCTTACGGCGACACCATCCGGATCAAGGGAGCCCCGGGCGTAATGTCCATTAACGATATCATCCATGTTTCCTATGAGGGCTTTGTCAGGGACGTTCCTGTGGGGAGTTCCATTCTAATCGATGACGGTGCCATTGCCCTGGCGGTCATGGAAAAAGACGATCAGTACCTGAGTTGTTTTGTGGAAAATGATGGCGTTATTTACGGCAAGAAAAGTGTGAATATCCCTTCGGTCCATGTAACCCTGCCCGCCCTCAGTGAAAAAGACAAGGGGTTTATCCGGTTTGCGGCTGACCAGAATGTTGATTTCATAGCCCATTCCTTTGTCAGACACAAGGAAGATGTCCTTGCAGTTCAGCGTATTCTGGACGAGAAAAATAGTTCCATCAAGATTATCGCAAAAATAGAAAACAGCCAAGGGGTGGAAAATCTGGATGAAATTCTGGATTACGCTTTTGGCATCATGATCGCCCGTGGGGATCTGGCTGTTGAGATCCCAGCCGAAAGGATTCCCCTGATTCAGAAAAAAATAGTCAAGAAGTGCATTGAAAAACGAAAACCGGTAATTGTCGCAACCCAGATGCTCCACTCCATGATCAAATCCCCACGGCCGACCCGGGCAGAGGTATCGGACGTGGCAAATGCCTGTCTTGATTCGACTGATGCCCTGATGCTGTCAGGAGAAACCGCCAACGGTGAATATCCGGTAATGGCCGTTATCACCATGGCCAAAATTGCCATGGAAGTTGAATCCAGCAGGAGCATGTTCATCAATGTTCCCTATTCCCTGGAAAACAAGATAACAGCCTATCTCGCCAAAGCTGCTGTCAAAGCGTCCATGCGTCTCAATACCCAGGCCATTGTGGCGGACTCTATTTCGGGTGACACCATCCGGGAAATATCCGCATACCGCGGAGACAACCCCATCTTCGCCCAGGTGTATGACAAAAAGACAATGAGGAAACTGGCTCTGTCCTTCGGGGTAATCGCCCACTGTATCGAACAGGCAGACGACCCTTCAGGGCCTTTGAGAGGAGCCATACAAAGACTCATTGACAGGAAGTATCTTACTGCGGCCAGCCTGATAACGGTACTGTCAGGACATTTCGGCGCTGCCCAGGGGGCTTCCTATATCGAGATCAGTACTGCAGAGAGTATTGTAAAAAAAGGCTGCTAAATCAAGGTCCGGTTGAATTCGCTCAATTCAGTCCATTTGTTGTTGGGGATGCTGATGATGTTGTCAAGATCTGTGTTGGGGATCAATCCAATATTGGGGGATGCAATATAGACTACCTGGAATTTTCCAGGAACGAGCTGTTCCTTGCCCCCATCCTGGAGAGCAATGCGTTTCCCAATAAATATCTTGGCCCTTTCACTCAGGCGGTCTGTCTGTTGAGGCTTGTAGATGGCTTCGTAAAACATGGTCTGAAATCCTTACTGAGAACAGTTAGTAACGGCCAATCCCTTGGATTGTAGGCCCCATTATTAAACCAGAATCCTTTACAAAGCAATACAAAAAAACAGCCGGACTAACTCCCTGCTTAAATAAATTCTTTGGATTTCAACTTGTGCTTTCGGACAACCCAGAAAGGTTCCATCCGTCATATCAACGGGTATGGTTTTCCATCAATGAAACATCGGGCTAAAGGTCAAGACGGGCTCGGGTGCACAGGGCCTGGGCCTGATATGAACTGCGGACAAAGGGACCTGCGGCAACATTGGCAAACCCGATCTCCAGGGCCTTTTCCTTGAGGCTTGAGAACTCCTCAGGGGGATAGTATTTATCTACTGGGAGATGGTTACGGGATGGCTGGAGATACTGTCCAATGGTTAAAAGGCTGCATCCTGAATTCAAAAGGTCTTCAAAGGTAGTCACCAGTTCATCCAGGGTTTCCCCGAGACCCACCATGATGCCTGATTTAACAGGCAGGGGATCAGAAGCCTGGGAAACCCGGCGCATCAGAGACAGGGATCTTTGATAGTCAGCCTGGGGCCTGACCCTGGAATACAGGGAGGGAACAGTTTCTATATTGTGATTGATCACCTGGGGCCGTGCTTTGATGATCCTGTCAATGGATTCGGGATTACCCTGAAAATCAGGGATAAGAACTTCGATTCCAGCTTCGGGCATAAGGGATCGTATCTCGCTGATGGTAAAGCTGAAATGTGAGGAACCACCGTCTTTAAGATCATCCCGGGTGACGGATGTTACCACCACATACTCAAGTCCGAGATCCCTGGCCGCCGTGGCCACCCGGACAGGTTCCTGGGGGTCCAGCAATCCAGGGGTCCCGGTAGCAACGTTACAGAACCTGCAGTCCCTCGTACACACAGCACCCATGATCATGAAGGTTGATGTTTTTTTTGAAAAGCACTCCCACATGTTCGGGCATTTGGCTTCCTGGCACACGGTATTGAGTCCTGATAAACGGAGCAACCGTCTAACGTTTTCATAGTCGGGACTGTTAGGAAGATTGCGCTTTAGCCAGGCAGGTTTAGGAATCCTTTTTTTTTCAAGGGTCTGCATCTTGGGGTACTCCGGATTGAAAAGGCAGAAACAGAGCAGTCTCCCTGCCCCTGCCGGTCATGGTGTTTCTCCAGATCCTGTCAGACGGACAGGGTGAAGCGGTTTATAAACTCAAGGGACGATTCCGGAGCTATGCTGCGCTGACATAGGCCAGCAAAGTGTTCCAATATAGACTGTTTTATCCTTGACATCAGCCCAGAATCCAGGGTGCTGCCGGCAATGCCTGTTTCCCTGGCAACAGATGTCATTCGGACCCCCCTGAGACCGCATGGGTTGATCCAGGAAAAAGGTTCCAGGTCCATCGCCACATTCAACGCCATACCATGGAAAGAAATACCTTTCTTTATGGTGAGGCCTATACTGCCGATTTTTGCTGAACCAACCCAAATTCCGTGATTGAGAGAATTTCTGATCGCCGGCACTTTGAACTGCCTGCAGGCAAGGATCATTGTCTCCTCAAGGGTATTTACAAAATCAGCGACCCCGGTTCTCGAACGGTTCAGATCAAGGATGGGATACATGACGAGCTGGCCTGGACCGTGGTAGGTTATGTTTCCCCCGCGCTGGGTTTGTACAATTTCTATTCCCCGGCTGGACAGCCAGGGTTCTGAAACGACCAGATTGTCCTTGCCGCCCCGTTTCCCAAGGGTAAACACGGGAGGATGTTCCAGTACCAGTACAATATCCGGTAGTTCCGGGTCCTTGATTTTTGCAGCAACGATCTGCTGCTGCAGGTCAAAGACCCGGACATAGGCTGCTATCCCCAGGTCGACGGTCATAATGGTGTCGACCTGATTTTTCATAACCACAGTCACAGTATCTATCCCCTGAGGCATGGCTTCCTGGCCGCACTCACCTCATCCATCCGGGTTACTTTGGAAACATGGGGGGCTGTCCTGAGAAGATCAGGATTCTCC
This sequence comes from Pseudomonadota bacterium, assembly GCA_043806875.1. GTDB lineage: Bacteria > Desulfobacterota > Desulfobacteria > Desulfobacterales > Desulfobacteraceae > JAZDGN01. The sequence goes on from JAZDGN010000079.1 coordinate 215,468, forward strand.
TGGGCTTCTACTGCAATGGACCGGACCGCCTCAATGAACTGATCAATGGTTTCCTTGGATTCGGTTTCCGTCGGTTCGATCATGATGGAACCGTTTACAACCAGTGGAAAATAGATGGTTGGCGGATGGAAACCGTAGTCCATGAGCCGTTTGGCGATATCCAGGGTGGAAATGTGAGTCGGCTCCTGTTTTTTGGCGGTAAACACACACTCGTGCATGCACGGGATATCATAGGGAAGGTCCAGAACCGATTTCAGGTTTTCCTTGATATAGTTTGCATTGAGAACAGCAAGCTGACTCACTTTTTTAAGGCCTTCACCACCCATGGAGCAGATATAGGAGTAGGCCCTGATCAGAATGCCGAAGTGACCGTGAAAGGTGAGAAGCCTTCCGATGGAATCGGGTCTATCAAGAACAAACCGGTATCCACCGTCATCCTTGACAACCCTGGGGACAGGCAGAAAAGGTTCCAGTTCCCGGGTCACTGCAATGGGCCCCGCACCTGGTCCTCCGCCGCCATGGGGTGTTGAAAAGGTTTTGTGAAGGTTCAGATGCATAACATCAATACCGATCTTGCCGGGTTTGACAATACCCATGATGGCATTCATGTTTGCACCATCACCATAGACCAGGCCGCCCTTTGAGTGAACGATATCACAGATTTCTGCAAGATTTTTCTCAAAGAGGCCCAGGGTATTGGGGTTGGTGATCATAATGCCGGCCGTGTCCTCATCCATCACTGCAGCGACAGCCTCGGGTGTGAGAACCCCTTCTGGACCGGATTTGATGTTTACAGAACTGTAGCCACACAGGGTTGCACTGGCAGGGTTGGTACCATGGGCCGTATCCGGAATGATAATCTTGGACCTCTGCCGTCCCCTTTTGGCATGACAGGCATGGATAACCAGCATTCCTGCAAGTTCGCCATGGGCTCCTGCAGCAGGCTGAAGGGTTACGGCATGCATCCCGGTGATTTCTGCCAGGAACTGTTCCAGGCGGTACATCATTTCAAGGGCCCCCTGGGAGAGCTGCGTGTCACACAGGGGATGGGCTCCCATGAATCCCTGCCTTGAGGCCTGGACTTCATTGGTTTTGGGGTTGTATTTCATGGTACAGGAACCCAGGGGATACATTCCAGAGTCGATGCAGAAATTCCACTGGGAAAGGCGCGTATAGTGACGGACAATATCCAGTTCACCCAATTCAGGGAGATCAGGTCCTTCGGAGCTGGTAAGATCAGGGGCCAGCAGGGACTGATCAACATCAGAGGCCGGAACAGATATGCCGCACCGTCCGGGTTTTGTTTTTTCCCACAGGAGAGGTTCATTAAAAATCAGTCCGGTGGTGCCGGTGGTATGGGCTGCGTATGTCATTATTTCACCTCCCTTGCCAGGGTCTCTATATCCTGTCTTGAATTGACTTCAGTGGCACAGAAAAGAAAATGGCCGTCAAGATCCGGGTAATAGGCCTTCAGGTCAAGGCCGGCAACGATACCGGACTGCTCAAGAAGTTTCCCGCGTTTTTCCTTGAATGCAATAGGTGCCTTAAGAACAAACTCGTTGAAGAACGGTCCGGAAAAGGCGAGCTTGAACCCAGAGGATTCAAGGCATTGTTTGAGAAATACAGCTTTGTCATGGTTGATCTGGGCAATCTTCCTGAGACCGGATTTTCCAGCTGTCGCGAGGTACATGGCCGCAGCCATGGCATTGAGGCCATTGTTGGAGCAGATATTGGAACTGGCCTTTTCCCGTCTTATATGCTGTTCCCGTGTGGACAGGGTAAGAACAAACCCATCCTTACCGTTGTTATCCTTTGCCTTGCCGACGATTCGGCCCGGAAGCTCCCTCATGAAGTCCTTTGTGCCGGATAAAAGGCCCAGGCCTGGTCCGCCGAAAGACTGGGGAATCCCGAAGCTCTGGCCTTCGCCTGCAACCATGTCAGCACCGTAGGAGCCCGGTTTTTTCAGAAGGCCATAGGCCATGCCTTCGGTAAATGAGACGATGAGCAGGGCATTGATTGCTTCACTTGCGGCTTTTGCGGTTTTGAGGTCTTCAATTACACCAAAAAAATTCGGGGACTGGATAGCGACGCCTGCAATGTCATCCCGGTCTTTGAGCCAGCCCAGATCCGTTCTGCCGTCGGGCAGGGACGGAATTTCGATCAGTTCGTTACCTGTGGGTTTCAAATAGGTCTGGATGATCTGCCGGTGATGAGGATGGGCCAGGGAAGAAATGGCAACCTTGGTTTTTTTCTTTTTCCGAAGGGCGATGAGCAAAGCTTCGGTTAGGGCAGTTCCACCATCGTAGTGGGAGGCTGTAGCAATGTCCATGCCAAGAAGACCGGTAATCAGGGTCTGAAACTCGTAAATTCCCTGGAGTGTACCCTGACTGATTTCAGGCTGATAGGGTGTGTAGGCGGTCTGGAACTCCGCCCTTCCCAGGAGGTAAGGCAGAATAGCCGGAATATGGTGGCAGTAGCTCCCGGCGCCGATAAACATTTTTGTCGTAGGTGTTGAGGCCGTTGCCTGTGCAAGCCTGTCCATGTGGGAATCCAGCTCCCACTCGGTCATGGCACCCGGCAGAGACAAACCGCTTTTTTCCCGTAAAGTTTCCGGGATGGTTTTAAACAGATCATCCAGACTGGTGCAGCCGACCTTGGCCAGCATCTGCTGGATATCCTCAGGTGTATGCGGCAGATAACGCATGATATCTATCCTTTCAGCATGGCTAAATAGGCTGTTTTATCCATGAGACTGTCAAGTTCCGAAACATCAGCAGGAGTGATCTTGACCATCCAGCCGGTGTCATAGGGAGAGGTGTTTACCAGTTCGGGGGAACTTTCCAGGCTGGAGTTGATTTCAACAACGGTGCCGGAAACCGGCATGTACATTTCGGATACCGCTTTTACCGACTCAACGGTACCGAACTGGTCTCCTTTTGAGAGCTCGGCTCCGACTTCAGGCAGTTCCACAAAAACCACTTCCCCCAACTGATCCTGGGCATAATCATCAATGCCGATAGTGACCATAGCTCCTTCGGATCTGGCCCACTCGTGATCCTTGGTGTATCGGATGGTCCCGGGTAAATTCAATTCATTGATCTCTTTCATGGTGGCATCTCCTTTGATAATTCTGTGTTTGTCAAATAAAATCTGATAGTTTCTTCCTTGCCGTTCTGTCCGGACGAATGTCATTGACAATAATAACCGGCAGTTGTCTCTTTTTTTCCTGAAGTATCAGGGGGGCGCCCGCCTCGAGGGACTTGTCGACCTTGACATAACCGCAGCTGAGCCCTTTGATGACAAGGTTTTCGGGAAGGCCAGGAGTTGCAATGCTTACAATTTTGTTTTCGTGCCAGGTAATTCCCATATCCGTAGCACAGGACAGAACCCGGCCAATTACAGTTCCCGCGTTATCGATTACCTGGGTGTCCTCGCCAGTACCTACTTTTCTCAGATCTTTTCCCACAAATGCATAGGTGTACTCGATGGCTGAAAGGTTCATCAGGGCGTCTCTGCCTATGAACTCCTTGGTAAAGCTTTTGGCGTCCGATACCAGAGGCAGGGCAAACATCCAGGGGTGGTTAATGAATGGCCAGGCACCGATATCCTGGTGGGACAAGGGCAGAACCGCGCCGGTTCTCAAAGAGTCACGGGCTCCAAGACCGCACGGAGTGATCCTTTCCGGTTCTCCGGCGGCAAGAAGCTGTGTCCATACGCTGACCAGGGCAGGTTCCGGCAGAAAGAGTTCAAACCCGAATTCGCCGGTGTATCCGGACCTGGAGAGCAGAACCGGTGTGTCATCCTTGAGGCGGACCTGTGTACTCAATGGATTCTGGGAATTGAAGTGGCCTTTAAAGGAAAAGTAGGGCATGGCGGAGAAAACAGATTCCGGGGACTTGAGAATTTTGGCCAGAATTCTGGCTGATTGCCTTCCCTGGATGTCTATTTTACCGATTTTGCCTGTCATGTCCTGAATGTCAACGTCAAGCTGGAGTCTGTTACTTGCCAGATGCTCCGCAACCACAGCTCCCATTCCGGCATTGACACAAACCATGAAATTCGTTTCCGCAAGCCGGTAAACGATGGCATCGTCAATGACGTGGCCTTTTGAATTCAGCACTGCTCCATAAACGCACCTGCCGGTTTTCAGGGAGAGAAGATCGCGCGTGTGGCAGCGCTGAAGCAATGCAAAGGCACCCGGACCGGAAACCATGACACAGGCCATGTGGCTGGTATCAAAGAGACCGGCTGATTCCAGGACAGCCAGGTGCTCTTTTTTTACGCCTGCCGGATACCACAGGGGCATGTCATAGCCACCGAAATCTGCCATGTTTGCACCTTGGCTCCTGTGCCAGGCATTGAGGGGCGTCGACAAACGTTCTATGGACATAAGAAACACTCCTTTCGTGTCAGTGGATCAACGCTACAGAACATAGGGAACCATGAGGTTATAGGATTTATAGATGACAAATGTTTCAACAGAGGTTATTCCCTCGACCTTGGCTATTTCGTCTGTGTAAAATTCCAGAAGACCAAAACCCTGTTTGAACAGAACCAGTGCAATGAGATCAAAACGGCCGGTGACAACACTTACAGAGATAACCCCCCTGAGTTTGGAAATCTCTTCTCCCTTTTCCACCAGGTTCATCTCTTTAAGTTTAATGCCGATGATGACTGTCCTGTGGCCGGGAATGTAGGACGGATCCACCAGTCCGCAGATGTCAAGGACGCCCTGGTCGGTCAATTTTGTAACCCTTGACCTGACCGTATTCTCTGTGATGGCGAGCTTGTCGGCGATCTGTTTGAAAGATTTTCGTCCCTGTCTCAGTTCTTTGATTATCTGAATATTGATTTTATCGATTTTCATGTGAACGTCATAAAAAAAAGGGTTAAGGAACAAAACTAATGTCTAAGATGAAAAATCATTCCAGGTATCGATGTGTTTAAAGAACTGTTAAAAGAAAATATCGATAATGTCAAATATTTTTTAAAATAATAATGAAAAACTCAATTTGATACAAAAAATTATTGGTATCCGGTAGTATTTTTATGGTACCAAAATCTGTAAGAATATGGTATTGAGCTGGGCAGGACCCATTGTCAACAACCCTTCCAATTTCATGGAGAAGATAGACGTCATGTCACAGAAAATCGTCATTATCGGTGCAGGACCCGGCGGCTATGTCGCTGCACTCAGGGCAGCAGCCCTGGGGGCTGATGTAACACTGGTCGAGAAAGAACACGTTGGAGGCACCTGCCTTAACTGGGGCTGCATCCCTTCCAAAATAATGAAAACAACTGCAGACCTGGTGCTGAAATTCAAGGATGCAGAATCCTATGGTATTACCTGTCCAGGCTCTCCTGTTACCGACATGAGCCGGCTGATGCTGCGAAAAAAAAGGATTATAGAGACCCAGCGCCAGGGAATCCACGCCCTTCTTAAAAAAAGTTCAGTACGATTCATGTCCGGCAGAGGATATGTAAAGGGAAGCTCAATGGCCAGTGTGGTATCAGATACCGGCAATGAAACCGATGTCCCCTTTGACAAACTGATTCTGGCCACCGGCACCGAACCCCTGAATCTGCCTGCATTTCCCTTTGATGGAAGGGTAATCCTGTCCAGCAACCATCTTCTGAGCCTGGACACCCTTCCCAGGTCCATGGTTATCGTGGGGGGCGGTGTGATCGGCTGCGAGTTTGCATTTATTCTCAACGCCTTTGGTACAACAGTCACGGTGGTGGAGGCCATGGATCGTTTGCTGCCCTTGGATTCAGTGGATGATGCCTGTTCCAAGGTGCTTCTCAGAGAGATGAAAAAGAGCAAAATTACATGCATCACCAATCGGGCAGTTACCCGAACCGAAAAACACGGTGACAGGCTCAAGGTGTTTGTGGGGGGATCCCCCTTTGACAACCAGAGGGATTTGGTCAAGGAACAGGTCCTTGATGTGGAGACCATGGCCGTATGCATCGGAAGGTCCCCCCTGTCCAGGAGTCTGGGCCTCGAAAACCTGGGTCTTGAAACCGATCCCAGGGGATGGATTCCGGTTAACGCCAGCATGGAAACATCAGTTCCAGGGGTTTACGCCATTGGTGATATCCTGGGTCCCCAACGGGTGATGCTGGCCCATGTGGCTTCCCACGAGGGTATGGTTGCAGCCCAAAACGCCATGGGAATGGCGACTATAATGCACTATGATGCCATTCCCGGTGCTGTATTCACCATGCCGGAAATCGGCGATGTGGGTCTAACGGAAAAACAGGCACTGGCAAAGGGAATTGATGCCCAGTGCACCACCGTACAGTTCAGGGCCCTTGGAAAAGCCCAGGCCATGGGTGAAATCGCCGGGGAAGGAAAAGTAGTCAGCCATCGGGAAACCGGAAAAATCCTGGGAGTCCATCTCATTGGACCCCATGCTACCGACCTGATTGCGGAAGGAGCCCTTGCAGTAAGGAACGGGCTTTCACTTTGGCAGGTGGCCGAAACAATCCACGCCCACCCAACCCTTGCTGAAATCATGGGCGAAATCAGTTTCAAGGGAACCGGCAGGGCGATTCATGGTTAGTATAAAGCTAATCCTGTCCTGCCGGAGAATAATGCAGGACAGGATTTCCCACTACCTCTTTATTACCTTCATCTTTTTCAGCGCTCAAAAATCTGCTGAATCCATTACCCACAAAAGCATAGAAATAGTTAGTCTCCGGGTTTGACAGCAGCCGCGTTTGCATTATTATATCTACAAATATGAAAAAACTCATGAAGGAGAAAAAAAATGAAATTCGACAGACTGACTGTTAAATCCCAGGAAACAATTCAGCAGGCCCATGCCCTGGCTACCCGATACAACCATCAAGCCATAGAACCGGTACACTTTTTAAAGGCAATGCTGGAAGAGGAAAATGGGATTACGGTATCCATTATAAAAAAAATCAATGGGTCCGTTCACCAGGTCTCACGGGATGCGGATGAAGTCCTGAGCAGACTGGTCCAGGTCACCGGAGGAGGAGATGTATATATCTCCAAAGAATCCAACAAAGTAATGGATACAGCCTTTAGTGAAGCTGGACGGATGAAGGATCAGTACGTCAGCCAGGAGCATCTTTTTCTGGCCCTGGCCGATTCAAAAAGTGCCGTAGGGGATCTATTAAAAAAGCAAGGAATCACCAGGGATTTAATCCTGGGCGTATTAAAGGAAATCCGGGGCAGCCAGACCATCACGGATCAGAATCCTGAAGATAAATACCAGGCTCTGGAAAAATTCGGAAGAGACCTGACCCAGCTTGCCCGCACCGGTAAACTGGACCCGGTTATCGGCCGGGATGATGAAATTAGAAGAATCGTGCAAGTGCTGTCCAGACGCCGTAAAAACAACCCTGTACTCATCGGAGAGCCCGGAGTTGGAAAGACAGCCATTGTCGAAGGACTGGCCCAGAGGATTGTGGAAGGGGATGTTTCTGAAACCCTCAAGAACAGGCGTGTAATAGCCCTTGATATGGGGTCCATGCTTGCAGGTGCCAAATACAGGGGGGAGTTCGAGGACCGTCTCAAGGCCGTGCTCAAGGAAGTGGAGGCTGCCCAGGGGGAGGTGGTTCTCTTTATCGACGAACTCCATACCGTGGTGGGGGCCGGTGCTGCAGAAGGGTCGGTGGATGCCTCCAACATGCTAAAACCTGCCCTGGCAAGGGGAACATTACGCTGCGTCGGAGCCACAACCCTTGATGAATACCGCAAGTACATCGAAAAAGATGCTGCCCTGGAAAGACGGTTTCAGCCGGTATTTGCGAGTGAACCGACGGTTGAGGACACCATATCCATTCTCAGGGGGCTTAAAGAAAAATACGAGGTTCATCATGGTGTACGAATAAAGGATTCAGCGATCATCGCAGCGGCAACCTTGTCCAACAGGTATATCGCTGACAGGTTCCTCCCGGACAAGGCCATTGACCTTATTGACGAGTGCGCATCCCGCCTCAGGATTGAAATCGACAGCATGCCCTTGGCCATTGATGAAATTCAGCGAAAAATAACCCAGGCCGAGATTGAACGTCAGGCCCTTAAAAAAGAAAAGGATGAAGCTTCAAAGGAACGTCTTTCTAAGCTTGAAAGGGAACTGGCAGATATGAAGGAAGAAATCCAGCCCATGAAGCTTCACTGGGATACGGAAAAAAAACTCATCCAGGAAACAGGCAAGCTCAGAGAGGAGATAGATCGTTATCAGACCCAGGCCCAGGTTGCAGAGCGCAATGGTGATCTGGCAAAGGTTGCTGAAATCAGATACGGAACCATTGAACAGATACAGAGGCAACTGGATGCCAAAAAAAAGGAACTTGATCAGATACAGAAAGAATGGCGCATGCTCAAGGAGGATGTTGATGAATCCGATATCGCTGATGTTGTTTCCAAATGGACCGGCATCCCGGTTTCCAGAATGCTCAAGGGGGAACAGGAAAAGTTGATTCATATGGAAGACCACATCCGAAAAAAAGTCATCGGCCAGGGAAATGCCATTGATGCCGTATCCAACGCTGTCAGGCGTGCCCGTTCCGGGCTGCAGCCCGTTGATCGTCCCATCGGCACCTTTATCTTCATGGGGCCCACTGGTGTTGGCAAGACTGAACTTGCCAAAGCCCTTGCGGAATTCATTTTTGACAGCAAGGATGCCATGGTTCGAATAGACATGTCCGAATACATGGAAAAACATTCGGTTGCCCGTCTTATCGGAGCACCTCCCGGATATGTGGGGTACGACGAAGGTGGATTCCTTACAGAAGCTGTACGCAGAAGGCCCTATTCCGTCCTTTTGTTTGACGAGATAGAAAAGGCCCATCCCGATGTTTTCAACATCCTGCTCCAGGTACTGGATGAAGGAAGAATGACCGATGGTCATGGCCGGACAGTGGATTTCAAGAACACCATCATTATCATGACCTCCAATGTGGGAAGCCGGATTATCCAGGAGCAGGGGCCCGGGGCTGAACAGGAGGTGTTCCAGGTCCTGAGGGATACTTTCAGACCAGAGTTTCTTAACCGGATCGATGAGGTCATGATTTTCCATTCCCTGTCACGGGAAAATATTAAATCCATTGCCCGGCTCCAGATAGCCGAACTCAACAGAAGGCTGGGTGGTAGAAAAATCAATTTGATCCTTACAGAAGCAGCTCAAAATTATATTGCCGAGAAAGGATACGACCCGGTGTTCGGGGCCAGACCGTTGAAGAGAACCATTCAGCAGCTCCTGGAAAATCCCTTGTCCATGTCTCTGCTTAAAGGCGAAATAAAGGAGGAGGAAACCATAACGATGGATCTTGATACGGAAAAAGGACAGCTCTCTCTGATCCGGTAGGATCAGGTCATATCAAATGCGGCACGGGTTCCCTGGTTGATGGAAGCTCTATCGGCCAGGGGCCTGGATTTCAAGTTCGCTGATCTTGCCAAGAAGGGTTTTGTAACTGATTTTTAGAATGCGGGAAGCCTTGGACCGGTTCCATCCGGTCTGATCCAGCACATAGCGGATCACCTCTTTTTCCACTTTGTCCATGGCTTTTTTCTTAATTTTTTTTAGAGAGATGTCTTCAAATAGCAGATCAGCACTCTTGGAGACATCAAAAAACTCGGTCATGAAAGAGGGTGAGCATGTCGGCATGGGTCGCCTTGGCTTTTCAGGTTGAGCAGGTTCGGGCGCGACATCACGGCCAGGGTCGATTAGCGTCTGCGAAAGCTCTTCGAGAACCTGAGCCCAGTCATTGAGAACAACCTGTTTTTTTATGGAGTTCTGGAGTTGCCGTATATTTCCAGGCCATGGAAATCTGCACAGTTTTTCCATGGTCTCCTTATCAGGCTTTTCAATTTCCTTGTCAGGGAATTGGGCGCTGTACTGTTTGGAATAATAATCAACGAGAGGGGGAATATCTTCCGGACGGTCTCGGAGCGGCGGAATCTCAATTTTGATGATATTCAACCGGTAAAAGAGATCTTCCCTGAATTCCTTATTCTTGATTTTTTCCTCCAATTGTTGATTGGTAGCGGCTATCACCCATGCATCAGTCCTGATTTCATGTTCAGATCCCAAGGGTGAAAATTCGCCGCTCTGGAGAACATGGAGGATCTTTGATTGCAAAGACAGTGGCATGTCTCCGATTTCGTCCAGAAAAAGGACACCTTCGTGGGCCATCTCGAACTTGCCGCGTCTTTTCTTCTGTGCACCGGTAAAAGCGCCGCGTTCATACCCATAGAGTTCGCTTTCAAGCAGTGTTTCAGGAAGGGCGGCGCAGTTTACTTTTACAAACGGTTTGTTAGATCGTGATGACGCCCGGTACAGGGCATGGGCCACGACTTCTTTGCCAACACCTGTCTCGCCGGTAATCACAATGTTGAGACAGGTATCAGCCACATGCTTGATCAGCTCCTTTATCTTAAGAATCTGTTTGCTCACACCTATGATGGGCGGATTCATGGGATATGCATTCTCAGTGTTTGATGTTAAGGAGGTCAACAAGCATCTCTTCAATTTTAAACAGGTTAACGGGCTTATGTAGAACAATGTCTGCATCGGCTTCCGATGCCAGTGCCCCGGGATGATCCCCCCACCCCGTCATTGCTATGATTTTCATTTCAGGATAATTTTTTTTAACAATGGAAATCAGTCCCACACCGCTGATATTAGGCATTATCAGGTCTGTGATCAGCACATGGAATCCATGTGAGTCATTTTTCAATAGCTTGAGTGCGTCCAGACCGTCAACAGCCGTTTTTACCGTGTATTCAAGGGCGCTGAAAAATTCGTAGAAAGAAGACAGGATACTTTCATTATCATCCACAATCAGAAGTCTGTAGGGTGATGTCATTACCGCCTCAATTGGCCATTTCAGGCAAATGCGTAAGCATTCAATTCCTATCCTGGTTAGTTCTCTATAATATATGGTTGTAATTTAGCAAGAAAAAAATATCCTTTCCTAGGACGTTACCAGATTTTTTCATGGGATTTCCATCTGCTGACCGATAAAGTTTCCTGGAATCTTGCCTTCGGGCAAAAATTGGTATAGGGTTCCAGTACTGTAAATACAACCAGATTGAAGAGAATACTTTCTATTTAAAGGATTGATCTATGAAAAAAGCTGTCATCAGAGGAACCGGAAAAGCAATTCCTTCCAGGCTCGTCACTAATGAAGATCTTACCCGGATGATGGAAACATCCGATGAGTGGATTGTGCAGCGTACCGGTATTCAACAACGCTATTGGGTACCCGAAAATCAGGAAATGGGAGCCTCTGACCTTGGGCTTGAAGCTGCAAACATTGCCCTTGAAAGGGCTGGATGGAAAGCCGGTGATATTGATTTCATCATTTTTGCAACACTCAGCCCGGATATTTTTTTCCCGGGATCGGGTTGCCTTCTCCAACACAAATTAGGGCTCAAATCAACACCGGCACTGGATATCCGTCAGCAATGCACCGGTTTCCTGTACGGTCTATCCACAGCTGACGCATACATCAAAAGCGGTCTTGCGAATAGGATTCTGCTCGTTGGAGCCGAAATACACTCAACAGGACTTGACAAAACCACCCGGGGCAGGGATGTTTCAGTCATCTTTGGTGACGGTGCGGCAGCTCTGTGCATCGAAGGCGTTGAGACCGATGACGCTGTTGGTGTTCTTTCCTCTGCCTTGCATGCCGACGGAGGGGGCGCAGAACTGTTGTGGACAGAACTTCCGGCATCCAGGCTTCCCCAGCGGTTTCCCAATGGTCTTGAAATGGACAGCTCCAGGTACTACCCGGTCATGAACGGACAGGCTGTCTTTAAAAAAGCTGTCCGCAAGCTCCCGGAGGTGACCAACGAGGTCCTTGATAAAGCAGGCCTGTCCATCAATGATATTGATCTTATCATTCCCCATCAGGCTAACCTGAGAATCAATCAGGCCTACCAGCAGCTGCTCAAAATCGATGAAAGCAAAGTATTCAATAATATCCAGAAATACGGGAATACAACAGCAGCAAGCATTCCCATTGCCCTTGACGAGGCACTGGAACAAAAACTCATCGGAAAGTCCGGTGACACTATTTTGTTCGTAGGTTTCGGAGCAGGACTTACCTGGGGCGGGGTGGTATACCGGTTTATCTGATTCTTTGCCTATTTTAGAAACTGCAACCCAGGGGTGTTGTCCGATGATGATTCGGTCCAAAACCATTGACATTCTTAAAAACAAAGGGGTTCAGATTCCGTGTCCTGATTCCGTCATGATCGATGATGAGGTCAAACCGGAGAGAATATCCGGTGACAATGTCATCCTGTACCCCGGAACCAGGCTTTTCGGACCAGACACCCTCATCTCCAGGGGATGCCACCTTGGGTTCGAAAGCCCGGTTACCCTGGAGAATTCCTACCTGGGTCCGGATATCAGGCTCAAGGGAGGTTTTTTCCAGGGTGCGGCTTTTGCAGGGCAGAACAGTTTCGGTTCCGGTGCCCATGTGCGGGAGGGCACAATATTAGAAGAACAGGCAAATGCCGCCCATACTGTAGGGCTTAAACAGACGATTCTGTTCCCATTTGTTACCCTGGGAAGTCTTATCAACTTCTGTGATTGCCTGATGGCGGGGGGGACCAGCCGGTCAGACCACAGTGAGGTCGGCAGTTCCTTCATCCATTTTAATTACACCCCCAACCAGGATAAAGCCACACCGTCCTTACTGGGCAATGTCCACCAGGGGGTCATGCTGAGGAGCAGGCCCATTTTCCTGGGAGGGCAGGGCGGGCTTGTGGGACCCAGAAAAATAGCCTTCGGGTGCGTTACAGCAGCAGGAACCATCTGCAGAAAGGATGAGCTGAGGCCCGATCGGCTGATTTTCGGCGGTGCAGTAAAATCAGGTTCAATTGCCAGGCAGGAGGGAATTTATCTGCAGACCGGCCTCATCTGGACCAGTAATTGCTCATATATTGCAAGTCTCATGGCATTGAAATACTGGTACAAGCATGTCCGTTCCCTGTTTGTGACTGACTTTTTTTCAGCAGAGCTGGTTCAAGGTTTATTGAAGACCATTGACAATGGGATCCAGGAGAGGATAAAACGCCTGGAAGGATTCTGCGACAGGCTGAATCGTTCACGGGAACTGCTCCTTGCAAAAAACCAGGGGAAGATCTCGGATCTGACGCGTAACCATGACAGGGTTCTTGCAATATGGCCCAGGGCCAGGGATCGTTTTGACAGGGAGAAAGAGAACATGGGCCATGTCCAAAATGCCCCTCCCGCAGTTTTCCTTGCTGCCGTCAATAAATCTATCAATGTTTACGGCAGGGATTATATCCGTGTCATAAAAGGCCTCGATGATGAAGCGGTTGCTGCGGGAGAGGCCTGGCTTGAGACCATTGAGAACCAGATTCTATCAGACGTTTCACTCCAATTGGAATAATCATGGGAAAATTATTTGGGACAGATGGCATACGGGGGGTGGCAAACCACTACCCCATTACCGTTGAGATGGCCTTGTCCATAGGACGCGCCGCAGCTTTTTTTGCTTTTAGACAGGGCTTTGCATCCATTGTTATCGGCAAGGATACACGGGCTTCGGGAGACATGCTTGAGTCTGCTCTCTCTGCCGGCATTGCAGCCATGGGCATGGATGTTTTCACGGCCGGCGTCATCCCGACCCCCGGGGTAGCTTTCCTCACATCACGGATGGACGATGCCGGGCTGGGGATTGTCATTTCCGCATCACACAACCCATATCAGGATAACGGCATCAAATTCTTCAATGCAGACGGCCGGAAGCTGACAGATGAGGAAGAGGATGAACTGGAAACTTGTATCATTGATTTTCAATCCGGCTCCGACCCCGTGGCAAAGCCTGGACCGGATGCTGTTACCGGACGTATATCTCCCCTTCCCAACGCCATTGACACCTATGCCAGGTTCCTGAAAGACACCTGGCCTGAAGGGTTTAACACCCCCGTTAATGTGTCTGAAAGAGTATCCATCGTCATCGACTGTGCCAATGGAGCAAGCGGCAGTGTAGCACCCCTTGTTTTTGAGGGCCCCAGGTTTGATGTCAATTTTATTTTTAATACACCTGATGGAAGAAACATCAACAAAAACTGCGGATCCCAGCACACAGAAACCCTTTCCAAAACTGTTCTCTCATCCCGGGCCCATATCGGTCTTGCATTTGACGGGGATTCCGACCGCCTTGTTGCTGTCGATGAGAAAGGAGAAACGATTACCGGGGACAGGATTCTTGCCATCTGTGCCGGTTGGGCAAAGGACAGGGGAAGGCTTGCCGGAAACTGCGTTGTCAGTACGGTGATGAGCAATATCGGATTGACTAAAGCCCTTGAAAGCAAGGCCATCCGACACATCATTGCAGGCGTGGGCGACAGGGATGTCAAAAAGAAAATGGATGAGACCGGCGCTGTCATGGGCGGTGAGGATTCTGGCCATATGATCTTTGCCGACCATCATTCCACCGGTGACGGAATACTGACAGCCATACGCCTGCTTGAGGTCATGACCGATACCGGCAAGCCCCTTTCGGAACTGGCATCGGTAATGGCTGTTTATCCCCAGATCCTCATGAATGTTGAAGTTGATGCATCCAGGCCTGATTTCATGAAAATAGCCGATATCGCCAATGAAATTTCTGCGGTTGAGGCCGAACTGAACAACAGTGGCCGGGTGCTTGTGCGCTATTCAGGCACACAACCGCTTTTGCGTGTCATGGTGGAAGGCCCAGATCTTGAAACCACACAGGCATTCTGCCGGAGGATATGTGATGCCATCCGGAACAACATGCAAATTGGTGTCAAACCGTGAAACCCGTGCAGATGAAAGTTACACCAGGAGGACTCCATAGTGAAAAAAAGGTTATGTGAACGTTTCATTATCCCTGGCACAACCCTGTACTACAAAATCAATCCCAGGTTCTGGGG